>NZ_VFWL01000021.1:0-118982 GCF_006442495.1 Mesorhizobium sp. B2-1-3
GCGTGTGGATCTCGGTGCGAGCGATACGGTCCTTTTCGGCATCGGGCAGCACCGCGCCGATCTTGACCAAAGCCTCATCAGCGGCCCGGGCCATGGCCGCACCGCCAAAGGCACGCACCATGCGGGCGCCGGCGACCAGCGCCACGATCTCGTCACGCGTGAACATCAGCGGTGGAAGGTCGAAACCCTCCCTCATCATGTAGCCGACGCCCGCTTCCCCATCGATCGGCACTCCGGTCGACTGAAGGTCGGCTATGTCGCGATAGATGGTTCGCTCGGAAACCTCGAGCCATGTGCCAAGCTTCTGCGCGGTGACCAGACGGCCACCGCGCAAATGCTGCACGATCTGGAAGAGCCTGTCGGCGCGTCGCATCGTATGGTCCCTCGATGTTGTTCCTATGCATGTCGCCCAAAACCGGTTGGGCTGCATGCATCGTGTTCTTGCGCATGCCTTTATTCCGAAACCGCAGAACACTCGGCGGCATGCATCATGGTTTCAAGCCTTCGCACTTGCGCTGCGCGGCCACAAATTCCGCGCCGAAGGACAATTTCCTCGTTGTCGGCGTCATTGGCATCGAGCTCGCGCCAGAAAGGCGCGACATCGCTCAGCGTCATGCCGCGCCCGAGATACTCAATGGCTGCTTCGGCAACGGTACGCCGATGATAGCCGATCGCGACCGGGCATGTCACTTCGGCGCCACGTTCAAAGGGAAGCGCCGTGCGCAGCACGCGAACGTCCATCTCGACGCCTTCGGGAATCGAGCGGATGAATTCGTCGACCTGTTGCGCCGTCGGCACCAGCGTCGTCTGGTCTTCGACTCCATCTGCCACCGTGCGCGGGGCCGGTCTGATGCCGTTGACCCCCGGCGTGTTCAATCTGTCGGTCCAGCTCTTCATCGCTCGTCCTGTTCACCGCTCGCATCTATGGCATGGCGCTCCTGACACCATTCTGTCAGGAAGGTTCAGCATACTCCCTGGCGAACAGCGTCCGCATCTCGGCAAGTTCGCCGTTTCGTTCAGGATAGAGCGTCTTCAGGAAAGCCAGCGCGAAGGTGCCGGGCGCCGAACCTGGCGCGGAAACGATCTTGCCATCGGACACGGCATGCGGCACGTCCTGATAATTGTGATCGCCAGCATAGCCAGCAATGTGGCGATTGATCCAGTCACGGCCATTGCTGGTGTGCCTCGCCTTCTCGAACATGCCGGCTCGGGCCAGCGCCAGCGTTCCGGCGCAGATACCGCCGACGACACCATCCCGCATCGCAACGTCCCTGAGCAATTCCGCCACCTCGGGCGGCGCCTCGCCCGCCCATCGGTCGGAGCCAATGACGGCGATGGCATCGAGATCGGCATTTTCATCGGCGCCGGCCGAGCGGTCGGGCGTCAGCCGGAAACCGCTGATCCCGCTCACCGGCCTGCCATCGGGTGTCAGCGAAACCGCGCGGGCGCCGAACCATTCGACCGCCGAGGCGGCCAGCAGGCCATATTCCCAGTCGGCGAAGCCGTCTATGAAAAGAAGGCCAATTGTCTTCTGCTTGGGCATACGCTCGCTCCGTCCCTCGCGTGCCGGACTTATCATCTGGGCGTTGGGGCGCCTACATCCAACCGCTTTGCCGAAAAATTCGTCTCAATTGTCGCGAAGGCGACGTTCGGCATACATGTCCGGCCAGCCGATATCCTTGCGAATGTCCGCCGGCAGCGAGTTGATGAACCGCTGGGTGCGGATCTCGTTGCGCATCGTACGAATCTTGCCGACATAGTGCTGCATGCCGCGCAGAATGGTGGAACCGGTCATGGCTAGTCTCCTCTCTGTGAATGAAGACAGTATCGCACACCCCTCCTGACAGCAGTCTGTCAGGAGGATGGCAGGGCCTGGATAATAGTTGCGATCGGTGCGTTATCCCTGTGAAAGGTATCGTTTTCACTGCATCAGACCGCGGCCCGAAGCAGGTTTAGAAGGCCGAGATTGTTCACTAATGCAATGCCTGGTCATGATCCATTGTTCAGCCTTTGGCGACGGACTGTCAGGATACGTGGTCTCCAGCCCGGGATCCGAAGTTCTGATATGGAAGGAGAAAATTCTTCCCCAAAAACAGGGAGACGACCATGAGCCTTCAACTGACAGGAATTCACCATCTGACCGCCATCACCGCCAATGCGCGTGGAAATCTTCATTTCTATACAAGGGTGCTGGGTTTGCGGCTGGTCAAGAAGACGGTGAACCAGGACGATACCTCAGCCTACCACCTCTTCTATGCCGATGGCGAAGCGACGCCGGGCACCGACCTTACTTTCTTCGACTGGCCGGTCGGCCGCGAGCGACGCGGCACCCACAGCATTGTCCGGACCAGCCTCAGGGTTGGTGGCCAGGACAGCCTTGCCTGGTGGAAGCAACACTTGACTGACGAAAATATCGTCACGAGTGAGATTGCCGACATCGGTGGCTACGCCAGCCTGGATTTCGAGGACCCCGAGGGCCAGCGTCTGCGCCTCGTCAGCGATGACGGCAAGGGCGACAGCCGCCCCTGGGCGCAAAGCCGCGTGCCGGTCGAACACCAGATCCGCGGGCTCGGGCCGATCGTCATCAGCGTTCCCGACCTCACCAATACCGAAGCAGTGGTGACGCAAGTGATGAACATGCGCAAGGTCCGAGACTATGCCTCGCCGGAGGGCCAGGTTCAGGTCTTTGAAATGGGCGAGGGTGGGCCGGCGGCGGAATTGCACGTCCTGGTGCAGCCGGGACTGGCGCCGGCAAGGCAAGGTGCCGGTGCGGTTCATCACGTCGCCTTCAGGGCGCCGGACCAGGAGACGCTGCATCAATGGACGGCGCGGCTGGCCGAATTCCGTCTGCCGTCGAGCGGCGAGGTCGAGCGCTATTATTTCCGCTCCCTCTATTTCCGCGAGCCGAATGGCATCCTGTTCGAGATCGCCACTGACGGGCCGGGGTTCACCGCCGACGAACCGCTGGAGACGCTGGGCGAAAAGTTGGCCCTGCCGCCATTCCTGGAATCGAAGCGCGCTTCGATCGAGGCCGGCCTCAAGCCGCTGAAGTAGATCGTTCCCCGATCAAAGGCTGGCGCCGCGTTCCAGTCCGGATCGCGGCGCCTATTTTATTCGAGCGACGAACGACGCGCTTTGACAGCCGACCGCGATGCTGGTCAAAGGCGGCATGTCGAAACTCCTCGCCCTCGTCATCCTTGGCATCATGGTCATCCAGTTGATCAAGCCGCTCGGCTGGCCGGGGCTGAAACGGCGCAGCGACTTCTGGAAGCTGGCGCTCCTGGCCATGGCGGCCATTTCGATAACGGCCGTGCTTGGACATTGGACGTAGCGCAGTTCCAGGAAGGTGTCTGGCGGTTTCCCGCCTGGAATGCGCAGGATGGAATATCGGGCCGGCACGAGCCGGCGGCAATCACTCTTCGATCACGCAGCCGACGAGGTGCTCGGCCCAGGCCCGGTAACCGGCTTCCGATGCATGAAATCCGTCCGAGGCGAAGCCGGCTTCGGGATTGGTGATCGGCAAGCGCGGCGCCGGCACCGCACCGCGTTCGAGGCAAAGACGTTTGCCCATCCGGTTCATCTCACCGGCGCGAATTTCCAGGATCTTGCCGAGCAGCGGCGGCATGGCTGGCGCTTGCGTGAACTCCAGCACAGGAGACCACACCACGCGGGCCTCAGGCCATTTGGCGCGCAGGGCGTAGAGTAGACCGCCGAACGCCCTCTTGAAGCGGGGCACGGAGTGGAAATTCTTGGTGTCGTTGGTGCCAATGGCGAGCACGATATGCGTCCACGGATCGGCCGAGAGATTGGGCAGGACGTGGTCGCGGATCTGCCCCGACGTCGCCGAATTGAACCCGGCGGCGCGCCAGCGCACGGCGCGGCCGGTTCGCTGCGAGATCAGGACGGCCAGCTGCGCGGCCAGGCCATTCTCGGATTTTTCGATGCCGACCGAGGCGGCGGAGGAATCGCCCAGCACCAGCAGCCAGACCGCCGGCTGGCCGCCGGCTATCTCATGCATGACCGGGCCTTGCGCGGGCAGCATGCGCGAGGTGCGTCGGCGCACGCCAAGCCCCTGCCAGACATAGACAGGGAAGGCGAGCCAAGTGAGGAGAGCCGGAAAGCGTCGCATCGAGCAGCATTTAACGCATGTTGCGCCGGAGGTGAACGATCCTTGCACCGGTGGCGGACGCCTTCAAGCGTCCAATGTTCGATGGAATCGCTGAATGCCTAAGCCCTGTCCGCTTGCGACCTGTTTCCATACTGGTCATGCAGCCGCACCCAGTCCATCAAGGTTCTATAAGGCCCGGTCTCGTCGCGGCCTTTCGGCGCAAGGTCGAGATATTGATAGGCGCCGATCAGCTGTTCGCTGCCGCGGGCGCGCGACATGAAGGTCAGGAAGATGTCGCCGGTCTCGTCCCGGTAGAACACGGTGGTGCCCGGCAGGTCTTTCGATTTCAGAACGGGCGTCTCGAAATTGTAGATCGCTTCACCGGATGCGATCTGCTTGTCGGTGAACGACACCTGCATGTCGAAGTTGAAGTCCGAGGCATAGGATGAGACCCAGTCGAATTTCCAACCCATGCGCTCTCGGTAGGGCAGCAGCTCGGCAAGCGGCGCGCGTGACACCGCGACAAGCGACACGTCATGATGTCTCAGATGCTGGTTGGCGCCGTCCATGTGGTCGGCGACGAACGCACAGCTTTCGCAATGATGGGTCGACCCGGGCCCGAACACGAAATGATAGACGATCAGCTGGCTGCGGCCGGCGAACAGTTCGGCCAGGCATCTTGGACCCTGCTCGGTTTCGAAGACGTAGTCCTTTCTCACCTTCAGCCAAGGCAATTCGCGCCGTTCCGCCGCGATGCGCTCGCGAAATCGCGTCAATTCCTTCTCGCGCGCCAGATGCGCTTTGTGTGCCCGGAACCAATCCTCGCGTGAAACGACCTTGTTGCGATGCATGAACCTCTCCCTGGCTTCATCCCAAGGACGTTCGGGACGGGCATGAGCCGACATCGCGCCGGCTGCGCTGGAGAGAAATAGGGATGGAGGCGCTTCATCCCAAGTCCGGCGGAGCGCAGCAAAACCCGGGCGCATGGCCCGGGTCCGATAGAGACGGAAAACCGTGGTCAGGCAGCCTGCTCCAGGCTCGGCTTCCATTGTCCAAGCGCCGCCAGATGGTTCATGTGGGCACGGTGGGTGAAGGCGGCCTGACCCGCGGCAACATTGGATGCCTTGCCGCTCCAGGCCTTCTGCGGGGCAGCCTGCAGGGCGCGGCCATAGGAGAAGGTCAGCTTCCACGGATGCGGGCCGATGGCGTTGATGGCGTTGAGGTTGGCGGTCGCTTCCTCGTCCTCCTGGCCGCCGGAGAGGAAGGCGATGCCCGGCACCGCCGCCGGCACGGCCTCACGGAACAGTTTTATGGTCTTTTCCGCGACCTCTTCAGGGCTGCTCACCGCGCCCGACTTCCTGCCCGCCAGCACCATGTTGGGCTTCAGGATCGTGCCCTCGAGCACCACCCGGGCCGCGTAGAGCTCGTCGTAGAGCTTCGTCAGCGTCGCCCTCGAGATTTCATAGCACGTGTCGATGTCGTGGGCGCCGTCCATCAGCACTTCCGGCTCGACGATCGGCACGATGCCGGCTTCCTGGCAAAGGGCCGCATAGCGGGCGAGCGCATGGGTGTTCGCGCTGATCGAGGTGACCGACGGCACGCCCTTTGCCTTGTCGATGTCGATCACGGCACGCCATTTGGCGAAGCGGGCGCCGAGCTTGTAATAGTCGGCGAGCCGCTCGCGCAGGCCGTCGAGGCCCTCGGTGACCGTGTCGCCGGGAAAGCCGGCCAGGGGCTTGGCGCCGGCATCGACCTTGATTCCGGGGATGGCGCCTGAAGCCTTGATGATATCGACCAGCGGCGTGCCATCGGCCGCTTTCTGCCGAATAGTCTCGTCGTAAAGGATGACGCCGGAAATATACCTGGTCATGGCGTCACTGGTGCGGAACATCATCTCGCGGTAGTCGCGCCGGCTGTCCGCGGTCGATTCGACGCCGATGACGTCGAAGCGCTTCTTGATGGTTCCCGAGCTTTCGTCGGCGGCCAGCAGGCCCTTGCCGTTGGCCACCATCGCGGCGGCAATGTCTTCGAGACGTTCGCTCATCGTGCTACTCCTTGACGGTGTTGTTCTGCGCCTGACAGGACACTACCGCCAAAGGAATGACGCCGGAAAGCTCCAATCGATCGAAAGTCCCGGCAACGCCGCGCGCTCGCCTCGAGTTGATCGTCTCAACGCTTGAGCACGTCGACGCCCGGCAGCGGCTTGCCTTCCATCCATTCGAGGAAGGCGCCGCCGGCAGTCGAGACATAGGTGAAATCGTCGGCAACCCCGGCCTGGTTGAGCGCCGCCACGGTATCGCCGCCACCGGCCACCGAAACCAGCTTGCCGGCCTTGGTGCGCGCCGCCGCATGCCTGGCTGCCGCCATCGTCGCGCGATCGAAGGGTTCGATCTCGAACGCGCCGAGCGGCCCGTTCCAGACCAAGGTCGCGGCGCGGTCGATCCAGTCGGCAACGGCCCTCACGGTCTTTTCGCCGACATCGAGGATCATGCCATCCGCAGGCACGTCGGCGATGGCCACGGTTTCGCTGGCCGCGCCCCCCTTGAATTCCTTCGCCACGACGCCGTCGACGGGCAGGATGATGGCGCAGCCGGCCTCGGCCGCCTCGGTCATGATCTGCTTGGCGGTAGCGGCGAGGTCGTGCTCGCACAGCGACTTGCCGACATCGGTGCCGCGTGCGGCGAGAAAGGTGTTGGCCATGCCGCCGCCGATGACCAGCGCGTCGACTTTCTTGACCAGGTTCATCAGCAGGTCGATCTTGGTCGAGACCTTGGCGCCGCCGACGATGGCGACCACCGGGCGAACAGGATTTCCAAGGCCCTTCTCCAGCGCTTCCAGTTCGGCTTGCATGGTGCGGCCGGCAAAGGCTGGCAACAGATGCGCCAGTCCCTCGGTCGAGGAATGCGCCCGGTGGGCAGCGGAGAAGGCGTCGTTGACGAAGATATCGCCATTGGCGGCGAGCCGTTCGGTGAAGGCCGGGTCGTTCTTCTCCTCGGCCTTGTAGAAGCGGGTGTTCTCGAGCAGCAGCACGTCGCCCTTGTTCATGGCGGCGACCGCACTTCCCGCCGTGTCGCCGACGCAGTCGCCGGCAAAGCCCACGGGACGGCCAAGCACCTCGGCCGTCGCCCTGGCGATCGGCTCCAGCGAGAATTCCGGCGAGGGACCGTCCTTGGGCCGGCCGAAATGGGCGAGCAGGATGACCTTGGCGCCCTTGCCTGACAATTCAGCGATGGTCGGCGCGATGCGTTCGATGCGGGTCGTGTCGGTAACCTTGCCGTCAGCGACCGGAACGTTGAGGTCGACGCGCACCAGCACGCGCTTGCCATTGATGTTGCCGATATCGTCCAGTGTCTTGAAGCTGGCCATGCTGGTTCCTTTCGCTGAGAAATCGCCGGGACCATACCCCGCACCGACGACGATGCAAGACTTGGCTGGGGAGGGCGCGAAATTTTCAAGGCGAAGGCGTCGACGTCGCGAAGCGTCACGGCAGGCGGATGGGTGCGGCGCAAAGGATCGCCGTGTCAGCTTTCGGTCGTTGCCTTGTCCACCGCCGGCTCGGTTTTCTCGTCTGCGCGTGCCGCGGTGATCGGTGTTTCCACCGGCTTGCGCCAGGTTTGGACGAAAGCTTTGATCCGGTCGGCGATCTCGCCGGCGCTGAGGAAGACCGGTACCCGCGCCACGGGCGCGGTCGGTTCGAAGGAGAGGCCCAGGCCTGTGATCCTGCCCTTGTCGTCGACGTCACGCACGATCAGCTCGATCGGGCCGATCAGCACGCGGTCGGCGTATTCGACGTGGCCGCCGAGCCGCGCCGTGACCAGAGCGCCGACGGTGAGCTTCTGTTCCGCCTCGCTCAGGCCCGGCGCGTATGCGGCTTCCAGTTCGGCAGCGGAACGCGCCGGATCGACGGCGAAGGCGCCGAAGAAATCGGCGTCCTCGGGGTCGACGACGGCGCGGCTGGCGAACAGCTTGTCGAGCAGGCGTGGATAGCGGTCCGGCACGAAGATGTAGACCTGGTCGCCGGCGGCAAGCCTGCCCATGTCCTGGAAACGCATCGAGCGTCCATCGCGCAACACCAGCGAGGGCCGCGCCCAGCGAGGGATGCGCTCGCCGCGCGCCACCGGGCTGCCCGGCGCGACGCGGTAGGCGAGGAGTTCGTGATGGGCCGAGCCCGGCAGTTCGAGCTCGACCTTGTCCAGAGGTCCGAGCCGCGCCGGCACGATCAGGCCGAGACGGCGCGCCAGCGGACCAACGGTCCAGCCCTGGATGACGAGTGACACCAGGACGATGATGAAGGCGGCGTTGAAGATGGTGCGGCCATTCTCCAGCCCGCCGAGCAAGGGAGTGATGGCAAGCAGGATCGAGACGGCGCCGCGCAGGCCGACCCAGGAAACAAACGCGACTTCGGGGCGCGGCAGACGAAACGGGACCAGGCAAAGCCAGACCGCGATCGGCCGGGCGACGAACATCAGGAACAGGCCAAGCAGCACCGCCGGCACCATGATCGCCGGGAATTGCGAGGGCGTCGCGAACAGGCCGAGGATCAGGAACATGATGATCTGCGCCAGCCAGGACATGCCGTCTTGGAAGCGCTTGAGGATAGTGACGGCGCGGATGTCGGAATTACCCGCGACGAGACCGGCAAGATAGACCGCCAGGAAACCGGAGCCGCCGATGGCGCCGGCGGCGGCGAAGACCATCAGCGACAGGGTCAGCACGAAGATCGGCAGCAGGCCATGGTCGAGATTGAGCCGGTCGACGAGGCGCACGATGGCGAGGCCCCCCAGCACGCCGACAATGGCGCCCAGGCCCATGTTGATGAGGAAGCCGAGGACGAGGTTGGTGACCAGGACATTGGCCTCGGGGTCGGCATGGGCGGCTATGATCTCGACCAGGGTGATGGTCAGGAAGATGGCGATCGGATCGTTGGTGCCGGATTCCACCTCCAGCGTGGAGCGCACGCGCTCGCGCAGATTGATCTCGCCGGCGCGCAAAAGGAAGAACACGGCGGCCGCGTCGGTGGAGGCGACGGCGGCACCGAGCAGGAAGGATTCCAGCCAGGTGAGATCGAGCAGATAGTAGGCGGCGGCGCCGAACAGGCCGGTGGTGAGGATCACGCCGAATGTGGCCAGCGACAGCGCCGGCCCGGCTGCCTGCCGCAAGGCATTGAGCGGCGTGCCGAAGCCGGAATCGAACAGGATCACCGCCAGCGCCAGTGAGCCGGCAAAATAGGCGATGCGGGCGTTGTCGAACTCGATGCCGAGGCCATCGGTCCCGGTGGCGAGCCCGATGCAGAGAAACAGAAGCAGCAGCGGTGCGCCGAAGCGGAAGGCGATCAGGCTCGAAAACGCGGCGACGACGACAAGCGCGGTGCCCACCAGCGTGACGAGATAGATCGCATGCTCCATCCGTGACTTGTCCCCTGCCTCTTCTCTCGATTCAAGGAAGAGTGGGGCGAAGGCATGGCCGGCGCAAGGCGGGAGAGCGGTTTTTTGGCCGAAGCCCTACAAGTTCGTCGTCCTTCGGCTTAGCAGGAGCGAAGCGACGCCTTGCCGAGTATTCCGACGAAAAACGCCCGGACCAAGCCGGGCGTTTCAAGTCTCTGGAAGATGGGCCCGCGATCAGGCGATGGTCTTGCCGAAGGCGACCGCGGTATCGCCCATGCGATTGGAGAAGCCCCATTCATTGTCGTACCAGGACAGCACCGAAACGAAGTTGCCGTCCATCACCTTGGTCTGGTCGAGCGCCACGATCGAGGAGTGCGGGTCGTGGTTGAAGTCGATCGACACGTTCGGATGATGGGTAACCGACAGGATGCCCTTGAGCTTGCCATTGGAGGCGGCGATCACCGCCTCGTTGATCTCCTGCGCCGACGTCGAGCGCTTGGCGATGAACTTGAAGTCGACGAGCGAGACGTTCGGCGTCGGCACGCGGATCGAGATGCCGTCGAGCTTGCCCTTGAGCTCGGGCAGCACCAGGCCGATGGCCTTGGCGGCACCGGTCGAGGTCGGGATCTGCGAGAGTGCCGCGGCGCGGGCGCGGTAGAGATCCTTGTGCATGGTGTCCAGCGTCGGCTGGTCGCCGGTGTAGGAATGGATCGTCGTCATCATGCCCTTTTCGATGCCGACCGTCTCGTGCAGGACTGCGGCCAGCGGCGCCAGGCAATTGGTGGTGCAGGACGCGTTCGAGATGACGATGTGGTCCTTGTTCAGCTTGTCGTGATTGATGCCGTAGACGACGGTGAGGTCGGCGCCTTCACCGGGCGCCGAAACGAGGACGCGCTTGGCGCCGGCGGTCAGGTGTGCGGCTGCCTTGTCGCGGGCGGTGAAGATGCCGGTGCATTCGAGCGCGATGTCGACGCCGAGCTCCTTCCACGGCAGCTGGGTCGGATCCTTGATCGCGGTGACCTTGAACGTCTCCTTGCCGACGGTGATCTGGTCGCCGGAAACCGATACTTCGTGCGGGAAGCGGCCGTGTACGCTGTCGTAGCGCAGGAGGTGGGCGTTGGTTTCAACCGGGCCGAGGTCGTTGACGGCGACGACGTCGATGTCCTTGCGGCCGGATTCATGGATGGCGCGCAGGATGTTGCGGCCGATGCGGCCGAATCCGTTGATGGCAACTCTGACGGTCATTTTTCTCTCCTTGGGAGCTGGAGGGCAGACGATTGGTCCGCAGCTTCATAGCGGCGGAAGCGGAAAGAATCCAGCCGCGGCGACGTGGATTTAAATCGATTAGGTCAGGCCAGTCCGGCGGAACCGCTGTACGCGGTTTCGCCGAGCGTTCTTGTTTCATACATGTCGCTGTCCCAAAATCGAGATACACTTTTGGGCAACAAGCACGGCCTTACTTGCCATGCAGGCGGGCTTCCGCCGCCTTGGCGGCCGCCTCGGCGGTGATGCCGAAATGCGGATAGAGCTGCTCGATCGTTCCCGAGGCGCCGAAGCCGGTCATGCCGATGAAGATGCCATCGGAGCCGATGAGGTGATCCCAGCCCTGGCGGATGCCGGCTTCGATCGCCATCTTCACCTTCGCATTGCCGATCGTCTTGCGGCGGTAGTCCTCGCCCTGCTTATCGAAAAGTTCGAAGCAAGGAACCGAAACGACGCGGGTCGGATGGCCGTGCTTCTCCAGGAGGTCGCGGGCGCCGAGCGCGATCTCGACTTCCGAACCCGTGGCGAAGATCGTCACCGCGGCTTCGCCGCTGGCGGCGGCGAGCTCATAGGCGCCCTGGCTGCTCAGGTTCTTCTCTGTGAATTCGGTGCGCACGGTCGGCAGGTTCTGTCGGGTCAGCGCCAGCGTTGACGGCGTCTTTTCCGATTCAAGGGCCAACTGCCAGCATTCGGCGGTCTCGACCGCGTCCGCCGGACGGAACACGTTGTGGTTGGGGATGGCGCGCAGTGCCGCCACATGCTCGACCGGCTGATGGGTCGGGCCGTCTTCGCCGAGACCGATGGAATCATGGGTCATGACGAAGATCGAGCGGATGCCCATCAGCGAGGCCAGCCGCATCGAGGGGCGGGCGTAGTCGGAGAAGCACAGGAAAGTGCCGCCATAGGCGATCAGGCCGCCATGCAGCGTCAGCCCGTTGATGGCGGCAGCCATGCCGTGTTCGCGGATGCCGTAGTGGACATAGCGCTGGCCGTAGTCGTCCGGGGTGATGTTCTTGGTCTGGCTGGTCTTGGTGTTGTTGGAGCCGGTGAGATCGGCCGAGCCGCCGATGGTTTCGGGCACGGCGCCGTTGATGACTTCCAGCGCCATTTCGGAAGATTTGCGGGTGGCGACCTTCGGCTTGTCGGCGGAGAGCTTCTTTTTGTAGTCGGCAATGACGGCGTCGAAGTTGGACGGCAGCTTGCCGGCAACGCGGCGCTCGAACTCTGCCCTGAGCTTGGCGTCGGTCTTGGCGAGGCGACCTTCCCAGTCGGCGCGCGCCTCGGCGCCGGCCGTGCCGGCCGTGCGCCAGGCATCGAGGATGTCGGCTGGAACCTCGAAGGGGGGTGACTCCCAGTTGAAGAACTTGCGCGCGCCGGCGATCTCGTTGGCGCCGAGGGGCGAGCCGTGCGCCTTGTTGGTGCCGGCCTTGGTCGGGGCGCCGAAGCCGATGGTCGTCTTGCAGGCGATCATCGTCGGCTTGTCGGAATGGCGGGCGGCTTCGATCGCATAGGCGATGGCTTCCGGATCCGTGCCGTCGATGTGGCTGGCGTTCCAACCGGAAGCCTGGAAGCGCGCGACCTGGTCGGTATTGTCAGCCAGCGACACCGGGCCGTCGATCGAGATGTTGTTGTTGTCCCAGAACACGATCAGCTTGTTGAGCTTGAGGTGCCCGGCAAGCGCGATCGCCTCCTGGGAGACACCTTCCATCAGGCAGCCGTCGCCGGCCAGCACATAGGTGTAGTGGCTGACGAGGTCGTTGCCGAAGGCGGCGTTCATGATGCGCTCGCCGAGCGCGAACCCGACAGAATTGGCAAGGCCCTGGCCGAGCGGGCCGGTGGTCGTTTCGATGCCGGCGGCGTGGCCATATTCGGGATGGCCGGCGGTTTTCGAGCCCAACTGGCGGAAGTGCTTGATCTGGTCGATCGTCATGTCTTCGTAGCCGGTCAGGTAGAGCAGCGAGTAGAGCAGCATCGAGCCATGGCCGGCCGACAGGATGAAGCGGTCGCGGTCGGCCCAATGCGGCGCCTTGGCGTCGAATTTCAGGAAACGGGTGAACAGCACCGTGGCAATGTCGGCGCAGCCCATGGGCAGGCCGGGATGGCCGGAGTTCGCCTTCTCGACCGCGTCCATGGAGAGAAAGCGGATCGCATTGGCCATCCGGTCATGTTGTTCACGCGACGTCATGGTTCCTCCGGGGTGGGGTTCGGGGCCTTGGGAGAGCCCTTGAAAAACGTGCGCGACACATAGCAGGCGCGCACTTTTAGTCAACAAACCGGTGCGCATTTGCCGGCCTTGTGATGCCGCGGGCAGGCCTATATTAGCGTTAGCAGGGGACAGTCGCGAGAGCTTTGTTGACGTCGCCTTCACCCGGTGCCTAATGTTTCAGAGATAACGCGTTCTGAACGCGAGCGATTCGGTGATGGGCAGGGCACAGGACGAGGCCATGACCGGGGAAACGACACTCAAGGAAGTCATCGCAAGGCTGGGCAAGGCCATGGAAGGCCTGGAAAACGCCGTCGCGGCCAAGCTCGAGCATGAGCGCGATTATTCGGAAGCCGAGGCCGAGGTGCAGCGGATGAATGCCGACCGCTCGCGGCTGGCGCAGGAGCTCGACAGTTCCGAGGCGCGCGCCGAGCGGCTGGAGGATGCCAACAAGGAAGTGTCGCGACGACTGGTGACCGCCATGGAAACCATCCGCGCTGTGTTGGATAGGTAGGCTGATGGCACAGGTCACGGTTTCCATCGACGGCAAGCAGTATCGGATGGCCTGCGACGAAGGCCAGGAAGAGCATCTGATCGATCTCGCCGAGCGTTTCGACCGCTACGTCTCGCATCTGAAGGATTCATTCGGCGAGATCGGCGACCAGCGGCTGACGGTCATGGCCGGCATCATGGTCATGGATGAACTCTCGGAGCTGCAGAAGCGCGTCAAGGGCATGGAAAGCGAAGTGCTGACCTTGCGCAAGACCCGCGACGAGGCGCTGACCAAGGCCGACAAGAGCGACAGCGTGCTGACCAACGCGCTTGGCGCGCTGGCGCAGCGCATGGAAGATCTTGCGGCGACGCTGGCCGTCAACAAGGCATAAGCGGTCTCCTCGGAAATTCCTGCCGAACTTGGCGGCAAGAAGAGAAATTTTTTCGCGGGCGCGACGGGCGCCTGTGGCTTTAGGCATTTGTGGGTTGCCGCCGAGGTGTTAAAAAGATTTGAGCGCTCGCCAGCCGTTGCCGGCAACATTTCAAGGGTAGGGAAACAACATGAGCCTTCGCATCAACGATATCGCCCCGGATTTCACCGCCGAGACCACGCAAGGACCGATCAGCTTTCACCAGTGGATCGGTGACGGCTGGGCGGTGCTGTTCAGCCACCCGAAGAATTTCACTCCCGTCTGCACGACCGAGTTGGGCACGATGGCGGGGCTCGAGGGCGAGTTCAAGAAGCGCAACGTCAAGATCATCGGCATTTCGGTCGATCCGGTCGAAAGCCACGGCAAATGGCAGGACGATATCAAGACGGCGACCGGCCATTCGGTGAACTATCCGCTGATCGGCGACAAGGATCTCAAGGTCGCCAAGCTTTACGACATGCTGCCTGCCGGTGCCGGCGAGACCTCGGAAGGCCGCACGCCCGCCGACAATGCCACCGTGCGTTCGGTCTATGTCATTGGGCCCGACAAGAAGATCAAGCTGGTGCTGACCTATCCGATGACCACGGGCCGCAACTTTGACGAGATCCTGCGCGCGGTCGATTCCATGCAACTGACCGCCAAGCACCAGGTGGCGACGCCGGCGAACTGGAAACAGGGCGAGGACGTCATCATCACCGCGGCCGTTTCCAACGAGGACGCCATCAAGCGCTTCGGCGCCTACGAGACCATCCTGCCCTATCTCAGGAAGACCAAGCAGCCTTCCGCGTAAAGCGGCTCTCCGGTTCACGGAAACGGCGAACCATCTCTTTGTTTTTGCGCAATTCCTTGGGCAAAGCGCCACGCGCCTTTCCCGGGAAACCGCTTGGAATTGCTCCAGTTGCCTGGCCGGCATTTTTCGACTTCCGTCGCTTTTCTGGCAAGGCGTGCTTGACGGCAGGGCCCCGCTAGACAAGCATGCTCTTATGTTGCTCTGGCAGAGAAAATCATTCCTGTCTGGCTAACGGAGGGGACGTCGGATTGGACATAGGTTCGGCAAAGCCTGAGGTCACCGGTTTCCACGACAAGCCGACCGGCGCCATCCAGTATGTCGTCGCCGACCGGGTGACGAAGCGGTGTGCCATAATCGATCCGGTCCTCGACTTCGACGAGAAGTCCGGCGCAGTTTCGACAGCCAATGCCGATGCGCTGCTGGATTTCGTCAGGGCGGAGGGACTGAGCGTCGAATGGATTCTCGACACCCATCCGCATGCCGATCATTTCTCGGCCGCGCAGTACCTGAAGCAAAGGACCGCGGCGCCGACGGCGATCGGCGAGAGGATCGTCGAGGTCCAGAAATTGTGGAAGGCGATCTACAACTGGCCGGATTTCCCCGCCGACGGCTCGCAGTGGGACCGGCTGTTCGGCGACGGCGAGGTTTTTCGGGTGGGAACGCTTCCAGCAAGGGTGCTTTTCTCGCCCGGGCACACGCTGGCGTCGATCACCTATGTGATCGGGGATGCAGCCTTTGTTCACGACACGCTGTTCATGCCCGACAGCGGCACGGCAAGGACGGATTTTCCCGGCGGCAGCGCCGCGCGCCTGTGGCACTCGATCCAGGGCATTCTGGCCCTGCCGGAGGACACGCGCGTCTTTGTCGGCCATGATTATCAGCCCGGCGGGCGCCAGGCGTTATGGGAGAGCACGGTTGCCGCGCAGAAAGCCGACAACATACATCTTGCCGCCGCGCGCGGCGAGGCCGAATTCGTTGCCCTGCGCGAGGCGCGCGACCGGACATTGCCGATGCCGAGGCTGATCCTGCATGCGCTGCAGGTCAACATGAATGGCGGACGCCTGCCGGAACCGGAAGCCAATGGCCGACGGTATCTGAAATTTCCGCTGGATGGGCTTTGAAGCAATCACAGCACCCGCTGCGGTATACAAAAAGGCGGCGCCAGTCTCCTGACGCCGCCGTTTTATCTTGTTGCCGATGCCGGCTTTAAGCCGCCGGCTGCGCCTCGATGGTGCGCAGCGCCTGGGTCTGGCGCTTGGCGGCGGCCTTGACGGCATCCTGCACCTTCTCGAAAGCGCGCACTTCGATCTGGCGCACGCGCTCGCGGCTGATGTCGAACTCAGCCGACAGTTCTTCCAGGGTCAGCGGCTCATCGGCGAGGCGGCGCGCCTCGAAGATGCGCCGTTCGCGTTCGTTGAGCACCGCAAGAGCACCCGACAGCATGCCGCGCCGGTTTTCCAGCTCGTCCTGCTCGATCAGCATCTCTTCCTGGCTTTCGTGGTCGTCGACCAGCCAGTCCTGCCATTCGCCGGACTCGCCTTCCGTCGCCCGGATCGGCGCGTTGAGTGAGGCGTCGCCCGACAGGCGGCGGTTCATCGACACGACTTCCGCTTCCGAGACGTTCAGCCTCGTGGCGATTTCGGCGATCTGGTCGGGCTTGAGGTCGCCGTCGTCAAGCGCCTGAATCTTGCCCTTCACCTTGCGCAGGTTGAAGAACAGACGCTTCTGGTTGGCGGTCGTGCCCATCTTGACCAGGCTCCACGAGCGCAGGATGTATTCCTGGATCGAGGCCTTGATCCACCACATGGCGTAGGTCGCGAGGCGGAAGCCACGCTCTGGCTCGAATTTCTTGACGGCCTGCATCAGGCCGACATTGCCTTCCGAGATCACTTCGCCAATCGGCAGGCCGTAGCCGCGATAGCCCATGGCGATCTTGGCGACGAGCCGCAAATGGCTGGTGACGAGCTTGTGCGCTGCGGAAGTGTCCTCATGCTCGGCATAACGCTTGGCGAGCATGTACTCTTCTTGCGGCTGAAGCATCGGAAAGCGGCGGATCTCTTCCAGGTAGCGGCTGAGGCCGCCTTCGCCGGAAACGATACTGGGTAGTGACTGGGCCATGATAGCGCCCCCTCTCTATTGGAGTGATGCCCCCGAAACGCGGCGGGCATGTGACGCGAGCACCAAAGGCTCGCTCGCGACATCAGATATATACAGGAACAAAACCAGAAAAGACAGGCATTTGTTCAACACGAAACAGTGTGTCACGCTGAAGTGAACAACGCCAGTCAGGTTTTTTGATGGTTGATTTGAAGCTTGCCGGGCGGCGGATTCAGAGACTGCGAAAGCCGCCGACGAGTTCCTCCATGTCCCTCGGTATCGGTGCCTCGAACCTCATCGATAGATGGGTAGTCGGATGGCGAAATTCAAGGAGCCAGGCGTGCAAAGCTTGCCGGGAGAAGGCCTTGACCTGGCTTCTCAGCGGTTCGGGCAACCGGTTGGCCTTGGTGCGAAAGGCTTGGCCGTAATCGGGATCACCGAGTACCGGATGACCGATATGGGCCATGTGGACGCGGATCTGATGGGTGCGGCCGGTCTCCAGGCGACATTCGACCAGACTTGCGGTCGCGAATTCCTTTTGGTTTTCGCCGAAGCGCTCCTGCACCGCAAAATGGGTGACGGCGCGGCGGGCATCGTCGCGTCCTTCGGGTACTACGGCGCGACGCACACGGTCGGCGGCGCGGCCGAGTGGGGCATCCACCGTTCCGGCCGGCCGCTGCGGTATGCCCCAGACCAGCGCCAGGTAGGCGCGCTCGAGATCGCCTGTCAGGCCGTGATCGGCAAAGGCCTCCGAAAGCGCCTTGTGGGCGCGGTCGGTCTTGGCCACGACCATGACGCCGCTGGTTTGCTTGTCGAGGCGATGAACGATGCCCGGCCGGCGCACGCCGCCGATGCCGGACAGGCTGTCGCCGCAATGATGGATTAGCGCATTGACCAGCGTGCCGGTCCAATTGCCGGCGCCGGGATGGACGACAAGCCCGGCGGGTTTGTTGATGACGATCAGTTCGTCATCTTCATAGAGGATATCGAGGGCGATGTTTTCCCCCTGTGGCTCCGCCGGTTCCGGCTCCGGCATGGCGACCGAGACAGTTTCGCCCGGCGACATCTTGCACTTGGTCTCGACAACGGCCTTGCCGTCGACCAAGACCGCGCCCTGCCTGATCAGCATCTGCACGCGGCTGCGCGACATTTCCGGGCCGAGCCTGCCTGCCAGCCACTGATCGATGCGCTGGCCGGCATCGTCGGCGCCGGCCACGAGCACGATCGGTTCTGCCTGCATGAATTGGTCCTCTATCAATCCGGGGGCCTCTTCGTTATGAGCGCTCATCGAGAATCGTTCCGGAATGTTTGCCATGGCCCGCCCCGCCGCCGACGAAGACGCCGTTGTTGAAGGCGGGGAAAAGCCGCTCAACCCCGAGATCGAAAAGGTGCGCGGCAGGCTCATCCGCTTCATGGCCATCAATCTCGGCCTGCTCTTGCTGGCCCTTATGGTGGTGATCGCGGCGATTGTCTACAAATCACGCAAGGCAGCGCCGGTGAGCCCGCCGCTGGCCGGCGACATCCAGGTGCCCGCCGGCGAACCGCTCAGCGGAGACATCGTGCTGCCGGTCGGCGCCAGGGTGGTCAGCCAGTCGCTATCCGGCAATCGCGTCTCGATCGACGCCGAACTTGTCGATGGCAGCCGCACGATCTTCGTCTACGATATGGGCGAGCGGCGCATAATCGGCCGCTTCGCGATCCGCAACAAATGAAGCCCGGCGCGCAATGACCGGCTTTGCCGAAAACCGTCATATCGCCACCGTTGCGCTGGTCGTCGACAGCTATGACGAAGCAATCGACTGGTATGTCGAGCGAATGGGCTTTGTGCTCCTGGAGAATGTGGACCTTGGCGGCGGCAAGCGCTGGGTGACGGTCGCGCCGGCCAGCGGGCGCGGCGCGCGGCTGCTTCTGGCCCAGGCCTCCGACGAGGCACAAAGGAAGAGCATCGGCAACCAGACCGGCGGGCGGGTTTTTCTCTTCCTGGAAACCGACAACTTTGCCCGCGATCATGCGGCGATGGTGGCGAAGGGCGTCGAATTTCGCGAGCCACCGCGCTTGGAGCCCTACGGCACGGTGGCGGTTTTCGCCGATCTCCACGGCAATCTATGGGACCTGATCGAGCCAAAAGGCTAGCAGCAGCCAGCTTTTTCTTGATCCCGGGAAAGCCGGCGGACCCCAGTTGCTTTTTCTCCGCCGCCAGCCTATATCGCCGGTTCTTGAACGCGCCCATCGTCTAGCGGTCAGGACACCGCCCTCTCACGGCGGGAACAGGGGTTCGATTCCCCTTGGGCGTACCAAGAAGGCGACGGCTCAGCCGTTGATGATCCCTCCAGCATCAAACAATGTTCAAGGCCTCCGCGGAAGCTTCGTCATATGCGCGCATATGACCGCATGGAGCGCTGGCAAAAGCCGGGCTCGGAGCTATGGCATGGCGGCTTCGATTAACGTTTCGTTTACCTATAATCTGTCTATTGGAGACAATTCACCCGCGACCACGGATGTACTGGCGCTGCGGTGAAAACAAAGGTCGGCCCACTGCCGGCCTTTTGTTTTTTGGCCGGCCGCTGCGGGCGGGGCTGCCTCCAATGCTTTCGGCAAGAGCTTTCGCCAAAGCATATTGCCCTTGCCATCTCCAGCCCTACCATCAATCCTGACGATCGCACGCGGGCGGCCGGAAGGGTCGACGGTGGAGGAATTGCAATGAAAAGAACCGCTGGAATGCTCCTGATTAGCGGCGCATTGGCGATTGGCGCCACCTGCCCATCGGCTGCCGCCCAGCTCAACACGATGGAGGAAGTTGGCACGGCGATCCAGGCATGCTGGACGCCGCCGGTGGATGCCGGAAATTCCATCGTCACGCTGAGCTTCAGCTTCAAGCGCGACGGCACGCTGCTTGGTCCGCCACGGCCGACCGCCGCCAAGGTGGCCGGCGACGACAAGGCGCGAAAGTCGTTCATCGACGCCGCAATGACCGCAGTGAAGGATTGCACGCCGCTCAGCCTTTCGCCGCAACTGGCGCAAGGGATTGCCGGCAACGTGTTCACCTTGCAATTCGTCTCTCCCAAGATCGGCCAATAGCTGTTTCCGCCGTGCAGGGCGCGCCGCAGCTTAATGTGCTAGCGCCGTTCGGCGTTCGGCGGATCGCCGATCCCGCTTCCATTTTTTACGCAATTCCTGCCGGAAAACATCTGCCAGGGTCAGCGAGCCGCTCAGGTAGCTACTACCAAACCATCTCGCCCAGCACCGCCCTCATCGGTCAGTGGCTGGTACGCCGCGCCTCGGCGTGCCGCGCCAGGTCGGGTGTCTCGAAGACGTAGTCGTTCCAGGCCGATTCCGGGATTTGCCCGGCCAGATAGCATTCCAGCAGCAGGTTTTGCTCGGCGCTCAGGGGCCTCGGGTCAAGTCCCAGGGAATGAAAAAGATTTCTTGTCAGTTCCGATACCGTGACCTGGATCGACATCTGCGTTCTCCTTCGCGCTTCAACGCGAAAGGTCGGACAAAGGTTTCAGGACCGGATGCCGATAACGCCGGAGTGATCCGGCAGGCCTGCCAGCCGTCGGTCCAGCTGCATTGTTTTGCAGTTCGTCTCAATCTCGAAATAAAAATGCAATATTGAATTCACAGGGGTTCTTCTATTAAACTAGAGACAAGTCTCTCAATGCATGGAGACTAGAAAGTTTAGATAAAACTCATTTAGCGAAAGCTTACCGAAGTCGAAAGAGTTGTCATTCCAGGTTCTCAGCAACAAGGGCCGCGTCCTTCCGATGATCCGTTTCTGGTCCCCCATGATGATCGCGCTCGTCACCCTGACCGTGCTCGCGCTCGGCATGTCCAGTTCTTATGCCGACAGTTGCAGTGCAATAAGAAATCAGTTGTCTTCGGCCGGCCGTGGCGGCGGCACGAGCCCCGAGCTTGCCCAGTTGCACCGCCAGCTTGCCGCGATCCAAGGCATCGAGAGGCAGCGCAAGTGTACGGCGAAAAATTCCCTCGGTGGTTTCTTCAACGCATGCGCCGATCTTGCCAGGAACAGGAGCGAGGTGCAGCGCCAGATCGCTGCGGCCTCCAATTCAGGCCGGGACATGTCGGGGCTGCGGGCACGTTTTGTCGCGCTTGGCTGCGCGCCAGCGGCAAAGCGCGCGGCGGCGAAGACCCAATCGGTGTCTGCGGCGGCGCCAGGGGCGAGGGCAACGGGCGCCGGCAACGCGATGCTGTTCTGCGTGCGCCTTTCGGATGGATATTTCTTCCCAGCACCCAAGTCGCAGTTCGCCGGCAGCGACGATGTGAAGGATATGGCCGATCAATGCCGCTACATCTGCGACGAGCCGGGCGTCGACCTCTATACGCTCAGCGACGTCAGCCTCGAAACCGAAAAGATGGTCTCTCTCGACACGCGCAAGCCCTACACCGATCTGCCGACCGCATTCCGCTACCGCGACGACGTCAATTTCAAGGCATGTGACCTAAAACGCTACTACAGCAGGGTCGCCGAATTGAGGGCCCGAACGGTAACGCCCACAAACATGACCAATGCCATCATCCCCTTGCCGTCGGCCAAGCCGGACCTCGGCAGCGTCGCGGCAATTCCCGCGGCGGACGCCGAAGCCTCCGGGGCGGCCCAGCATCAGTCGATAGAGGCCGGCAAGCGGCCGGTGAGAATAGTCGGCCCGGCCTTCTTCCCAGCCGAATGATCATCCGCCCCCGGTTGTAGGCGCCGGTTTCTCAGCCAAGGTCAGTTTTGGGTGGCACCCATCAGTCGCAGACCATGCGAACCCTCTTTCCGGGTTCGCTGACATTCCTGCATGCCAGGGGCTTTTCCTCATCGGAGGACGGCGGAGGTGGCCTCGAAACTCTTGAAAGATGACGTCTCGGTGCGGCGCGCGGCGGGGGCCTGCGCTCGGAAAACCGGGTTGGCGGTTGTGGCGGCGCCGGAAAAGCGCCGTTTTCCATTTCGGACGGCCCGTATTCCACATTGGGCGGCGGCCGGTCCCAGAAACGCCGGGCATCGAGCGGGCGCGGAATGACGACGGTGCCGTCATAGCTGCGCGAACAGCCGCTGCCGAAAAGCAGCGCCGCGCTCAGCAAGCAAGGCACAATCCGTCCAAACATCAGCAACACCCCAATATTGGCTTATAGCGCGGCTTCGATCCGGCCGACAACCGGGCGCAATGGCGCAGGCCAGGGCCCGTCCGGTGCGCAACGGCTTGTTAAGGTTAGCGGATCGTTAATGCTTCTCGGGCACATTCCGCCGACGAACCGCGGAGGGAGGGTTCGGCCTTGGATTCGGGGTGGGGACGGCATGGCTGAAGCGAACGAGACAGCCGACGTGCGCGGCGAGCGCGGGTCGGGCGAAATGGCGGTGAACGACGCGGCTTCGTTCACCGCAGGCATGGATTTGGCCATGCTACGCCAGCTGGTCGAAACGGGCTCGGACTGGATCTGGGAGACCGACGCCGAGCTGCGCTTTTCCTGGCTTTCGCACAACTATCAGGCGGTCACGGGCATCGACCCGGCCGCTGTGCTTGGCCGCTTCCGGTTCGATTTCCTGAAGCAGGTCCTGAACGGCAACCGCAGCGCGGCAATGCATCTGGAGGATCTGCAGGCACATCGGCCGTTCCGTGACTTTGTCTACGAACTGAAGGGAGGTCGCGCCGATTGCCGCTGGGTGCTGACCTCAGGCTTTCCACGCTTCGATGACGAGGGGAAATTCGCCGGCTATCGTGGCATTGGACGCAATGTCACGGGATTGGCCGTCGCCTTCGAAGAACTGGAGCAGAAGCAGCAAGGAGAGGCGTCTTCGGGAGGCCTTCCCGACCTTCGCACGATGGTCGATTCGATGCCGATCGGGATCATGGTCCTCGACGCCGACCTGCGCGCCGAAGTGATCAACCAGGCCTTCTACAATTTGTGGAAAATCGATCCCCAGCGCGCCGGGATCGGCTCGGGCTTCCGCGAGTTGATGGAGGCCAGCCGCGCCGCCGATTCCTACGGCGCCGACGACGTTGCCTGGCAGCGTCATACCGCCGAGCGCGAGGCCGAGATCAGGGCCGGCGTCGCCGGCTCGAGACAATTGCCGCGCAATGACGGGCGTACCCTAGTTGCATCGCTGGCCCCGCTGGCCGGCGGCAAGCGGCTCATCTCCTATGTCGATGTCACCGACATGAAGGATCGCGAGGCCGAGCTGGCCGACGCGCTGGAAAAGGCGCGACTGGCGGAAGCGGTGATCAACGGCGTCAAGGATCCGATCTTCGTCAAGGACGACGATCTGCGCTTCGTCTTCGTCAACGAAGCGTTTGCGGGCCTGTTCGGCCAGACGCCGCAAACCATGCTTGGCAAGCCCGGCGGCAATTTTCTCGCGCCCGCCGAGGTCGCGCTGTTCGAGGAAAGCGAGCGCGCGGTGCTGGCGACCGGGCGGCCTTACGAGGTGGAGGAAAGTTTCCAGGTCGACGGCGTCAACCGCTCGCGCGTCGTCAGGAAGAACCGCGTTAGAATGGCAAGCGGCCGCAACTACGTGGCCGGCTTCCTCTTCGACGTCTCGGACATGAAGGGCCGTGAGACCGAGGCGCAGGACGCCCGCAAACACCTGGCCAGCGTGCTGGAATCGCTGCCGGCCGCCGTGATCATCTACGACCGCGACGACAATTTCGTTTTCGCCAACCGCAAGATGCAGGACACGCTGCCGGCGCTGAAGCCGGCGTGGCAGCCCGGCCGCACCTTCCGCGACGCGCTGGCACTCGGTCATTCGGCCGGCTATTTCCGCTCGAGCGGCGATCCGCAGGTCGATGCGCTCTATGATGGCGATCTCGATCCCTGGCTGAACAGCATCCTCGCCCGCTACCACCTGCCATACTCATCCTTCGAACGTCTCAATCCCGACGGTCGCTGGTACCAGGTCTACGACATGCGCACCGACGACGGCACGTTCATCGGCGTGCGTGTCGATATCTCCGAGATCAAGAGCCGCGAAAAGGCGCTGCACGATTCGATGCGGCAGATCGACCTGTTCCGGCACGTGCTGGACGAACTGCCCGTGGCCGCCTTCATCAAGGCGCAGGACCTCAGCATCGAGTTCGTCAACAAGGCCTGGTGCGCGATCACCGGGCTCGCCAAGGAAGACGTTATCGGCCGCACCGATCGGCAGCTGTTCGGCGACGGAGATGGAGAAAGCTACAGCCTGGACGATACCGAGGTTGCCCTCACGGGCAGCGTCAGGGAGGTCGAGGAGCCCGTCACCCATCGCGACGGCACGGTGCGGCAGTTGATGACGCGGAAGAGCCGGCTGGTGGCGCTGGACGGATCGGTGCATCTGGTCGGCTCCAGCACCGACATCACCGAGGTCAAGGCGCGCGAGCGGGCGCTGGAAGAAAGCATGCGCGAGAAC
Source organism: Mesorhizobium sp. B2-1-3 (assembly GCF_006442495.1). Taxonomy (NCBI): domain Bacteria; kingdom Pseudomonadati; phylum Pseudomonadota; class Alphaproteobacteria; order Hyphomicrobiales; family Phyllobacteriaceae; genus Mesorhizobium; species Mesorhizobium sp. B2-1-3. The sequence continues at coordinate 24,147 of NZ_VFWL01000021.1, forward strand.
GAGGTGTTCCGCAGCCTGATCGACAACGTGCCGGTGTCGATCTATGCCAAACGCTCCGATCTCAGGCAATTCTACGTCAACAAGGGCTGGTGCGATCTCACCGGCTTCAGCAAGCAGGACGCGATCGGCAAGACCGATATCGAAATTTTCGGGCCCGACGGCGAAGCCTTCGTCAATGGCGACCTCGCGGTGCTGCGCAGCGGCGAAACCCAGGAGGTCGAGGAGACGGTGATGCTCCCGGACGGCAGCGTGCGCCACCAGTTCGCCCGCAAGGGCGCGATGATCGCGTCCGACGGGTCGCTCTACCTGATCGGGTCGACCACCGACATCACCGAATTGAAGCTGCGCGAGGCGGAACTGCGCGAGGCGCGCCAGCGCGCCATACTTGCCGACCGCGCCAAGTCGGAATTCCTCGCCAATATGAGCCATGAGATTCGCACCCCGATGAACGGCGTGCTGGGCATGGCCGAACTCCTGGCCAAATCCGATCTCGATCCGAAGCAGAAGACCTTCACCGACATCATCGTCAAATCGGGCAACGCGCTGCTCACCATCATCAACGATATCCTGGATTTCTCCAAGATCGATGCCGGCCAGTTGGTGCTCGATCCCGCCCCCTTCAATCTCGCCGAGGCGATCGAGGACGTGGCGACGCTGGTGTCGACGCGGGCCAAGGAAAAGGACCTCGAGCTCATCGTGCGCATCGAGCCTGGGCTCGAAAGCCTGTTCATCGGCGATGTCGGCCGCATCCGGCAGATCGTCACCAACCTGCTCGGCAATGCGGTGAAGTTCACCGAAGAAGGCCATGTGCTCGTCGACGTCACCGGCGAAAGTGTGCCGGACGGAACCAGGCTGACGATCTCGGTCACCGACACCGGGATCGGCATCCCTGAGGAAAAGCTGAAACAGGTGTTCGAGAAATTCAGCCAGGTCGACACCTCCTCGACGAGGCGGCATGAGGGCACTGGGCTCGGGCTCGCGATCACCTCGCGGCTGGTCGAATTGATGGGCGGCGACATCGGCGTGGAAAGCGCCGAAGGCAAGGGGTCGACCTTCTGGTTCACGGTCACGCTGCCCAGGGCCGGACAACAGAACGCGCAGCGCATCATGCCGGTGGACGTGACCGGCGCGCGGGTGCTGATCGTCGACGACAATGCCGTCAACCGCGCCATCCTGACCGAGCAGATGACGTCATGGACCTTCGATTCCTGCGCGGCCGAGAGCGGCGCCGAGGGACTGAAAGTGCTGATCGCGGCCGCCGCCTACGGCGTGCCGGTCGATTGCGTCGTGCTCGATTATCAGATGCCCGAGATGAGCGGCGCCGAGATGGCAGGTGTCGTGCGCAACACCGCCGGGCTTGCCGACACGCCGATCATCATGCTGACCTCCGTCGACCAGTCGCTGGCCAACACCAGTTACCGCGATCTCGGCATTGATGCCCAACTCATCAAGCCCGCACGCTCCTCGGTGCTCCTGGAAACGCTGGTCGCCACCATCCAGCGGCATCGCCACGCCACGGATGTCGCCCGGCCGCTTGCTGTCGAGGGAGGCGGCGGGAACAATCCGCAGTCACCGCCACCGGCGGCAGGGCAACGCGCGTTGCTGCAGCCGCCGCCGGTCAGGCCTCGGCTTGCCGCGACTGGCGGCGAGCAGCGGCTGGACATCCTCGTGGCCGAGGACAATGAGGTCAACCAGATGGTCTTCACCCAGATCCTCGGCGAGACCGGCTACGGTTTCGAGATCGTCGGCAATGGCCGCAAGGCGCTGGACGCTTTCGGCAGGCTCAATCCGTGCATGATCCTGATGGACGTCTCGATGCCGGAGATGAACGGGCTCGAGGCAACCGCCGCCATCCGCCGGCTGGAAGAGGAAACCGGCACGCATGTGCCGATCGTCGGGGTCACCGCGCATGCGCTCAAGGGCGATCGCGAACGCTGCCTGGACGCCGGCATGGATGATTATCTGCCCAAGCCGATCAGCCCCAGGGCCCTGCTCGAAAAGGTCGAGCGCTGGGTCGGCGCTGGTCGCCAGGCCCGGCGCAACGCGGGATAGACTTTGCGCCTTCGGCCGGATTGCGGCGAGAATCACCCGGGGCCGGCTGCAGCCCTTCGAGCAAGACTATGGTGCGATCGCACCATATCAAAGCCGGCGTCCAGCCGGGACAATGACGGCATCGAATTTCCGCTCTCTTCTAGTTACGGGCGGGAGCAGCGACCGCCAGTATGAAGCAGCGTCAATCTACCCCAACGGACCTGTTTTTGGCGATGGCCCGGCCAAGACATCCTCTGGCCTCGAGCAACGCGCTCCCGTCCGGCTTTTCTTCGATCAGCGATCCATGCCGAATCCGATGGCTGTTTGGGTGGCCGGATAGCGCAAGTCCCTGATTCCCGAAGGCAAACCGGCGCCATGCCGCAGCCGCTAATCGCCATCGCCTTTCCAGGCGCCGGCGACGCGTTACCGGGCTGACACGAAACTGTCATGCGACTGTTATAATCGAACGCTATTGGCCTCAGCGGGCGCTGGCAAGGAATGGCGCCGAGAGACCATCTTCCGAACAGGAGCAGGCCATATGAGACATTTCATCCGCTCGGCGGCCGTTGCGATCGCAATGGCTGCGGCGTCCACCCTCACCCTTTCCGCGGCAATGGCAGCTGACATCTCCGGTGCCGGCGCCACCTTCCCTTACCCGATCTATGCGAAGTGGGCCGATGCCTACAAGAAGGAGACCGGCATCGGTCTCAACTACCAGTCGATCGGCTCGGGCGGCGGCATCAAGCAGATCAAAGCCAAGACCGTCACCTTCGGCGCTTCCGATGCGCCGCTGAAGGGCGAGGATCTCGAATCCACCGGACTTGCACAGTTCCCGATGGTGATGGGCGGCATCGTTCCGGTCGTCAATCTCGAAGGCATCAAGCCGGGCGAACTGGTGCTCGACGGCCCGACGCTGGCCGATATCTTCGTCGGCAAGATCACCAACTGGAATGACGCGGCGATCGCCAAGCTCAATCCCGACGTCAAGCTTCCCGACCAGGCGATCGCCGTCGTGCATCGCTCCGACGGTTCGGGCACCACGTTCAACTTCAGCTACTACCTGGCCGACGTCAGCGCCGACTGGAAGTCGAAGGTCGGCGTCAACACCGCGCTCGAATGGCCGGTTGGCATCGGCGCCAAGGGCAATGAAGGCGTCGCCAACAACGTCTCGCAGACCGGTGGCTCGATCGGCTATGTCGAATACGCCTACGCCAAGCAGAACAAGTTGACCTATGCCGACATGATCAACAAGGACGGCAAGAAGGTCGAGCCGACGGCGGCGGCGTTCTCGGCGGCGGCGGCCAATGCCGACTGGAGCTCGCAGCCTGGTTATGGCGTCATCCTGGCCAACCAGCCGGGCGCCGAATCCTGGCCGATGACGTCGGCGACCTGGATCCTGGTCTACAAGAAGCCCGGCGACGTGGCGGCGACCGGTGAAGCGCTCAAGTTCTTCGCCTGGTCCTACGCGAAGGGCGACGACATGGCCGGGGCGCTGGACTACGTTCCGATCCCCGACGCGGTCGTCAAGAGCGTCGAGGACATGTGGGCCAAGGACATCGTCGGCGAAGACGGCAAGCCGCTCTATTCCGCCATGTAATCCCTGCTGAACGAGGAGGGCGCTTCACGGCGCCCTCCCTGTCTTCCTTGAAACGCGAGGGCCAGATGACCGCCGTCTCCGAAGCCATGCCATCGTCGGCCGCCATGCGGGCCAGGGAAGCGACGGTCCGACGCTTCGCGCTCACCGATACGATTTTCCGGACGGCGACACGCTTTTCCGCCATCCTCGTCCTGCTCATCCTCGGCGGCGTGGCGATTTCGCTGTTTGCCGGCTCGTGGGAAGCGCTGTCGAAATTCGGGTTCTCCTTCCTGACGACCGAATCGTGGAACCCGGTCACCGAGAATTTCGGAGCGCTGGCCCCGATCTACGGAACCATCGTCACCGCCGCCATCGCCATCCTGATCGCCGTTCCCATCGGCATCGGCATCGCCATCTTCCTTACCGAACTCTGCCCGCGGCCACTCCGGCGCCCCATCGGCATCGCCGTCGAGCTGCTTGCCGGCATACCCTCCATCATCTACGGCATCTGGGGCCTGTTCGTGTTCGCGCCGTTCCTGCAGACGACGGTGCAGCCCTTCATCATCAAGCTTTTCCACGACGTGCCGGGACTCTCCAGCCTGTTTGCCGGCCCGCCCTACGGCATCGGCCTTCTGACCTCGGCGCTGATCCTTGCCATCATGGTCCTGCCCTTCATCACCTCGATCACCAAGGATGTCTTCGACACGGTGCCGGCGGTGCTGAAGGAATCGGCCTACGGCATCGGCTGCACGACCTGGGAGGTCACGCGCCGCGTCGTCATCCCCTATACCCGCGTCGGCATCATGGGCGGCGTCATGCTCGGCCTCGGCCGCGCGCTCGGCGAAACCATGGCGGTAACCTTCGTCATCGGCAACGCCCACCGCATCAGCGGCTCGCTGTTCGCGCCCGGCACGACGATCTCGGCGACCATCGCCAACGAGTTCACCGAAGCCGACGGCGATCTCTATACGTCTTCGCTGGTGGCGCTCGGCCTGATCCTGTTCGTCATCACTTTCCTGATCCTTGCCCTTGCGCGCTACATGCTGCTGCGCATGGACAGCCGCACGGGAGCCTGACCGATGTCGACGGCCACATCGCTTCACAATCGACGCAAGCGCAGGAATGCCGTGATGATGACGCTATGCGTCACGGCGGCGGGCATCGGCCTGGCCTGGCTGGCGCTCATCCTCGGCGCACTGCTCTATAAGGGCCTGTCGGGTGTTTCGCTCTCTGTGTTCACCGAAATGACACCGCCGCCCGGCGATGCCGGCGGCCTGCTCAATGCCATCTACGGCAGTATCATGATGACAGTCATCGCCGTCATCGTCGGCACGCCGATCGGTGTCCTCGCTGGGACCTACATGGCCGAATATGGCCGCTTCTCGCGCCTCACCACCGTCGTGCGCTTCATCAACGACATCCTGCTGTCGGCACCCTCGATCATCGTCGGCCTGTTCGTCTACGAGCTGCTGGTGCGGCCGATGGGACATTTCTCGGCGATCGCCGGTGCCGTCGCACTGGCCATCCTGGTCATCCCGGTCGTCGTTCGCACCACCGAGGACATGCTCAACCTGGTGCCGAACGCCTTGCGCGAGGCCGGCGCCGCGATCGGCGCGCCGCGCTGGGTGGTCATCCGCTCGGTCGCCTACCGTGCGGCGCTGTCGGGCATCGTCACAGGCATATTGCTGGCCATCGCCCGCATTTCCGGCGAGACGGCGCCGCTGCTCTTCACGGCGCTCAACAACCAGTTCTGGTCGAGTAATCTCAATGCGCCGATGGCCAGCCTGCCCGTCACCATCTTCCAGTTCGCTCTCAGCCCCTACGAGGAATGGCAGCAGCTGGCGTGGACCGGCGCACTCATAATCACCCTTACGGTTCTCGGGCTGAGCATCTTCGCCCGCAGCCTTACCGGACGCAGAGAGGACAGATGAAACCGATGTTGTCCACCGAGTTGAATACGCCCGAAGTCGCGGTCGAGAAAGCCAAGATCGAGGTCAAGGGCCTCAATTTCTACTATGGCCAGTCGAAGGCGCTGAAGGATATCAGCCTGTCGCTGCCCGAGCGCAGCGTCACCGCCTTCATCGGGCCTTCGGGCTGCGGGAAGTCGACGCTGCTGCGCGTCTTCAACCGCATCTACGAGCTTTACCCGAGGCAGAGCGCCGAGGGCCAGGTGCTGCTCGACGGCCAGAATATCCTCGACCGTTCGCAGGATCTCAACCTGCTCAGGACCAAGATCGGCATGGTGTTCCAGAAGCCGACGCCGTTCCCGATGTCGATCTACGAGAACATCGCCTTCGGCGTCAGGCTCTATGAGAAGCTCAGCAAGGCGGAGATGGACGGCCGTGTCGAGCAGGCGCTGAAGCGCGCGGCACTGTGGAGCGAGGTCAAGGACAAGCTCAACGCCAGCGGCCTCAGCCTTTCGGGCGGCCAGCAGCAGCGCCTCTGCATCGCCCGCACGGTGGCGGTGAAGCCGGAGGTCATCCTGCTCGACGAGCCTGCCTCGGCGCTCGATCCGCTGTCGACCGCCAAGATCGAGGAGCTGATCGACGAGTTGCAGGCCGATTATACGATCGTCATCGTCACCCACAACATGCAGCAGGCGGCGCGCGTGTCGAAGCAGACCGCCTTCATGTATCTGGGCGAGCTGGTCGAGTTCGACCGCACCGAGAAGATCTTCACGTCGCCCCGCGAGAAGCGCACGCAGGACTATATCACCGGCCGCTTCGGCTGATCCCAGGCATACGAGGACCAAGATCATGGCCGAACACACAGTCGCAGCCTTTGACGAAGATCTCGGACAGATCAGCAGGCTGATCCGCGACATGGGCGATCTCGCCTCATCGATGGTCGGCGGCGCGACCAAGGCGCTCCTGAATTCCGACAACGCGCTCGCCCAGCGCGTCGTCTCCGACGACGCGATCATGGATGCGCGCCAGCGCGAACTCGACGACCGCGCCATCACCCTGATCGCCAAGCGGCAGCCCATGGCGGACGATCTGCGCCATGTCGTCGGCTCGATCCGCATGGCGGGCGATCTCGAACGCATCGGCGATCTCGCCAAGAACATCGCCAAGCGCGTCGGCACCGTCGGCCTTGCCGCCACGCCGCGCGACCTGTCGCACTCCATCGACGCCATGGCGCAGCTTGTGCTGATCCAGGTCCAAGGCGTGATCGAGGAGTATGCGGCGCGCGATGCCGCGGCACTTGCCAAGCTGCGCGCCGACGATGAACGCATCGACGTCAAATACACGTCGGTCTTCCGCGAGCTGCTGACCTACATGATGGAGGATCCGCGCAACATCACCGCCTGCACGCATCTTTTGTTCTGCGCCAAGAATCTCGAGCGCATCGGCGATCACGTGACCAACATTGCCGAAAATGCCTATTATGTGCTGACCGGCACGCAATTGCCCGCCAATCGCCCAAAGCAGGACGAGACGGCGATGTCGGCGCCAGCGGCTTGACGGCAGGGGTGACCAGTCGATGATCGCGCCACGCATCATGGTGGTGGAGGACGAGGAGCCGCTGGGTGTGCTGCTCCGTTACAATCTGGAATCGGAGGGTTATCAGGTAGAGGTGGTGACGCGCGGCGACGAAGCCGAGATCCGCTTGCAGGAGAATGTCCCTGACCTTCTTGTGCTCGACTGGATGGTGCCGGCGGTGTCCGGCATCGAGCTCTGCCGCCGTCTCCGCATGCGGCCCGAGACCGAGCGGCTGCCGATCATCATGCTGACGGCGCGCGGCGAGGAAAGCGACCGGGTGCGCGGTCTCTCCACCGGCGCCGACGACTATCTGGTCAAGCCGTTCTCAACGCCGGAATTCATGGCACGCGTCAAGGCGCTGCTGCGCCGCGCCAAGCCCGAAGTTCTGTCCAGCGTGCTCAAGGTCGGCGACATCGTGCTCGACCGTGAATCGCACCGGGTCTACCGCAAGAAAAGCGAGATCCGGCTCGGGCCGACCGAGTTCCGCCTGCTCGAATTCATGATGCGACATCCCGGCCGCGTGTTCTCGCGCAGCCAACTGCTCGACAATGTCTGGGGCGAAACGATCTATATCGACGAGCGCACCGTGGACGTGCATGTCGGCCGGCTGCGCAAGGCGGTCAACAATGGCCGCATGCCTGACGTGATCCGCACCATTCGGGGCGCGGGGTATGCGATTCGCGAAGACTAGGGATATGTCACGCAACGTTCTCGCCCACGCCTGATTTCGCCTGTGCCCCCGGCGCGAAAATCTCCTGGTCGACGAAGGTCAGCGCGCGCATGGCGCAGCCCTCGCGGATCAGTGGCAGTTCGTTCGGCTCGGTGTCGAAGGAAATCGATTTCGAGTGCTGGCCGCCGGCGGTCTGGGCAATGGCCTCGCGCAGAGCCGGCTCGATCAGGTCGAAGGCGGCGGCGCTGACGCCGACCATGGCGACCGGCGCCGGATCGATCAGCGCGAACAGGCTGCCAAGGCCGTAACCCAGCGCCTCGCCGGCCTTGCGGTAGGCTTCGCGCTCCGGCCCGTCCTTTTCGCGCGCCGAGGCCGCCAGGGTGCGCATGTCGGCGTCGCTGACGTCGACGGGCTCGGTGTCCTCGCCAAGCTGCCTCGCGTTGCGCCAGATGGCATAGTTGCCGGCATAGGCCTCGACGCAGCCGCGCCGCCCGCAGCGGCAGAGCGCCCCGCCGGGGCGATGGATCATGTGGCCGAACTCGCCTCCGGATGAATGGGTGCCGGTGAACAGTTCACCCTTCAGCACCAAGCCCATGCCGATGCCGTGCGACAAAAGGATGGCGATGAAGTCGTCGCGGTAGCGCTGGGGATCGCGCCAGCGCAGCGCCACCGCCATCATGTTGCAATCGTTCTCCATGGTGGCGGGAATGCCGAACTCGGCCTCCAGTATGTCGGCGAAGGCGATGTCGGTCTGCGGCGTGATCGGCGACCACAGCATGGTGCGCGCATCCGTGTCGGTGATGCCCTGGATCGCCAGCGCGATACGGGCGATGCTGCCGACGTCGAGGTCGGGATCCTCGAACCGCCGCCTGACGATGGCCACGCATTCGCCGATCAGCGCCTCGCGCGACAGGGTGAGCGTGTCCAGCCGGCGCTGCTCTTCAGATATCACCTGGCCGGCATAGTCGATGACGGCGACGGAGAGAAAATTCAGCGACAGCACCACGGTCATCACCGCCGCGGCTTCAGGGTTGAGGCTGAGGCCGACCTGCGGCCGGCCGCGTTTCAGCGCACCGGCCTCGCTCGGCTTGCTCTGCGCCAGGATGCCTTCGCCAATCAGGTCGGAGGAGATCGCCGATATGGTGGAATGGCTGAGCCCGGTGGTCGCGGCAATCTCGGTGCGCGAGGGCTGCCCGGCACGGCGCACGGCCGCGATCACCATCGCCCGGTTGCGTCGGCGCAAATCGTCGTGGCGGATTCCGACCGACATGTTTCTCGCATCCTCCCCGTCGCCGCGTTCTCTCCCCAGGATCCCGACGACCGTCAAATACTGGCAGAACCGGCCTTGGCTGTCATTATTTATTCCGGAGCTCGAAAAAAATTCACGAGGACATCAAAATACATCAGAATCGACGTTGACAGCGTTCCGACGATGGACCAGTGTTTTTTCGAGGCTCGAAAAAATAGAGCCTTTGTGCCGGCCTACGGGCCTGTTTGGTCGCGCCATACGCGGCGCAGGGAGGATTAAGATGAAGAGATTCACAGCCGCCATCCTGGCGGGTGTCGCCATGTCGCTGACGCTCGCGTCGGTCGCGCAGGCGAAGGACAAGGTCATCGGCGTTTCCTGGTCGAACTTCCAGGAAGAGCGCTGGAAGACCGACGAGGCCGCCATGAAGAAGGCGATCGAAGCCGCCGGCGACAAGTATATTTCCGCCGACGCCCAGTCCAATCCCGGCAAGCAGCTCACCGACGTCGAGAGCCTGATCTCCCAGGGCGCCAATTCGCTGATCATCCTGGCGCAGGACGCCTCCGCCATCGGCCCGGCGGTGCAGAAGGCGCTCGACGAAGGCATTCCGGTCGTCGGCTATGACCGCCTGATCGAGAACAAGGACGTCTTCTATCTGACCTTCGACAACAAGGAAGTCGGCCGCATGCAGGCCCGCGAAGTGTTCAAGGTGAAGCCGGAAGGCAACTACGTCTTCATCAAGGGCTCGGGTGCCGATCCGAATGCCGATTTCCTGTTCTCGGGCTCCATGGAAGTGCTCAAGGACGCCATCGACAGCGGCAAGATCAAGAATGTCGGCGAAGCCTATACGGATGGCTGGCTGCCGGCCAACGCGCAGAAGAACATGGAGCAGTTCCTGACCGCCAACGACAACAAGGTCGACGCGGTGGTCGCGGCCAATGACGGCACTGCCGGCGGCGTCGTCGCGGCGCTGACGGCTCAAGGCCTGGCCGGTACCGTTCCGGTCTCGGGCCAGGACGGCGACCACGCGGCGCTGAACCGCATCGCGCTCGGCACGCAGACCGTGTCGGTGTGGAAGGACGCGCGTGAACTCGGCAAGAATGCCGCCGAGATCGCCTCGCAGCTGGCCGACGGCAAGAAGATGACCGATATCGCCGGCGTCAAGGACTTCACAACGCCCGGTGGGAACACCGTCAAATCGCTGTTCCTGACCCCGGTTGCGATCACCAAGGACAATCTCAACGTCGTCATCGACGCCGGCTGGATCAAGAAAGACGAGGTCTGTGCCGGCGTCGCGGCGGGCAGCGTAGCGGCCTGCAACTGATCTTCCATTTCATGCGATGAACGCCGCGGCTGCCAAGCCGCGGCGTTTTTTCAAGAAGATTTGTTTTTCCGCCCCGGGCGGGTAACTTCTAGGCTGGCTTCCGGCATCCCGCATCGGACGGGCAGGCCGGTGGGAGAAAATCATGACCGATACGACGTCCAACCCGCAGGCCGACACCGCGCGTGCGTCGGAACTCGGCGCCGTCGCCCGGTTCCTTAAGGCGACCGAGATCGACACGCGCATGCTCGGCATGATCGGCGCGCTGCTGCTGATCTGGATCGGGTTGCATGTCTTGTCCAGCCTGCGTCTCGGCGTCAATCCGCTCGATTTCGACAGCCGTACCTTTCTCACGCCGCGCAATCTGTGGAACCTGTCGGTGCAGACCTCGGCCGTCGCCATCATGGCCTGCGGCATGGTGCTGGTCATCGTCATGCGCAATATCGATCTGTCCGTCGGTTCCGCCGAAGGGTTGATCGGCATGGTCATGGGCTTCGCCCAGGTGCATTTCCTAGTGCGCTTCGTCGGGCTTGAGCTTGGCAACCCATGGATCTGGGTGCTGGCGCTGGTCATCGGCCTGGTGCTCGGTCTGTTGATCGGCGCCTTCCAGGGCTTTGTCATCGCCTATCTCGAAGTGCCGGCCTTTATCGTGACGCTGGGCGGGCTTCTGGTCTGGCGCGGTGCGGCATGGTGGGTTACCAGCGGCCAGACGGTGGCGCCGCTCAACGCGACGTTCCAGCTGATGGGCGGCGGCCCGGCCGGATCGATCGGCGCGACCTGGAGCTGGGTGGTCGGTATCGCCGCCTGCCTTGCGGTGGTGCTTGCGCTGTTCAACGGGCGGGTACAGCGCAAGCGCTTCCGTTTCCCGCTGCGTCCGATCTGGGCCGAGACGCTGATCGGCGTGCTGACCTGCGCCGTCATCATGGGCGCGGTTTGGCTGGCCAATTCCTATCCGTGGCCAGTCGGCATCGTGAACAGATATGCAGCCGCGAACAACATAACCGTGCCCGAGGGCGGCCTGTTCATCGCCCACGGCATCGCCATACCGGTGCTGATGGCCATCGCCGTCGGGCTGGTCATGACCTTCATCACCAAACGCACCCGTTTTGGTCGCTATGTCTTTGCCATTGGCGGCAATCCGGAAGCAGCCAACCTCGCCGGCATCAATACACGCTGGATCACGATGAAAGTGTTCATGATCATGGGCGTGCTGGCCACGATCGCCGCCGCGATCTCGTCAGCCCGGCAGAACTCGGCCACCAACGTGCTCGGAACGCTCGATGAATTGCTGGTGATCGCGGCGGCCGTCATCGGCGGCACATCGCTCGCCGGCGGTTCGGGAACAATCATCGGCGCCATGCTGGGCGCGCTTTTGATGCAGTCGCTGCAATCCGGCATGGTGCTGCTTGGCGTCGACTCGCCGCTGCAGAGCATCGTCGTCGGCGCCGTGCTGGTCATCGCGGTGTGGCTCGACACCGTCTATCGCAAACGCGTTTGAGGGAGGAGGACAATCATGGCTGACAGGATCGCTCCCGCCGGCAACCCGCTGGTCGACATGCGCAACATCTCAATCGCGTTCGGCGGCATTCGCGCCGTCGACGATGCCTCGATCGATCTTTTCCCCGGCGAGGTCGTGGCCCTGCTCGGCCATAACGGCGCCGGCAAGTCGACACTGATCAAGATCCTGTCGGGCGCCTACAAGCGTGACGCGGGCCAAATCTTCGTCAACGGCGAAGAGGCTTCGATCTCCAACCCGCGCGATGCCAAGAAATACGGCATCGAGACGATCTACCAGACCCTGGCGCTCGCCGACAATGTCGACGCCGCCGCCAACCTGTTCCTCGGCCGCGAGCTGAGGACCGCCTGGGGCACGCTCGATGATGTCGCCATGGAGGCCGAGGCGCGCAAGGTGATGGGCAGGCTCAATCCCCGCTTCCAGCGCTTCAAGGAGCCGGTGATCAAGCTGTCGGGCGGACAGCGGCAGTCGGTGGCGATCGCACGCGCGATCCTGTTCAACGCCCGCATCCTGATCATGGACGAGCCGACGGCAGCACTTGGACCGCAGGAAACGGCCCAGGTCGGGGAACTGGTCAGGCAGCTCAAGTCCGACGGCATCGGCATCTTCCTGATCAGCCATGACATTCACGACGTATTCGAACTGGCCGACCGGGTGTGCGTCATGAAAAACGGCCAGGTCGTCGGCACTGCCCGCACCACCGATGTGACCCAGGACGAGGTGCTGGGCATGATCATCCTGGGCAAATGTCCGCCTGGCGCCATTCCCGGACCAGGCGCGTTGAAGATCGCTGCCTGAAGCCTGCTGGCCTGAGCCCGTTACCGATCTGCCGATCAGGTGATATGCCAGCCGGCGGGATGGCTTGGCCTTGCCATTGTGTTGACCGGGCGACTTGCCCATAAAGGGCTCACATGCTGATAGGCCGCATTATCCGTTGAAGAAGCTTTTTCCAATCGTCGCTTTCGTTGCCGTTGCGCTGATCAGCATGACAATGGCGGGGTTCGCCTATTTCGCGACGCAAGAGGCGGCTCGCATCAAGTTCGACGCGACCGCGGACGATGCGCTCAACCGTATCGAGAGCCGGATCGACCTGCAGCTGTCGCTGCTGCGCTCGTCGCAAGCCTTGTTCGACGCCCGCAATGGCGACATCTCGCAGAGCGAGTTCAAAGCGTTCTTCAATGCCCTCAATGTCGATACCAATTTCGCCGGCCTGCGCGGCATCGGCTTTCTCCGGCTGGTGAAAGCAGGCGACGAGGCAACGGTCGAACGCGACATGCTGCATGACCAGGGCGTCAGGCGTGCGATCTATCCGGATACGACGCAGCCATGGCGCACGCCCGTTGTGCTGTTCGAGCCGCTCGATCCGTCCAACAAGGCCAGCATCGGCTATGACATGTTCACCGAGCCCGTGCGGCGCGCGGCAATCGAGAAGGCAATGGCAGATGACCAGCAGCACGCGAGCGGGCTGGTGCAACTCGGCCAGGACACGGGTGCAGCACAGACCTTCACCGGCTTTCTCGTCTTCGTGCGGCTCAACGTCGAGACCGCACCTGATGCCATAAACGCATCGCGATCCTCGACGGTAGGCTTTCTCTACGCGGCCTTCCGGGCCAGGGAGCTGTTCCAGATCGCGCTCAGCCGTGCGCCGCTGCTGCCCGTCAACACCGAAATCTACGATGGCGGCGTCGATCCGGATCATCTGCTGTTCCGGTCGGAGACACCGCCCGTCTCGGGCTTTGGCGACAGGCTGCTGGTCACCCGCAAGATCAGCGTGGCGGGCCGGCCGTGGACCGTGCAGTTCAGGCCGACAAGCGCCTTCTCGCAGCCATCGTCGCGGGCCATCCCGGTCATGCTCGGCCTGTTCGGGCTGCTGCTGGCCGGCGCCATCGCGCTTGTCGCGCGCTATCAGGAGCGAGCCTACGAGGCAGCATCGCTGCTGCATGAGACGACGGAAAAGAGCCTGCTCGAAAAGGATTTGATGCTGCAGGAGATGAAGCATCGCATCAAGAATTCGATCACGCGAGTGCTGGCGATCGCGCGCCAGACCGCGTCACGTGCCAGCGACGTCAATGAGTTCTCGGCATCTTTCTCGGCCCGGCTACAGGCAATGGCCGCGTCCCAGGACATGCTGACGCGCTCGCGCTGGCAGAAGGCGGATCTCGGCGATCTCCTGCGCATCGAGCTTGGCCAAGTGTTCGGAAAGGAGCTGCCGGAAGAGCTTTTGTCCGGGCCGGAGGTGCTGCTTGACGAAACCACGACGCAGGCACTGGGCCTCACCTTTCACGAACTGGCAACGAATGCGCTGAAATATGGCGAGGCCGGCAATACGGTCGGCGCCCTCAGGATCGAATGGTCGGTCGAAGGGCGCGGGCGTGACCGGGTCTTGGCTCTGAGCTGGCAGGAAACCGGGCAGAAGAAGGTCGACGCCCCGGCCACGACCGGCTTCGGCACCAAATTGATCGACCTCAATGTCACGCGTGAGCTGCGTGGCACGATCCACCGCGATTATCGCGATGACGGATTGAATGTGGAAATCAGGATTCCGCTGCCGGCGTGAATGCCATCGGGCCTTGGCGGAATCGCTCCAGGCTTCCCGCGGCGGCCAATAAATTGCCGCACCGCTGCCGGGTTCGCGAATGAGCCCGACAGCGGCGATTCAAGTTGCTCGGAGCGGTTCAGCGTCTGATAGATCGCCGATCCGCTCCTTGCTCGCAATTCCGGCGGGAAAACCGCTCCGCGCTTTTCCCGCCGGAATTACCTTAGTTGCAGCGAGCCGTGTAGATGCGACCCCGATGATCGCGATACTGGCAGTATCCATTGCGCAGGTTGCGGACCAGCAGGCCGGAGCCGGCACCGACGGCCGCGCCGATCAGCGCGCCCTTGCCGCCGCCGACCAAGCCGCCCACGCCGGCGCCGATCAAGCCGCCGCCGACGACATCCTGCTCGGTCGAGGTACAGCCGCTGACGGCGACCACGGCAGCCATGGCAATAAGAATTTTCCGCATAGGGTCACTCCTCACTTCGTGTCCTCACTTTAATAAGCTCCAGCCGTCACTTAGCATGAAAAAACGACCTTTGCTGCTCCAATTTATTGTTGGTGAAGAGAGTCTTTTTCTGGGCGCAGCTTTCCGATGCCTCGGCCGCCGAAAAACCCGAGCGATGTGCGCGCGCGAACGTGGGGGCGGGATCAGGCCAGCTGGGACAGGGCGATCAGGACAATTGCCGCGGCCAACGCCGGAGCGACGATGGGCAGGATGCCATGAGCAACCGGCGATGCCGTGGATGTCTCGGGATCCTGGAATTCGCCCATCGAAATGCGAGCGGCCTGCTCGAGTCTGTTGATATCGGCGACCGTCAAGGCGCTCCTCCCCACTATGCTGCGGCAAAGCCCTCGAAAGCATGCTCGTCGGCTCGGCAGTTCCATCGGTATCTGGCAAAAACAGCATCTGCTTCTATGGTGAACAGCCGGTTAAAAGATGGCGGTCGCCTACTCCGTCTCGAAATTGCCGTGCGGAACAACGAGATGGTATTCGAGGCGACCATCCGCGATCTCGAGGCGCGCCGTTCCGTTCAGGGAAGAGGGCACTACGCGTTCCAGTGCGACGCTGCCGAAGCGCTTTTTGCCCTCTTGGTTGCTGTCGGTTCCTATGGTTTCGGCCCAGGTCAGCGACAGGGCAATGCCGCCATCGGCGGCGGTGTCGAGGACGGCGGTCACTTCGACGAAGCCCTCCGGCCGCGACAGGGCGCCATAGCTGACCGAGTTGACGGCCAGTTCATGCATCGCAAGGCCGATATGCAGCGCGGCGTTGGGGTTGAGGTAAGGATTTGCGCCGCGGAAGCGAAGGCTGTGCGACGCGTCCGTCCCGTAGCGGCCGACCTGACCGGCGACGAGTTCGCGAAGGGCAGCACCGCGCCAGTTGGAGGAGGTTACCAAATCCTGGGAGGAGGCCAGCGACTGGAGCCGGCCGCGAAAGCGGGTCAGGAAATCGCCGATGCTGTCGGAATAGCGTCCCGTCTGGGTGGCGATGCTCTGGATGATTGCCAGCAAATTCTTCGAGCGGTGCGTGACTTCGCGCAACAGCGTCGTCAGCGTCTGTTCGCGGCGTCGCTGCTCGGTCGTCTCGACCATGGTGGTGACGACACCTTGCACGTCGCCGGCCTCGCCATGGTCGGCGTCGATCCAGACCTGAAACCAGCGCATGCCGTCCTCCATCGGGACGCCGATCTCGAGGCGCTGCGGATCGCCGCTTGCGACGACGTTGCGCTTGGCAGCGCCAATGCGGTCGGCCTGTGCCGGCGGCAGGATGCCGTCGCCCTCGCTGCTGTCGGCGGCCCAGGGCGCACGCATGTTCCGCGCCCAGACCGTTTTCATGTCGCGGTCCTGGTAGAGGACGGAAATGCCGGCATTGTGCAGTGCGTGGAGAAGCGCCCGGCCAAGTTGCATGCCGCTTTCGGCGGGATGCAGGGCAATGACCTCGTCCCCCCGCTCGTTCTTCTTGGTATCTCGAGCCCTGGAACGCATCCGACCTGTTCACCCAACTCAGGCTGAACGGCTCACCGTCCAATGGGTTCCAAGGCAGGTTTTACGGGAACCAGACGCCCAAAAGCGGTCCGCCGGGCGGCGTCCTTGTGGGACACCACCCGGCGGTGGCTGGAAACCGTTTGAGGGGTGCGGCTTCCAGTGTTCGCCTGATAACTCTCAGGCCCGTCTGAACAGGCCGGCGAGAAGCGAAATGATGAGGAAAGCGAGAAAGATGAAGAACAATATCTGCGCTATCCCGGCAGATGTACCGGCAATGCCGCCGAAACCAAGCGCGCCGGCGATGATTGCCACGACGAGAAATACGAGCGCCCAGTAAAGCATGGTTCCATCTCCTTCCAACTATGTGAGAAAAACGTGGGTGGATGCGGTTTGTTCCACTTTTTGCCGAAAAAGACGATCCCCCCGCGCACCATCGTGGCGCGGAAAAGCAAGGCGCGGCCAGCGGAACCTTCCGGCTGGTCGCGCCCTGCTTTTGCGCGTTTGCGACTTCAGTTGCGCATGGCTATGCGGCTGCTTTCGCCTGCCGGTCGAAGAACAGAGCCTGGCTGATCAACGCCTTGACCATGTCCGGGTTGAACGGCTTCGTCACCAGGAAAGCCGGTTCGGGCCGCTCGCCGGTCAGGAGACGCTCGGGAAAGGCGGTGATGAAGATCACCGGCACGGAAGTCGACGACAGAATCTCGTTCACCGCCTCGATGCCCGAACTGCCGTCGGCGAGTTGGATGTCCGCGAGCACCATCTTCGGCCGCGTCTTGCCGAACATCGTCACCGCTTCGGCATGGGTGCGGGCGGTGCCGACGACCCGATGGCCCAGGCTCTCGACCATCTCCTCTATGTCCATGGCGATCAGCGGTTCATCCTCGATGATCAGCACGTCGGTCGCCACCTGGCGGGAAATCTCGTTGCTCGCCTGGGCAAGCAGTTCTGAGAATTCCTGTTCGCCGACGCCAAGAATTTCGGCCGCCTCATCCTCGCTGAAACCCTCGACGGCCACCAGAAGGAAGGCCTGGCGGGGAAGCGGCGCGATCGCATTGAGATTGGCCGCAGCGCGCTGTTCCCATGCCGATTGCGCCTGTTCTTGTGGAACGCGGATGGCGACGGACGTGAACAGTTTGGCGAAGACCTTGTACAGCGCGATTCGCTCGCTGGATGCCTCGGGAAAAATGTCGACATCGGCGATGATGGCCTCGAGCATCGCGGCAACCAGCGCGTCGCCGCTCTCCTGCGATCCCGATACGGCACGCGAGAAGCGGCGCAGGAACGGCAGGTGCGGAGCGATGGTGGCGGATAAACTCATGACGGACGTCTCCCTCAGATGACGTGATTGACTAAAAATGCAGGTCAAGCCCCATTGCAAGCCCCAACGACACAAACGCTGGCTTTCGCAAAAAGTTCCGGCCCCGGGAACTAATACGCCTGAACGGCGTTTGAATTGGGGATGGGCAACCAGACGAGGATGCCGCTTGTGTTGTGTTGAGTTATGTTGAGCGGCTATGGGGCTGGATTAAAGGGCGAAATGAAGGAAATGACGAAAGATG
Source organism: Mesorhizobium sp. B2-1-3 (assembly GCF_006442495.1). NCBI lineage: Bacteria > Pseudomonadati > Pseudomonadota > Alphaproteobacteria > Hyphomicrobiales > Phyllobacteriaceae > Mesorhizobium > Mesorhizobium sp. B2-1-3. The sequence continues at coordinate 42,070 of NZ_VFWL01000021.1, forward strand.
TCTTGACTGGCGCCTCAATCAGGCGCCGGAACGGCGTGGGCGACCCGCTCGGGCCGAATTCCGAAATCGGACGCAAACTCAAGCAGTATTACGACGAGCTGGTCTCCGACGATGTGCCGGATCGTTTCGCGCAGTTGCTCAGCCAACTGGAGCGGGCCGAGCCCGCACAGAAAAAGGACTGAGGCATGGCAACGGTCTCACAAGGCTTCAAGACCGATCTGCTTGGGGCAATACCGAGCTTGCGTGCCTTCGCAGTGTCACTGACGCAGAATGCCGACAAGGCCGACGACCTCGTGCAGGAAACGCTGGTCAAGGCCTGGGACAAGCATGAGAGCTTTCAGCCCGGTACCAACCTGAAGGCATGGCTCTTCACCATCCTGCGCAACGAGTTCTATTCGCAGATGCGCAAACGCGGCCGCGAGGTGCAGGACAGCGACGGCATCATGACAGCCAGGCTTGCGGTGCATCCCGCCCAGCACGGCCAGCTCGACCTCAAGGATTTCCGCGGTGCGCTCGAGCAACTGCCCGAAGACCAGCGCGAGGCCATCATCCTCATCGGCGCCTCGGGCTTCTCTTACGAGGAGGCGGCCGAGATTTGCGGTTGCGCGGTCGGGACGATCAAGAGCCGCGTCAGCCGAGCCCGCACGCGCCTGCAGGAGATACTGAAAATCTCCGGCGAAGACGAGTACGGTCCCGATGCGATCTCAGCACAGGTCACGGGCACGGCGGCGCACTAAAAAAGCGTCGCATCGAAACGGCTGACAGAATCGCCATCGCATCCGCTGACTCTTACGCGATGCGACGTCGTCAGGCGGGCGGGACTCGTCCGCAGGCCCGGGCCACCGCTTCCACAAGATCTTCGCCCGAATAAGGTTTGCTGACCAGCCTTATCCCTGGAAAGGCAACCTTGATCTCGTCCGCATCCGAATAACCGGAGGCAAAGACGAAGGGCACGCCCGTTTCACGCAGGCGCGATGCAAAGTCGAAAGTCGGAGTGCCCCCCAGCATGAGGTCGACGATCGCCGCATCGAATTGGGTGGCAACCTGTCGGCCATCGATCTCGGCCAGGTCACGGACAAGCACCACGTCGTCGGCGCCGTGATCACGGCAAAGCTGCTCGACATCCATGGCGATGAGAAATTCATCTTCCAGGACAAGAATGCGCAATCCGTCAAGCAAAGGCGACACAGGCAATGGCTCCTTGAAACGCAGCGAGTCATGATCGCTATTTGACGCGCTGTCATTTAAAAAAGACATGCCACCGCAGCGGCTGAGCCCGCGGCTCTCGAGGAGCGGTCGAAATGTCAATCCAGAACGGCCTTGCTTCCTCCAGCCGCCGGTACGATTGCGAGAATTGCCCACTGCGGCCGCTGCCGGGTTTCCGCAAATTCGAGAGATCGGAACTGGCCTTCATCGACAAATTGAAGAAAGGCGAGCTCGCGGTCGACAAGGGCGCAACGGTGCTGGTGGAAGGACGCCGCAGCGCCCATCTCTACACGGTGCTGTCGGGCTGGGCTTTCCGTTACAAGCTGTTGTCGGATGGCCGCCGTCAAATCCTCAACTACGCCGTCCCTGGAGATCTCATCGGGCTGCAAGGCGGCGTGATGGGCGAAATGCAGCATTCCGTCGAAGCCTTGTCGCCGATGCTGCTTTGCGTGTTCGAGCGGGAGTCCCTGCATGAGCTTTTCCGCAACCATCCGGGCCTGGCCTATGACATCACCTGGATCGCGTCGCGCGAGGAGCGGATGCTGGACGAGAACCTGCTCAGCGTCGGCCGCCGCAGCGCGATCGAGCGCACCGCCTATCTCATCGCCTTCATCGGCAGCCGGGCCAAGGCCGTTGGCCTCAATGGCGGGCGGCTCACCCGGATCGCGTTCACGCAGCAGCACATCGCCGATACGCTCGGGCTGTCGTTGGTCCATACCAACAAGACGATTCGCAAACTGATGGATCGCAAGCTGATCGCTTGGCGCGATGGCGGCTGCGAGATCATCGATCATGAAGGGTTGAAGCAGCTTGCTGGCTGGGAGGGGCTGGGCAAGGAACGACGGCCGCTGATCTGATCGGATGCAGGAGGCCCCGTTTTGAGCTAGGGTCCAGATCGATGGAACCGGGACGGCCTCTATCCATTGGATTGAGCGTGATCTTTTGGCAAACCGACACCCGCTTTGCGGGATCATGCCCGTTTATCCGAGGGGCTCGGAACCTTGAGACATGCAGCGCGTTGAAATCAAAGCAATCACAGGGAGTTAAGCGATGGCAGCTGCCGCAGGAAAGAACGCAAGCGAAGCGCGGGCGAACTCGGACCTCGAAGCCGATATCAGGCAGTTGAAGGCCGATATCGACAAGCTGACGAAGCAGCTGGCAAAGACAGGTGAGCATGGATACGGCACCGCCCGCCGTGCCGCCGCCGAAGGTGTCGAGCATCTGCGCGCCCAAGGCGAGGCAGCCTTTGATAGCCTGCGCAGCAACACCAGGGATATAGAGGCGCAGATAGCGGCAAGCGTGCGCGAGAAGCCGGTGACTTCATTGGCGATCGCCGCCGGCGTTGGCTTCCTGTTCGCGCTCCTGGCGCGCCGCTAGTCCCGCTCAAATGGGATTGCTGGCTTCCCTTGTCTCGGGCCTGGCTTCGGGCGAAACCGTTGCAGCCATGCGCCGCGCGCGCACGGCTGCAATTGTCTATGCGCTTGCCGCGCTCGCGGCGCTGTGCGGTCTCGGCTTCCTGATCGGGGCCGGCTATATATGGGCTGCGGACCGCTATGGGCCGCTCGCGGCGGCGTTGGGCTTCGGCGTCGGCTTTCTGATCGTCGCGGGCCTGATCTTGCTGATCTATCGCTTCTCGGCCGGCTCGCGCGCACGGCGCCGGGCAGAACGGCGCAAGGCGGACATGACCGCAATCGGGGTCACCGCCGCACTGGCCGCTCTGCCGGCGCTGCTCAAGGGAAAGGGCGGCCTCGGGGCCATTCTCGGTCCCGCCGTGGCGTTGGCGGCTTATGCCATCTACCGCGAGAACGTGAAACCAGGTCCCGGCGGGCCGGCTGGCGGCGATCCTGATTGAGGCTGACCGGATGAAGGCTGCGTCCGGATTAAAGCTGGGCCGGTCACTTGGAGAGATCCTCCAGCGGCATGGATATTTCGGCAAAGACGCCTTCCGGCCGGAACTCGTGCGCCACTTCGCTGGAGATGACCTTGGCCAGGCTGCGGCGGATCAGGATCGAGCCGAAACCGTGCCGCTCGGGCGGGGCAACCGCAGGACCGCCGCTTTCGCGCCAAGTCAGGACAAGGCGCCGGTCGCTTTTTCTGCCTTGTGTCTTCCAGCTCAGATCGACCTTGCCGGATGTCGCCGACAGCGACCCATATTGTAGGGCGTTGCTGGCCAGTTCGTGCAAGATCAGGCCCAGCCCCACTGCCTGGTCCGGCGACAGCAACAGATCGGGACCGGTGATCGTCATGCGCAGTTGCTCGGCGGTGTCGAAGGGCCTCACCTCGATCTGGACGAGTTCATGGATGCCGATGCCGCGCCATTCCCGGTCGGACAGCAGATTATGGGCGATGCCGAGTGCCTGGAGCCGGGCGCCGAAGGCTTCCAGGAAAGCGCTCGGCTGCCGGGCATGGCGCACGGTCTGCGTCGCCAGCGCCTGAACGGTCGCCAGCGTGTTCTTGACGCGATGATTGAGTTCGCGAAGCAGCAGCCTTTGCCTTTCCTCCCCAAGCTTGCGTTCGGATATGTCGTAATTGACCCCGAAGATCAGCGTCGGCTTGCCGTCGCCATCGCGCTCGATGACGCGGCCGCGCGTCGCCAGCCAGCGGGGTGGATGGAAGCCTTTCACTCGGTACTCGCCGAAATAGTCGTCGCCGCCGGCCAAGGCGTCGCGGAAGCGGGTTTCGGTTTGATAGACGTCGCGTGGATCTATTGCCATCAGGATGTCGCGCGCCCGCAACCGGTTCGATCGCGGCAGATTGAACAATTCCGGCAGCAAACCATCGCATTCGATCATGTCGGTGCGGATGTCCCAGGCCCAGCTGGCAAGCGATGCCGCGTCGAGCGCTATGGCGCGCCGTTTTTCTTCGCGAACCAGCGCTGCCTCGGCGATGGCGCCGCTGCGCGTCGCATCCTTCAGCGTGAACAGGCTGGCGGCTAGGCCGGCCAGCGCCTTCAACTGGTCGAGCCTGACGCGCGATGGAAAGGGACGGGGCTTGCGGTCGAAAACGCAGAGCGTTCCGATCCTGGCGCCGGCGACGGTCACCGGCGCGCCCGCAAAGAAGCGGATGTGATGCTTGCCCGTGACCAGTGAGTTGGCTTTAAAACGCGGATCCAAGGTCGCGTCGGGTACCACCATCAGTTCGCCGCCCGCGGCAATCGCATGGGCGGAGAAGGAGATGTCGGTTGCGGTCTCGATCTCGTCCAGGCCGACACGCGACTTGAACCATTGCTGCTCGACGTCGACGAGCGTAACCAGCGCGATCGGTGCGCGCATGGCGGCCGCGGCAAGGCGGCTGACGCCGTCGAAGTCGGCGTCAGCCATCGTATCCAGCGCCTGCAAGCCGTGCAGCACGGCCAGCCGGCCGGCGTCGTTGACGACGTGCATTACTTCGGCCGGAAGGCCCGGCGCCAATTTCGCCGCCTTGTTCACCAGCGCCCCCAACGCTTCCTCGCGAGCCCTCCGACTTCGCCTTCCCGACTTGCCGGCGAAGGGCTTGGCCAAACGCGGAACCTTCGTAGCAAGGAACCGTTACCCGAAGATGTTTTGCCAGAGACGCTCAACGCGTCCACATCGCATCGAGGCCGGCTATGCCCAAGACCATTCCTGAAAACAAAGCGCGTCAGGGACACTGGGGCTGGCACGGCTTGCGGATCCTGATTGCGGGACTTCTCCTGGCCTTTGTCGTTTGGGGCATCGTCGAGATTTACGGCGAGTACACGAAATCCCCGACCACCGAACAAGGCAGCGCTCCGAGCGGCTAGACTTCTGTTCCTCGTCGGCTGCCCCTGCATCAGGCCGCCTTTGCCCGCATGGCGTGCCGCGGCACCAGCACGTTCAAGGCGCCCGGGTGGATTTCGATGGTAATTTCGTCCTCGAGCTTGATAAGTTCACCGTCGAGGACGGCGCGGTATTTCCTGGCCGCCGACCGGATCTTCAGCACAGCCCGCTCTGTCTGATGGATTTCGACATGTTCATTGTCACGCCATTTGCCACGCGCGACGTTGAAAAAGAACTTGACCAGTTCGGCGCGCTGCCGCGCGACGGTGACATAAATGCCGAGCACGCCGCCCGCCGGATTGTCGGCAAAGGGCAGGTGACCCTCTCCAAACAGGTTGTTGGTGACGCCGACGCCGGTGGTTCGCGCCGTGATCTCGGCCTCGCCAATGGTCAGGGTGACCGTCATCGCCGGCGGATTCTTGATCGTCTGCCAAGCCGCTTTCGCGGATGCCCGCATCTTGCCCAGCCGGGAGCCGAACTCCATGTTCTGGCGTAGCTGCACCATCTTGGCGTGCATGCCGATCGAGAACTGATGCACGAAAGGCCGGCCATTGGCGGTGGCGATGTCTACCGCCATCACCTCGCCATCGGCGAAGGATCGCAAAGCCGCATCGAGCGTCTGCGGGATGCCGAGCCCGCGCGCGAAGAGGTTCATGGTGCCTGCGGGCAATATGGCCAGCGCCTTTTTCTTGCCCATCAGCCGCGCCGCCGCCGCCGATATCGTGCCGTCGCCGCCGCCGGCGAGAATCACGTCGATGCCGCGACGCGAAGCCGCGTTGTCCAATGCCGGCACGATGTCCTTGCCGGCAACCACGTCGATATCGATGGAATGGCCTGCCGCCTCCAGCAGGTCGCGCATGCGATCGCGAAAGCCATCCAGGTCGAGGGTGCGCAAGGTGCCACCGTCCCGGTTCAGCACCGCCGCAAACCGCATGTCCCCTCCGTGTTCTCAAAAAAACTCCGAGCCGGAGAAGCTCCAGCCGTCGGCTGAACGGCGCAAGTAGCAAAAAGGTTCCGGATGATGCGGCGAATTTCCCTTTGCAGGACGCAAGTTGCGAGCCGCGTGTGCGGAGAATATGCGTCCTGGCTTTTGTCGGAACAATGGGCGCAGTCACGACGTTGTGATCAGGCGAATGCCGCGTTCGCCCGTCGCCGGTGACGGCGGAGGCCGGTGCGGCATGCATGAAATCAGGCACGAGGAGACACCATCATGATCCGCAATCTTTTAGCCACGACTGCTCTTGCCATGTTCGTGGCGACGGGCGCGCATGCGCAGACGACTCCGACACCGGCTGCGCCTGGCGCGGAGCAACCCGCCGCTCCTGTGGTGCACGCCGAGGGCAGCATCGCCACCAACATCATCGGTGAATCGGTTTATAACGGCACCGGCGACAATGCCGAGAATATCGGCAAAGTAACCGACATCGTCTTCGACAAGGACGGTCAGGCCAAATCCATAGTCATCGGCGTCGGGGGCTTTCTGGGCGTCGGGACGAAGAATGTCGCGTTCGATTACGACAAGCTGCAGTGGGCCGAGAAAAACGGCGACCGCTGGCTGGTCGCCCAGACGACCAAGGACCAGTTGACGGCGCAGCCGGAGTTCGACACCAAGCCCTATGCTCCGGCACCGGCCGCATCGACAGCCGCACAGGCGCCGTCCACATCCGCGCCGAGCGATACCGCCCAGGCGCCAGTCGACATGAACGCGGCTCCGGCGGAATCGGTGAAGCGCGCCGCCGGCAATCTCGCCACCAATATCATCGGTGAGAGCGTCTATAACGGGACCGGCGACGATGCGCAGAACATCGGCAACGTCAACGACATCGTCCTGACCAAGGAAGGCAAGGCGCAATCACTGGTCATCGGCGTCGGCGGCTTCCTCGGCATCGGCGAGAAGAACGTCACCTATGATTTCGGCAAGGCCCAGTGGGCCGAGAAAAACGGCGACCGCTGGCTGGTAGCCCAAACCACCAAGGAAGAGCTGCAGGCATTGCCGGACTTCAACCGCAAGGCCTATGATCCGGCTCCGGTCACGACGGCATCCAACGCACCTGCTGCGTCCACCCCGGCCGTCGCGCCGACAACCAATACGGCTCCGATCGACAAGACGGCGCAGGCCCCGTCCGCCTCGACGCCTGATGCGACCGCCCCCGACCAGACGAAGACCGCAGCGATCGACAAATCCAAACTGACCGAAATGCCTGTCGGCGAAGTCAGGGGCGACGATCTCAAGGGTACCACAGTTTATGGCGCCAACGACGTCAAGGTCGGCGAGATCGGCGATGTCGTGCTGACGCCCGACAACAAGACCGACGCGGTCATCGTGGATGTCGGCGGTTTCCTCGGCGTCGGCGAGAAGGAAGTCGCCGTCGGCATGGACAACCTGAAATTCATGACCGACAAGGACGGTAACAAATATCTCTACACGACCTTCACCAAGGAGCAGCTCGAGGCCCAGGCCGCCTATGACAAAGGCAGCTATGCGCAGAACCGCGAGCAGCAGCGGATGATCGTGAGATAGCAACAACGGCAGTAGGGCAGTAGGGCAGTAGGGCAGTAGGGATTCCCTATTCCCCTACTGCCCTACTTACATAGCCCACAACGCCATCCCTGGTCAGCTCCGCCAGCGCCAGCGACTGGTCGAGATGTTCGGCCCGCCAGGCAAGCAGCCGTTCGGCGAACTCGAGCCTGGTCGGGAGATAGGCGGGATCGGCGGCGAGATTGGCGAGCTCGGCGGGATCCTTCTCCAGGTCGAACAGCAAGGGCGGCAGGCCGCCGCCGAAATGCACATATTTGAATTTTTCCGTGCGGATCACGGCGAGATTGCACTGGCGCGAGGCATGGCCGAAATGCCGTTCGGCTTCGCCTTCCGCGATCGAACGAAAATCGAATTCCCAATGCGCGGCGTCGCGCCAGTCCGACGGCTCCTCGCCGGCGATGAACGGCCGCAGCGAGTGACCGTCGAGGTGCGGCGCCGGTTCGCCGCCCAGCAGGTCGAGCAAGGTCGGCAATATGTCCACCGCCTCGGTAAAGCGGTCGACGGCCACGCCTGCGGTGTGGCCGTGACGCGGGTCGCGGATGACCAGGGGGATATGATAGCTGGCGTCGAAGAAGCCGCCTTTGCCCAGCATGAAATGGTCGCCCATCATCTCGGCATGGTCGGAGGTAAGCACAATGACCGTGTCGTCCCACGCGCCCGCCGTCTTGACCGCCTGCCAGATACGGCCGAGCTGCGCATCGACTTCCGAGATCATGCCGTAATAGATCGCGCGGATGCGGCGGAAATCATCCTCGCTCCAGTCATGTACGCTGCCGGCGGCGCCAGGTCGAAACTTGTGCTTTTTCTGCCTGCCGAAATCGTAGGCGAGATAGGGATGGCTGTCCGCCTCTTTCTGCCAGCCTGCCGCGCGGCGAAAGCCGGGGCCGTCGGCGGGGTCGTACATCGCGTCGTATGGTGCAGGCGCGATGAAGGGCGGATGTGGGCTGATGAAAGAGAGATGCGCGAACCAGGGCGCGGCATGCTCCTGTTCGCCCAGCCATCGGATGAATTCGCCGGCAAGAAAAGCCGTCGGCGTCTGCTCCTTCGAATAGACGGGCGGCGCAGTCGTCACGGAGCCGGCGTCGCCTGCCCCGTTCGCCGGTCGATGGATCGCGGGGGAGCCGGCGTCGGTATCGATGCCCTGCATTCCCAGCCATGACAGCCACTGCTTCTGATGCTCTGGCAGCAATTGGCGCACCGTGAAACCAGGAAGCACGCCTTCATAGCTTCGCAGCCGCGGATCAGCCGGAGCGAGCCGGCGCGGATCCAGCGATACGTCGGTGTAGCCGAACAGCGTCGGATCGTAGCCCAGCGCGCGCGCCGAAAGCGCTATATTGCCGTGACGGGCATCGAGCGGCGTGCCGTTGCGGCAAACCCGGTTATTCATCTGGTAGAGCCCGGTATAGAGGCAGGCACGGGCCGGCGAGCAGGGTGCCGCGCCGCCATAGTGCCGCTTGAACAATACGCCTTCCGCTGCCAATGCGTCGGCATTCGGCGTCTTCACCAGGGGATGGCCGGCCGCCGAAAGGCAATCGCCGCGCCATTGGTCGCAGGTGATCAGGAGAACGTTCGGACGCCTGCCTTTTCCGGTCACTGGCGATAATCCTTGGCTAATGTGCGAGCGTCGCTCATGGAACCGAAATCCCGCCCCGGCGCAAGCCCGGGCTGCTGGTGGATCGGTGAACAAACTGCTTTCGATTGTTCACTTCCAGAGTACAGTCCATCCCGTCTTTGTCGCCTTTGACGGGAACAGGCCGATGCTCATATTGGCGAGGACAGCGGCAGGGGCCGCAACAGAACAAGGGAGCAGCACTCATGCTCGACCAGATCAAGGGTTTGCATCACGTCACCTCGATGGCCAGCGATGCCCGCCAGAACAATGAGTTCTTCACTGGGAAGCTCGGCCTGCGCCGGGTCAAGAAAACGGTCAATTTCGACGCGCCCGACGTCTACCACCTCTACTATGCCGACGAGCTCGGCACGCCGGGTTCGGTGATGACCTATTTTCCGTTTCCCAATATCGGCAAGGGCCGTCACGGCGTCGGCGAGGTCGGCACCACCGCCTATTCGGTGCCGGAAGGCACGCTCGCCTATTGGGAAAGGCGCTTCGCCGAGGAAGGTATCGCCGGCCTTTCGCGCGAAGAGACCTTTGGCGAGAAGCGTCTGGCCTTCGCCGGACCGGACGGCGACGGTTTCGCGCTCGTCGAGGACAGGGCCGACACGCGCGCGCCATGGGCGAAGGGCGGCATTCCCGCCGACGAGGCGATCCGGGGCTTTCACTCCGTGTCGCTGCGCCTGAAGGATGGCGGCGCTACCGAGGAACTCTTGAAGTTCATGGGCTATGAGGAGCTCGACAAATCCGGCAATGTCCGGCGGCTGGCGATCAGGAACGGCAATGGCGCCGACGTCGTCGACATCGAATCGCTACCCGGTGCCGCCTTTGCCGATCTCGGCGCGGGCTCGGTCCATCACGTCGCTTTCGCTGTCGAGGATCGAGCCAGGCAGCTCGAAGTGCGCAAGGCGCTGATGGATACCGGCTACCAGGTGACGCCAGTGATCGACCGCGATTACTTCTGGGCGATCTATTTCCGCACGCCGGGCGGCGTTCTGTTCGAAGTCGCCACCAACGAGCCGGGCTTCGACCGCGACGAGGACACCGCCCATCTCGGTGAAGCTTTGAAGCTGCCGGCGCAGCATCAACACCTGCGGCCCTATCTCGAACAGCATCTGCAGAAGCTGGAAGACTGAGGGGCGGGGTCATGAGCACAGACAGCTACATCCACAAGGTGCTGCCCGGTTCGCCGGGCGGTCCGCTGCTCTTCGTCTTCCATGGCACCGGAGGCGATGAGGGCCAGCTCGTCTCGCTGGGGCGCGGTCTCGCGCCCCAGGCAACCATCATCTCGCCACGCGGCGATGTGTCTGAACAAGGCGCTGCGCGCTTTTTCCGTCGCACCGGCGAGGGCGTCTATGACATGCAGGACCTGGCGCGCGCGACTCGGAAGATGGCGGGCTTCGTCAAGGCGCAGATAGCAGCGGCAAAACCGTCGGCGGTCTACGCTCTCGGCTATTCAAACGGCGCCAACATCCTGGCGTCGCTGCTGTTCGAAGCCCCTGACCTGTTCGACGCGGCGGTGCTGATGCACCCGCTGATCCCGTTCGAACCGGAGGTGAACGGCAGTCTTGCCGGGCGCCGCATTCTGGTGACCGCCGGCAGGCGGGATCCGATCTGTCCGCCGAACCTGACTTCGCGGCTCGAAGCCTATTTACGCGCCGATGGCGCCGATGTCACAGTGGAGTGGCATGAAGGCGGGCACGAAGTGCGGCCGAACGAAATCGAGGCGGCGCGGCGGCTCCTTGCCGGCGTGGCCCAAGGAGTAAGTGATGCCTGACCAACTGCCGGAGATCGAACTCGAAGATCGTGGTTCCAAGGGCCGCTACGTGCTGCGTGGTCCGGGCGGCGCCGAGGCGGAGATGACCTTCACCAGGATCGGCGAGCACCAGATCATCATCGACCACACCGAAGTGCCCGACGCGTTTCGCGGCCAGGGTGCCGGGCTTCGGCTCGTCACCCGCGCCGTCGAGGATGCGCGCGCGGCGGGCAAGAAGATCATCCCGCTCTGTCCCTTCGCCAACGCCCAGTTCCGCCGTCATCCGGAGTGGGCCGACGTGCTGAAGGGGTAGGATCAGCCGGCGCTTTGCCAGTCGGGACCCGCGGGAGTAAAACAGTGTGATAGGCCAGCACGGCTTTGGCATTTGCACGCTCGGCCCATCTTGCCTAAGTAGATATGATATATCGCGGGCGGCGTGCGACACATCGAACCGAATGATCCCTTCATGACCGAAACCGATCTCGTTCCCGTCTTCGACGGCCATAACGACACGCTGCTCAGACTCTATCAGTCGAAAGACCCGGACGTCGAAAAGCTGTTCATGGAAGGGAAATCGGGCGGCCATATCGACCTGCCGCGCGCACGGGCCGGCGGGTTTGCCGGCGGCATGTTCGCGATCTTCCCGCCGCCTGTCGAGAGAGGCCGGCGCGGCGCTGTCCCGTCGACGCCCAGCGATGCCGAGCCTTTGCCGCCCGAACTCCCGCACAGCGATGCTCTGGCCTCGACGATCGCGATGGCTTCGATCCTGTTCAGGCTGGAACGGGCCGGAGCGCTGAGCGTCTGCCGCAATGCCGCAGATGTGCGCGGCGCCATGGCGCGCGAGTCGATCGCTGCGGTATTCCATATCGAAGGGGTCGAGGCGATCGATCCCGAACTCACCATGCTCGACGTGCTGCATGCCGCCGGCTTGCGCTCGCTCGGCATCGTCTGGAGCCGCCCGAACGCTTTCGGCCATGGCGTGCCGTTCCGCTTTCCGTCCTCGCCCGATACCGGTCCCGGCTTGACCGATGCCGGCAAGGCGCTGGTCAAGGCCTGCAACCAACTCAGGATCATGATCGACCTGTCGCATCTCAACGAGAAAGGCTTTCGCGATGTCGCCGCGCTCAGCGATGCGCCGCTGGTCGCGACCCATTCCAACGTGCATGCGATCTGCGGCCACTCACGCAATCTCACCGACTGGCAGCTCGGCGCGATTCGCGAAACCGGCGGCATGGTCGGGCTGAACTTCGCCACCGGCTTCCTGCGCGAGGACGGAAAGATGAATGCCGATACCGGCCTCGACATCATGGTGCGCCACATCGATTCCCTGCTGCAGGCGCTGGGTGAGGATGGGGTTGGCCTCGGCTCCGATTTCGACGGAGCCATGATCCCGGCCGTCATTGGCGACGCCGCCGGCCTGCCGAAGCTCATCGATGCGCTCGCCGCACGCGGCTTCGGCCGCGCGCTGATCGAAAAGATCGCCTACCGAAACTGGCTGGCCATGCTGGAAAGAACCATAGGATAGGCAGGTCAGCCGAACCCCATGCGCTTCAGCCAGTCCTTGCCGACGCCGCGGTCGCGGATGATCGGCAGCGGGTTTTCCGAATCGAGCCGCGCGCAGATGCGGTAGACCTCAAGCGTCTCGGCGCTCATCTCGCCGCGCTTGTAGAAGAACATGGCGGCGGCATAGCGTGTGCGGCCCGACCATTTTTCGCCGAGCGGCGTGTTGACCAGTTCCCACTGTTCGGCCGCCTCTTCTTGCTGCTTGTCGGCTTCCTCGTCCATGGTCAGAAATCCGCCGGCGGATTGGCGGTGCGGCGATCGAGCTTGATGAACGGCCGCGGCACCACCTTGGCCCGCTTCATCAGCTTTTGGTATTGCAGCTCGCGCATTGCGTAGATCTCGACCCAGAGGTCGTCGACGACAGTATCACCATATGGTCGCACCAGCGAAGCGATGGCGATGTTGCGCTTGGCCATCGGCGACCACATGGCGGCGCTGACCAGCCCGACCTCCTGGCTCTTCCTGTGATAGACGATGGCGTGTTCGGCCGGGATGTTGCCTTCGATCTCCAGCCCGACCAGCACATGCCGCAGCGTGCGCTTGGCGCGCGCCTCGAAGATGGCGCGACCGCCGTTGAAATGGGCCTTTTCCAGGTCGATCATGAAGCCGAGCCCGATCTCGTCGGGCATGCGCAAGCGGTCGGCACGGATGGCGTGTTCGGCTGTCGTGAAGTCGGCATTGGCGACGATCAGCCCGGCCTCGATCCGGGCGCGGTTGAGCGCGGTATAGCCGATGGCGCGGATGCCGCGCAGTTCGCCGGCCGCCATCAGCCGGTCCCACAGGCTCAGCGCCTTGTCGACCGGCATGAACAATTCATAGCCGAGGTCGCCGGTGAAGCCGGTGCGCGAGATGGTGACGGTTTCGCCATCATGCGGGAATTCGGCGAGGTCGAATGCCTTCAGCTTTTCGACATCGGCAAAACCGGCATCACGCAGCACGGCGAAAGAGGTCGGACCTTGCAGTGCCAGGCCCGCGACGGCTTCGGTCTCTTCCTCCACCGTCACATCGAACCCGATGGCGCTGTCGAGCAGCCAAGGCAAATGCCGCTCCTGCGAGCACAGCCGGAACCGCATCGGCGAGAGCCGGAACAGCGTGCCGTCATCGAGGACGAAGCCGTCGTCGTTGCACCACGCGGTGTAATGGACGCGGCCCGGCTTCAGCCTGGTCACGGCGCGCAGCGTGACGCGGTCGAGGAAGGCCTCGGCGTCCGGTCCCTCGACGCGGTACTTGGTCATCGGCGAGATGTCGAAGAGCGCCGACTGGCTGCGAATGGCGAAATATTCGAGCTCCTCGTCCCACAGCGAATGGGGGGCGCGGTAGCCCGCCCAGTTGTACCAATCCTGGGTCTTGGCCAGAGCATCGATGCGCGGCTGGAACGGCGTGCCGAGACGCAACGTGCGGAAGTGGGATTGGGCTTCGATGCGGGCGGATGATGGTTGCTGATTCATGCTGGCGATCCTTCGCCGTAGAACGCGACTGCCGCCAACTGAAACATCGCCTTACCCCTTCATCGCAATGATGCGTCGAGCGGCGTTCAATCCAGGTGCGCCGGAGACGCCGCCGCCGGGATGTGAACCGGCACCGGCGAGAAACAGCCCGTCGAGCGGTGTGTCGTAGCCGGACCAGCCCGAGACCGGGCGCGAGATCAGCATCTGGTCGGCCTGCAACTCGCCGTGGTGCCAGTGGCCGCCCGGCATGCGGTAGCGCGTTTCGATGTCGGCGGGCGTCAAGAGCTCGGTGTGGCGCACCGTCTTGCCGATGCCTGGCGCGTAGGCTTCGAGCTGAGCCATGATTGCCTCCAGGAATTTCGCCTTGCCGGCGCCCCATCCCTCTTTCAGAGCATAGGGCGCGTATTGCACCACCGCCGACAGCACGCAGGCGCCGTCGGGCGCGAGCGATGGATCGGCGAGGCTTGGCAGCGTGATCTCCATCACCGGTTCGGGCGAGAACGCGCCGTATTTGGATGGATTGAAGGCGCGCTCGACATGATCGGGCGAGGGGGCGATAACCAGCCGCCCCCTGTGGCCGGCGGCATCGACACCTGTGAATTGCGGCGGCCTGTCGAGCGCCAGGTGAAGCTTGGCGACATCACCCTTCATGCGGATGTTGTTCACCTTGCGCACGAAGCCGGTGTCGAGTTCGCGTGGACCGACAAGGTCGAGCAAAGTCGTCGCCGGATTTGTCGCGGAGACGATCGTCCTGGCGCGCAGCACCTCGCCATTGTCCAATGCGATACCGACGGCACGGCCTTTCTCGACAATGATCCTTGCGACAGGCGCCGATGTGCGGACGTTCACGCCGGCCTTTTCGGCCGAGGCGCGGATGGCGGCGATCACCGCGCCCATGCCGCCCTTCGGCACTGTCTGCGCGCCGGCCGCACCGCCGGCCTCGCCGGCCAGCCGGTAGTAGAGGCCGAGCAACGAGGTGGGCGAGCGCGGACCGAGATGGCTGCCGAGCGTCGCGTCGAAGGCCAGCAGCCCTTTCAGCCTGATGTCGGCAAGCTGCTCGTCGAGCAGGTCGGCGACGTTCATCAAAAGCACACGCAGGAAATCGCGCATGTCTTCCTTGCCGAGCCTTTTCAGCGCCAGTGCGGCCTGGCCGAACGCCGCCGCCTCCAGCAGCGACATGCCGGCCAGATCGGGCGGACGACGCGAGAGGAGGGGTTCCAGGATGCCGGCGTAGCGAAGCAGTTGCGCGCGCAACTGCTTCCACGCGGATTGCTCGGACAAACTTGCGCCGGTCAGCGTTTCGCCATAGGCGCCGTGCAGGACCAGCGGGGAGCCGTCCATCGACAGCGCAACCGACGGCGCGAAGTCGTCTGGGGTGATCCGCAGGCCATGCTTCTCCAGTTCCAGCGTCTTCACCACGTCGGCATGCAGGCGGTTCAGCAGATGGGCGATCGACGAGACATGAAAACCCGGCGCGAATTCCTCCGTGCGCGCGGCGCCGCCGAGATCGGCTCCCGCTTCCAGCAGCAGCACCTTGCGCCCTGCCTTCGCCAGCGTGACAGCAGTGACGAGGCCATTATGGCCGCCGCCAATGACGATTGCATCATATGACGTCATGGGCCGGGCTCATATGCGAGGTCGATTTGGCGAGATCGCGCAGGATCTCGGCCGCGGCATTTCGGCCGGGCGCGCCCATGACGCCGCCGCCGGGATGGGTCGAGGAGCCGCACATATAAAGACCGCCGACCGGCGAGCGGTATTGCGCGTAGCCCGGCACCGGGCGGTTGAACAGAAGCTGGTCGAAGGTCAGTTCGCCCTGGAAGATGTTGCCTTCGGTGAGCCCGACCTCGGCCTCGATTTCGCGCGGCGTGCGCACCTCCATGTGGACGATGCGGTCGCGAAAGCCGGGCGAGTAGTCGGCAATCTGCGCGATCACGCTTTCGGCGAATCCGTCGCGATCGGCGTCGGACCATTCATGGCCGTTCACCTTGGGCGGCGCGTATTGCACGAAGCAGCTCATGAAGTGTTTTCCCGGCGGCGCCATCGTCGGGTCGAGCGTCGTCGGGATGACCATGTCGAGGAAAGGATCGGCCGACCAGCGCCCGGCCTTCCAGTCGTCATAGGCGCGCTCCATGCGCTCCATCGAATCGGTGAAATGCATGTCGCCGCGATAGACCGGCGAATCCTTCGGCAGAGCCGGGAATTCGGGCATCGAGTCCAGCGCGATGTTGACCTTGCCGGACGAACCTCGGATCTTGAAGTTCCTGACCCGGCGCAGGAAAATCTCGGGCAGTTCCTTTTCCTCGACCAATTTCAGGAAGGTTCGCTTCACGTCGGCGTTGGAGACGACGAGCTTGCCACGGATCTCCTCACCGCCCGCCAGCACCACACCCTTGGCCTTGCCGCGGCTCACCAGAACATGGTCGACCTCGGCGCCGGTGCGAATGGTTCCACCCGACGCTTTGAAGGATGCCGCCAGCGCTTTTGTCACCGCGCCCATGCCGCCGCGCGCATAGCCCCAGGCGCCGACCGAGCCGTCGACCTCGCCCATATAGTGGTGCAGCAGCACATAAGCCGTGCCGGGCGACATCGGACCGAGCGCCGTGCCGATGATGCCGGACAAAGCGAAATTGGCCTTGATGACATCGGTCTCGAAATATTCATTGAGGAAGTCTGAGATCGACATGGTCCAGAAGCGCAGCGTCAGCGCCATTTCCTCCGCCGACAGGCCCGCGAATTTCTTGCCCAGATAAAGGAGCTCGCCTAGATCCCGTGGCCGCAGACTGGTCGGGTCGGGCGCGGTGCGCATCAACAGCGGCTGGATGAAACGGCACTGGCGCGTCACGTCGCGCGCATAACGGTCGTAGGCTTCGGCATCGCGTTTCGAGAAGCGCGCAAATTCGCGCCGGTGTGCATCATGGTCCCGGTAATTGGCGAGATAGTCGCCATCCCTGGTGAACACCGCGCCGCCCTCATAGGAAATAACCTGCAGGCCGAAGCGCGGCAGTTCGAGGTCGCGCATGATTTCAGGGCGAAACAGCGAACAAACATAGGAACAGTTGGAATAGAGGAAGCCCGGCGTCAGTTCCCGGCTGGTGGCGGCGCCGCCGACCCAGGGATTCTTCTCCACCACCAGCACGTCGAGCCCGGCGCGCTGGAGATAGCAGGCATTGACCAGTCCGTTGTGTCCGCCGCCGATGACGATCGCATCCCAAGCTTTCATTTTGGCCCAGTCTTTCCATGCGATCCGCTGTTCATTTTGGCGTAATCCGTCCCCTCAATGCGCGAAACTTGGCATGGTAGTCGTCGTTTTGTCCAGCTATATTGAATGAATGTTCAACAAATGATGTTGCGTTTTCCCAGACATGGGCTAGGCTTTGCAGGCGTTCGAGACGGACATTCGTCGATTGGGGATCGAGGGTTGATGATCGAAACGGCCGAGGCCGAGCCGGAGTATGACGGAGCCGCCATCCGCTTCCTCGAGGCGCTGTGGGGCGACGGCTACCTGTCGCCGGGCGGGCCCGACGAAGTCGACCGCGTGCTCGAGGGGCTTTCGCTCGCAGGCAAGACCATCCTCGACATCGGCTGCGGGTCCGGAGGCATCACGCTGCATCTGGTCGAACGGCATGGCGCCGCGCACGTCACCGGCTTCGATGTTGAGCGGCCGGTGATCGAAACGGCCAGGCGGCGGGCAGCCTCCCGCGGGCTTGCCGACCGCGCCAGCTTCATCCAGGCGCCGCCTGGGCGGTTGCCTTTCGAGGATCAGTCCTTCGACGTCGTCTTCTCCAAGGATGCGCTGCTGCATGTCGCCGACAAGGATGCGCTGTTTGCGGAGATATTCCGCGTGCTCAAGGCCGGCGGCGCCTTTGCGGCATCAAACTGGATGATCTCGCATGACGGCGAACCATCACCGGAGATGAAGGCCTATGTCGCCGCCGAAGGGCTGTCCTTCGCGATGGCCTCGCCGGCGCGCTACGCACAGGCGATGCGCCAGGCGGGCTTTGCCGAGATCGCGGTTCGCGACCGGAATCCCTGGTACCGCGAGGTGGCGCGGGGCGAACTGGAAAGGCTGAAGGGGCCGCTCTATCCGACGGTCGCGGCGGCAGTGGGCGCCGCCTATGTCGACAAGAACATACGAACCTGGGAGGCCATGCAGAAGGTGCTTGACAGTGGCGAGCACCGTCCCACTCATCTTCGCGGGCAAAAACCGAAGATGGTCGGCTAGCCGGCGATGTGGAGCATGACCGCACCCATGAAAATTGCAGCACGCCAAGAGCAGTCCGCCGAGGCATCGAGCGAACCCGAGAAACGCGGGCGTAAGGCTTCCAAGGAGGTCAGGCAGCTTCAGCTGATCGAGGCGACGATCGATTCGTTGGCCAAGCGCGGCTATTCGGAGACGACGATGGCCGACGTCGCCGATGGCGCGGGCCTGTCGCGCGGCATCGTCAATTTCCATTTCGAGAGCAAGGAAAAACTGCTGATCGCGACCTTGCAACATATGTATGACGAGTACTCGGCGCATTGGCGCAATGCCTTGGAGAAAGCGGGGAACGACCCCGCCGACCAGTTGCGGACCCTGGTCGCGGCCGATTTCGACCGTTCGATCTGCAACAAGCGCAAGCTGGCGGCCTGGTGCGCCTTCTGGGGCGAGGCCAAGTCGCGGCCGACCTACCAGGCGCTGAGCAGCGCCCGCGATGCCGTCTACCAGAACATCTTCATCGAGCTT
This sequence comes from Mesorhizobium sp. B2-1-3, assembly GCF_006442495.1. Taxonomy (NCBI): domain Bacteria; kingdom Pseudomonadati; phylum Pseudomonadota; class Alphaproteobacteria; order Hyphomicrobiales; family Phyllobacteriaceae; genus Mesorhizobium; species Mesorhizobium sp. B2-1-3. The sequence goes on from NZ_VFWL01000021.1 coordinate 60,696, forward strand.
TGCGCGACGCTCAAGCAAAGCGGCGGCTATGCCTATGAGCCGCAGGTCATGGCGCTGGCGCTCAGCGCGACGCTGGAGGGACTGTGGCTGCGCTTGATGATGGGCACCGAAGACACTACCCGCGAGAGCGCCTTGCAGGCAGCCAACGAATTCCTGTCGGCCGCATTCCCCAAACATTACCAGGGAGCAGCCGCCACCCGTCGCAAGGCATGAAGCAATCGATAAATAAAAGAGGATGGAACAGCAATGAAGACATCAATCCAGCGGCTGACATTGGCCCGACGCCTGACATTGACCCTGGCATTGACCGGCGTGCTGGCGGCCTCGGCCGCAGCCCTGGCGGTTGCCGCCGACAAAGACCTGGTCGTGTTCGACTGGTCCGGCTATGAGGATCCGAGCTTCCATCCGAAATATGTCGAGAAGAACGGCGATTCGCCGACCTTCGCCTTCTTTGGCGACGAGGACGAGGCGTTCGAAAAGGTGCGCTCGGGTTTCAAGGCCGATCTCGGCCATCCCTGCTCGCAGAGCGTGGTGAAATGGCGCGAGGCCGGCCTGCTGCGGCCGCTCGACACATCGAAGATCACAGGCTGGAAAGATCTCAATCCCGGAATCATGGCGATGAAGGATCTCGCCACGACCGCGGACGGCAAGGCCTGGTTCATGCCCTGGGACTGGGGCAACACCCAGCTCACCTATAATTCCGAAAAGGTCGACGCCAAGGACGTGCAGTCGCTGAAGGCGTTCGCGGATCCGAAGTTCAAGGGCCGGGTGTCGATCGGCGACAATGTCGACGACGCCTATGCGCTGGCGAGCCTCGCCATCGGCGTCAAGGACTGGACCAAGATGACCGACGACCAGTTCAAACAGGCGTCGGATTTCCTGCGCCAGGTGCATAAGAACGTGCGCTCCTACTGGACCGACACAACGGACGTGGTGCAGCTTTTGAGCGGCGGCGAGGTCGATCTTGCCTGGGCATGGAACGACGCCACCGTGCAATCGGTCGCCGCCGGCGTGCCGATCAAGGCCAAGAAGGACACTAACGAAGGCATTTCGACCTGGGTCTGCGGCTATGTGCTGTTCAAGGACGCGCCCGGCAATGTCGACAAGGCATATGATTATCTGAACGCCGTCAACGATCCCGAAACCGCCAAGGTGCTGGTCAAGGACTGGGGCTATGGCCAGGCCAACGCCAAGGGCATGGCCGGCGTCGATCAGGCCGTGCTGAAGGAAAAAGGCTATGACGATGTGCAGAAATTCGTCGATAAGACGCTGTTCCAGTCGCCGGTGCCGTCGCAGCTCAAGCTCAAGATGATCGCCGAATTCGAGAAGATCAAAGCCGGATATTGAGCCGGTTCGGCCGCCCGCCCGCCTGCGGAGATGGTGGGCGGGCGGGCTCGCCAAGAGAGGCGAATTCTCATAACCTCGCGGCAGCCTTTCGCGACGGGGGAATTCGCACCATGAAGCCAGTGCTACGCCGCCTTGCCCTTGCCGCCGCCTGCGTGATCGGCGCCGGCGCCGTCTATGCCTGGGCGGAAGGTGGCGGCGACCTCGTCGTGTTCGACTGGTCCGGCTATGAGGACCCGCTGCTGCACCCCGCCTATGCCGCCAAATACGGCGCCGAGCCGACCTTCGCCTTCTTCGGCGACGAGGACGAGGCCTTCGAGAAGATGCGGGCCGGCTTCAAGGCCGACATCGCGCATCCCTGTTCGCAAAGCGTGGTCAAGTGGCGCGAGGCGGGCTTGCTGCAGCCGCTCGACACGTCGAGGATAGCAGGCTGGAAAGACCTCAATCCCGGCATCATGGCGATGAAGGATCTCGCCACCACCGACGACGGCAAAGCGTGGTTCATGCCGTTCGACTGGGGCAACACCTCGCTTCTCTACCGCACCGACAAGGTGACGCCGGAGCAGGCGCAATCGCTCAGGATCTTCGCTGACCCGAAGTTCAAGGGCCGCGTCACCATCGGCGACAATGTCGACGACGCCTATGCGCTGGCGAGTCTCGTCATCGGGCTGAAAGACTGGACAGGGATGACCGATGCCCAGTTCCAGGAGGCGTCCGCCTTCCTGCGCGACGTGCACAAGAACATCCGTTTCTACTGGACCGACGACACCGATCTCAACCAGGCCTTCATCGGCAATGAGGTCGATCTCGTCTGGGGCTGGAACGAGACCTATGTGACGCTGAAGGGGCAAGGCCTGCCGATCGCCATGAACCGCGACAGCAAGGAAGGCATCTCGACCTGGGTTTGCGGTTATGTGCTGATGAAGGACGCGCCGGGCAAGCTCGACCGGGCCTATGATTTCCTGAGCGCCGTCAATGCGCCCGGGGTGTCGGACTATATGGTCAAGACCTTCGGCTACGGCCATGGCAACGGTGCCGGCATGGCCGCAGTCGATCACCAGGTGCTGGCCGACCGCGGCTTCGACGATCTCGATAAATTCCTCGACAAGACGCTGTTCCAACAGCCGGTGGCGCCGGAGCTCAAGCAGCGCATGGTCGCCGAGTTCGAGAAGATCAAGGCCGGCTATTGAACAGCGAATCCGCAAAAGCCGATGTCGTCATCATCGGCGCCGGCTTCTCCGGTCTGTCGGCAGCGCTCGAGCTGAAAAAGGCCGGCGTCGATTTCGTGCTGCTCGAGGCGCGCGACCGTGTCGGCGGGCGCGTCGAATCGGTGGAGATCGGCTTCGGCGAGCGCATCGACAGTGGCGGCCAGTTCCTGTGCGAGGACATGCCGGAGCTGATGGCGCTTGTCGACGCGCGCGGCAGGACGCTTGTCGAAACTCATGTCGAGGGCGCGTTTGTCGCCCAGCCGCCAATCTCCGCCGCCGAGGCGAAGCGAACCTATTCTGGTTCGATGGCGATCCGCGAGCGGATGAACGCGATCGCGCCGGACGATCCCTCGATTGCCGGGCTGACGGTTGCCGCCTGGCTCGACCGGCAGGATGATGCCGATGCCGTTAAGGCAGCCTTCCGCTCGATGATCGAAGGCCTGTGGTGCCTGGCGCTGGAGAAACTGCCGCTCTGGCACCTGATCGACAATGATCGGCGCATCACCAATGAGGTGCCGGAGCTGCAGTATTTCCTGCGCGAGACGATGCAGTCAGTGGCAGAGGACCTGGCCAGCGATCTCGGCGACCGGCTGCGGCTCAACGCAGCCGTTTCGTGCATCGAGCATGGACCGCAAGGCGTTCGTATCGTCTCGGCGGCGGGTGTCATTGAAGCGCGGGCGGCACTTGTCGCGGTGCCGCCGGTCATGGTGGCGAAACTGGGCTTCGCACCCGCCTTGCCCGAATCCCTGGCGAAGGCACTCGGCGTCTGGGAAAGCGGCGCCGTGATCAAGGTGCTGGTGCGCTACCCCGCTGCCTTCTGGCGCCGCCGCGGCTTGAGCGGCATGGTGATGTGGCGCGACCCGCCGGGGCTGTTCGCCTGCGATGCCAGTCCGGATGAAGGCCACGCGGCGCTGGTCGTCTTCGTCGGCGGCCCGCTCGCCTTGCGCTGGGGTGAGCTCGGCGAGGCGGCACTGCGCGCCGAAGTGACCGGGAAACTGGTGGAAGCCCTCGGCCCCGACGCGGCCGAAATCGCGGAGTTCAGCCAGCGCGACTGGACGCATGACCGCTGGAGCGGCGGCGGCTACAGCGACCTCATCGTCGACGTTGCCGCGACCGATGCCGAGCCCGTGCTCCTGGCCGGCGCGCCGCCTGTTCATTTCGCATCGTCGGAGCTGTCGCCGTCATTCCCCGGCTATGTCGAAGGGGCGATCGTTGCCGGGCGCATCGCCGCGCGCAAGATAGTCGCCGACCTTCAGTCGGCCATCGCCACCAGGGCTTCGGGATCGTAAGCAAGGCGGATCGAAGTGCCGACCGGAATGTCGTCGGCGCCGAAATCGTTGGTCTCGGTTACCGACAGCGGCTTTTCCAGACCCGGGATCTCGACGATCAGATGGGTGATCTCGCCAAAATAGTGGCGTTCGACCACCTTTCCGGCAACCTCGAACTTGGCCGTCGCGTTGTCCCACAACACGCGCAGGCGCTCCGGGCGGATGCCGAGCGTGGCGCCGCTGCCATTGCGCACGAAGGCCTTTGGCTTGTCGGTCTTCACACGGCCGAAGCCCAGCGTGTCGACGACCAGCGAGCCGCCGTTCTCCTCGACGATCTCGGCCTTGACGAAATTCATGCCGCCGAGGAAGTCGGCAACCTGGCGGTTGACCGGCCGCTGGTAGATCTCCTTGGGCGAGGCGACCTGCGCGATCTTGCCGCCGAACATCACGGCGATGCGGTCGGACATGGCCAGCGCTTCATACTGGTCGTGGGTGACCAGCACGAAGGTGATGCCGACGGCCTGCTGCAGGCGGCGCAACTCGACCTGCATCTGTTCGCGCAGCTTCTTGTCGAGCGCCGACAGCGGCTCGTCGAGCAGCAGCACCTTGGGCCGCATCACCAGCGCGCGGGCGAGCGCGACGCGTTGCCGCTGGCCGCCGGACAGCTCGGTGGCGAGACGCTTGCCGAGGCCGGTGAGAGAGACCTGCGCCAGGGCTTCCTCGACGCGGCGCTTCTCCTCGCCGCCCTGCAATTTCAGCCGCTTCAGGCCATAGGCGACGTTCTGCTCGACGTTGAGATGCGGGAAGATCGCATAGCTCTGGAACACCATGTTGGTCGGTCGGCGATTGGGCGCAATGCCTTCCATCGGCTGGCCGCCGACCGAGATCGAACCGCTCGTCGGGTTGTCGAAGCCGGCGATCATGCGCAACAGCGTGGTCTTGCCGCAGCCGGACGGGCCGAGCAGCGAGAAGAATTCGCCCTCGCGAATGGTCAAGGAGGCATCGTCGAGCGCCTTGAAGGCGCCGTAGCTGCGGGTGACGCGGTTGATCTCGATCATCGTCCGTTCGGACAGGGTTCGTGCCGATGGGGCCTGCTCAGGCATAAAGCCCTCCCTCGTTCTGGGTGCGTCTGGCGGCGCGGCGGCGCAGGATTTCGGCGACGGTCATCAGCAGGAAGGAGGCGACCAGCAGCAGCGTGCCGAGCGCGAGCACGCCCGGCAGTTTCGCCGCGAAGCGCAACTGGCCCCAGATATAGATCGGCAGCGTCGCCTCGGTACCGGTCAGGAAGAAGGCGATGATGAACTCGTCCAGCGAAATGGTGAAGCAGACCAGCAGGCTGGAGATGATTGCCGGCGCCACCATCGGCAGCGTCACCCGCCGGAAGGTGCCGAAGGCGCTCTCGCCGAGGTCGGCCGAGGCCTCCTCGAGGCTGCGATCGAAACCCTCGAAGCCGGAGGTCAGCACCGTCATCGAATAGGGGATGCAGACCAGGACATGGCCGAGCACGACGGTAAACAGAGAGAGGCTCAAGCCGAGCTGCAGCATCACCAGCAGCATCGAGATGGCGACGATGACTTCCGGCAGCACGAGCGGCGCCATGATCAGACCGTTGATGGCCCGCCGGCCGGGATAGCGGTAGCGGGTGATCGAGCGGGCAGCGAGGATGCCGAGAACCGTCGAAAGGACGGACGCCGAGACGCCGACGATCAGGCTGTTCCAGGTGGCGTCGAGCAGCGCCGGCGTGTTGGGCAGGTCCTCGTACCATTTGAGGGTGTAGCCGGTCAGCGGGAATTTCGGTGTGGCCGCAGTGTTGATCGAAAAGATCGGCAGGAAGATCACGGGCAGATAAAGGAAGCCGACATAGAGGAAGGCGTAGGCCGACAGCCAGCCGCCCGGCAGCAGACGTCGCGCCGCGCTCATCGCGCAAGCCTCTGGGCGGCACGGATGACCAGCACCGTGGCGCCGGCCATCAACGTCACGACCAGCATGGTGGTGACGGAAAGGGCGGCGCCCAGCGGCCAGTTCGAGGCCTTGCCGAACTGCGCCTGGATGGCGTTGGCGATCATGACGCCGTCCTTGCCGCCGACGAGTTTGGGGGTGACATAGTCGCCGACCGTCGGGATCATCACGATCAGCGCCGCCGAGATGATGCCTGGCGCCGACAGCGGCAAAGTCACGCGAAGGAACGAACGAAAGGGACCATCGCCGAGATCCGTAGCCGCCTCCACCAGGGTCCGGTCGATCTTCTCCAGCGAGACGAAGATCGGCAGGATGGCGAAGGCCGCCCAGGCGTGGGTCAGCGTGATGATGACGGCGCTCGAATTGTAGAGCAGCGCCGTCGACGGCTCGTTGATGATGCCGAGGCCGATCAGCCCGGAGTTCAAGACGCCGTTATAGCCGAGAATGACCTTCCACGACATCACGCGCAGGAGATAGCTGGTCCAGAACGGGATGGTGATGAGGAACAGCCACAGGCTCTTGTGGCGGCCGCCGTGGAAGGAAATGAAATAGGCGATCGGATAAGCCAGGACGACGGTGAAGAAGCTGACCGTCAGCGAGATATACAGCGAGCGCCACAACAGATCGCGATAGATCGGCTCGGTCAGGGCGACGCGGTAGTTTTCCAGCGTGAAGGTGCGGTCGATGGTCAGATAGTTCTGCGTCCAGAAGGAGTGGGCGATGACCACCAGGATCGGCAGGACCAGGAGGATGAGCGCGTAGAGAAAGGTTGGGCTGATCAGGGCAAAGCCCTGCACGGGTTCGGATTGCAGAAGGGCATTTCGTCTGGCCCGCGTCATGCGCAACGGGGGCGACCCTTCCACCGCCGCCGTCATTGCCAGACTCCGGGGGGCAGGGCTCCGGCTGTGATCTCGGTTGCTGGCCTGGAGCGTCCCGCCATGCGGTATCCCGTTGGACTGGCGCCGGCTGTTTGTTCCCAATTTTGTTTTGGAGCGCGATCGAACGCAAAACCGGTGACCAGTTTTGCTGATCGCGCTCCGAGCTTGCCGGCTTTCTTTCATCATGCCCGCATCCGCGGATTGAAATCAAGCGCTATTTCTGAGATATTGATTGAACGGACATTCAAAATTGTGGGGATTATGCCGGAAATTTCCAGCATTGCCGGCCAAATTTCGAAATCCTGAATTCGACAAGTGATGTGGAGATGACGATGGCGGCTGCGAGGGACCTGAAGGCGAGCGAAATGGCCGGAGCCGGAGCTGCCGATGCCGTCGAGTTGGCCAGGCGCCATCTCGTCCAGCCTTGGCCGTATGCCGGTTCGGTCGGCGCGGAAGCGCGCGCGCTGATCGGCGAAGGCGACGGCATCTACATCACCGACGGCACCGGCAAGCGGTTGATCGACGGGCCGGCCGGCATGTGGTGCGTCAATGTCGGCCATCGGCGCGAGGAGCTCGCCAGGGTGATGTACGACCAGGCGATGGCACTGTCCTACAATACGCCCTGGTACACGATGAACGCGCCGTCGGCGGAACTTGCCGGTCGCATAGCAGGTCATGCGCCTGGCGATCTCAGCCACGTCTTCTACACCACAGGCGGCTCCTCGGCGGTGGAGACGGCGCTGCGCTTCATGCAGTTCTACAACAATGTGCGGGGCCGGCCGGAGAAGAAGCTGATCCTGTCGCGCGGCGGCGCCTATCACGGCTCGACCTATCTGTCGGCCTCGCTCAATGGCCGCCCGCGTGACCGCGACTGGATGGACGGCGCCGACGAGCTGGTGATCAAGCTGTCCTCGCCCGATCCGTTCCGTCGTCCGCAGGGCATGAGCATGGCTGATTTCACCGACTTCCTCGTCGACCAGTTCCGCGACACCGTCGCGCGAGTCGGTGCTGACCGGATCGGCGCTTTCGTCGGCGAGCCGGTGCAGGCCTCCGGCGGCGTTATCGTGCCGCCGGACGGCTACCTCAAGCGCATCCGCGAGATCTGCCGCGACAACGACATCCTCTATGTCTCCGACGAGGTGGTGACGGGCTTTGGACGGCTGGGCCATGTCTTCGCCTCCGGCGATGTGTTCGGCATCGATCCCGACATGATCACCTTCGCCAAGGGTGTGACGTCAGGCTATTTCCCGCTCGGCGGCGTCATCATATCGGAACGGCTGCTGGAGGAACTGCGCCGGTCGAACCATCCCGACGCGATGTTCGGCCATGGCCTGACCTACACCTCCCATCCGGTCGGCTGCGCAGTGGCGCTCAGGAATCTCGACCTTCTGGAGCAGGGCGTACTTGCCCACACGCAAGCGGTCGCGCCCTACTTCCAGGCGCAGATGAAGACGCTGGAAGAATTGCCGTTGGTCGGCGAGGTGCGCGGGCTGGGATTGATGGGCTGCGTCGAATGTGTCGCCGACCGCGAAAGCAAGGACCCGCTGCAGCTCGACAAGGATGTCGGCAAACGCATCGACGCGCATTGCCACGAGCTCGGCCTGCTGGTGCGGCCGCTGATCAACATGTGCGTGATGTCGCCGCCGCTGGTCATCACGCGCGAGCAGATCGACGACATGGTCGGCATTTTGCGCGAGGGCATTTCGCGCACGATGGATGATCTCAGGAAAGAAGGGGTGTGGCGGGGATGACGTTCTTTCTTCGCCCCGCATAGGACGGGGAGAGGAGCGCTCTCACCGATGGTTTCGCCAATTATCGGCGTCGCCTATCCACGCGACCGCAGCGCGTCGTTCAAGTTCCACATGTCGTTCTCCTCCGGCGCCGTTTCGAGCCCAAGCACGGGGATCTGCCTGCGCAGATGGTCGTGGTGGGTGCGCACTCCGTATTCTAGGTCGGAGAGGTAAAAACCCTCGAAGGCTTCCGACAGCATGGATTCGTTCGACCACACCGAAAGCTGGACATCCTCCGACATGGTGTCGCGGTCGATGCGGAAGGAGAGATAGCGGGCCGCAGCCTGCTCGCGGCTTTCGTCGCGATAGCGGTAAATGGCGCCGCGCAGCAGGGTCTCACCCGTCGACAGCGGGAACTCCTGATAGAACTGCACCGATTCCGGCATCACCGAGAGGACGGCATTGGGGAAGATGCCATAATAGACCCAGGCCTTCTTCAGATAGTCCGGCAGATGCGCCGGCTCCGGCGCGATCTTGACGTAGTTCCTTACGCTCCAGCGACGGCCGGCATGCGGGTTGTAGCTGGCGAAGGAGCGCGACACGCCGTTGACGAAGGGTTCGTCGAAATAGGTCGCGCCATAGAGGTCCTGCAGAGCCGGGTGCGCCATGGCGACGTGATAGCCCTCATTGTCGACGTCGCGCACCGACTTCCAGTTGACCGGAGTTTTCTGGGTCCAGATGCCCCAGGAAGGCACCATGTCGGCGGCCTTGTAGTGCGAGAATTCGGGCTCGATCGGCTTCATCAGCTCGGCGACGGAGGGCTGCGGGCCGCCAGCGCGGAAGCGAATGAAGATAAAGCCCATCCAGACCTCCAGATCGAGCGGCATCAGGCCGAACTCGGTCTTGTCGAGATCGGGAAAGGAACGCGGGCGGGCAGCGCCGCGCAACGTGCCATCGAGATTGTAGACCCAGCCGTGGAATGGGCACACAAGCGCGTTCTTGCAGTTGCCCTGGCTGTCGGCGACGACACGGCTGCCGCGATGGCGGCACATATTGTTGAAACCGCGCACGACGCCGTCCTTGCCGCGCACGATCAGAGCGCGTTCGCCGACGACGTCCATGGCCAGGTAGTCGCCTGCGTCAGGGATGTCGCTGACATGTCCGGCGATTTGCCAATGGTTGCGGAAAACGTGCTCCTTCTCGAGTTCGAGGAGGGCATCGGAATGGTAGCTCCAGCCAGGCAGTCCCCGCCGGTCCCAATCGTTGGGAATGGCCACGTCACGGAGATGCGGGTTCATAAAACGTCTCTTCTTTTTATTGAATATCCGTTCAATATAATCATATTTTTCATTGAAATGCAATGGCTTGTGGAGACAAGCATATTTTCGAAAGAAAATTGGCGCGCCGATTTCAATCCAATCCGATGCGACGGCTGGCCCCGAAAACCCCGGAGAATCCGGGCGTTAGCCCGGGTTTCAAAGCTTGGTTCCGGCAGGGTTTCGAAGCAAATCCTGCCACGGCGGAAGCCGAGGCAAAAGGCGTCGCCGCGCGTCTTGCCCGCTTGCCGATCCGCCGAGCCGAGATCGGCAAGCGGGCGCGTGATGCCCAGTTGGTGGGGTCTGCCGCGGGTGCCGTTTCAAGGCGGTTACAATATCAGATTCACGCCAGCTTTCCGCTGATACAGAGCGCGACTAAGTTCGTTTTATCAAAAAAAGAAAGTCAACGAAGGGGATGATGATGCATGCGAAAGTTCAGATTGCCAGCAATGACCGCCGGTCCCAGGCTCCGGAGCGCGTTGGCCGCCGCCCGAAGCTGGCGTTGCGCCAGCGCGCCAGCGACCACCCCATGGCGATGTTCATGGCGCTGGCTGCTTGCGCCTTCGCCGGCATGGCGTTCGCGCCGACGGTCGGCCCGGCCTTTGCTTCGCTCAATCCACCGGCCAACGTCGTCGGCGGCGCAATGACCACCACCAGAACCGCACGCCTGCCGATGCCGATGGTCGATTTTGCCTGCAAGGGTCAGGCCTGGGGCGCCGAGAGCGTCGACTGCCTGCGGGCCATAGCCGAGCAGTCCGGAGCCCACAAAGCCCGTGCGGTCCGGATGATCGCCAATGCCGCGCCGCTGACCAATACGCCGAATATTTTCTGAGTTCGACTGAAACATGGTTCCGAAGCGGCTCCGCTTTGGAACGTGCCGCGGCGCTCCCCGAGCGCGTCCAGCGCTCCCTTCGGCTCCCGCCGCATGTCGGCCGGGGGCTTTTTTTACCGGTTGGTGCGGTCTATCCCTTCGAAACCACCTGGTCGGCAATGGCGGACAGGACGCTGCGCACATCCAGCGTGCTGAACGGTTTCTCCAGGATCTGCGGACGCTGCAGTAGCGGCAGCGCCTCGATTTCGGCCTTGGCGCCGATCAGGTCGCCAGTGACCAGCACGAAACGCCGCGCCAGTTCCGGTCTTTCGGCAAGCAACTCTCGATAGATGGTCATGCCGCTTGTTCCAGGCATGCGCAGGTCCGAAAAGACGATGTCGGGCGGCATGTGGCCAGCCAATATGGCTGTGGCCGTGTCCCAGAGGGGCGCGATCCGTGACTTGATGCCCATCAGTTCGAGTATGTCGGAGAGCGAACCGGCGACGTCGGGCTCGTCATCGATGATCAAGGCGTGGCGCAGCCCGCTCGATCGCGGCTGGCTCTCGCCGGCGATGGCGACGCCGGCTACAATGGCCGGCAGCTGGACGACGAAACGGGCGCCACTTGGCAGCACTTCCTCGAACCAGACATTGCCATTGTGCCGCTCGATGATCGATTTCGAGATCGACAGGCCGATGCCGGTTCCGACGCCGACCGGCTTGGTGGTGAAATAGGATTCGAAGATGCGGGACCGGATCGCTTCCGGTACGCCAGGCCCATTGTCCTCGACCGAGAAACCAGGATCGCCGCGCTCGCTGCGGAAGGTCCGCACCTTGATCAGCCGGTCGCCGCCTATGCCTGCCAGCGCATGCTGGCTGTTGATGAGGAAATTGGCGGCCACCTGGGTGACGTGATCGGCGTCGGCCATGGCCAGCAACGGGCCAGGCGCGAAATCGGTGTCGATGATGATGCCGCTCGAGCGCGCGCCGTAGGCGGTCACCTCGAGCGCCGCGCGGATCACCTGGTTAAGGTCCGTCTCGGCCCGCTCGGTCGGATGCAGCCGGACCATCGACAGGAAGCTCTTGACGATACGGCCGCAGCGCTCGGCGGCGGCGCGAACTTTCTCGGCGCGAACCTTGGTCTGCGGATCGGAGGCGAATTCGTGCAGCAGCGTCGACTGGGCGACAACCACGGCCAGCGGGTTGTTGAGTTCATGCGAGACACCCGCAAGCAGCGAACCCATCGCCGCCATCTTCTCGTTCTGGTGCAGCTTCTCGCGCTGGCGGTTGATCTCCTCCTCGGCGCGCAGCTTGTCGCGCAGGTCGCGGATGGAGCCGAAGATCAGGCGGCGGTCGGCGACCCGCATCTCGGTCGCCGTCAGTTCGATGGGGAAAATCTCGCCGGCGGCGTTCTGGGTCACCGTCTCGAGCCGCTGTCCGACCATTGGCGCGCCGCGGCCGGACATGTATTCGGCCCCCGACGCATAGCCCTTACGGTAATAGATCGGCACGATGGTGTCGAGCAGGTCCTTGCCGAGGATATCGCTGCGCAGGAAGCCGAACATCTTCTCGGCGGCCGGATTGAATTCGACGATCGAGCCGGTCTCGTCGATGACGAGGATGGCATCGAGCGAGGCTTGCAGCATGGTGCGGCGGATGACCTCGCTGGCGTGGGCGTCGGAGGGCGAGCGTTCGATCGCGTCGCCGATGGCCAGCGCGATGATATGCAGCGTCGCTTCTTCCTCATCGGTCCATTCGCGCTCCTCGATACAGTCATTGACCGCCAGCGTCCCCCACAGGTGGCCATGCGCGAATACGGACACCGACAGGAACGACTTAATGCTCTGTTTCTCGAAGTCGGCTCTCAGGAAGCCCTCGAGGTCGCGCGTATGGCCGGCGAAAATCTTGCCCTGTCGTTCATCCTCCTGCAGCCGTTCCAGCAGCGGATCGGCGTTGATGATCGACTGCACGATCACCGTCGGCGAGGCCAGCTCGCCACCGACCACGGGATCGATCCAGTAGGCGGCCACCGACTGGGCAAATCCCTGGCCGGGCAGTTCGCGCAGGCGGAACAGGATGCCGCGCTGGCAGTCCATTGCGCGGCAAAGCGTTTCCAGTATGGCTTCCATCTCGCGCTGCCAGTCGCCGGCCTCGCGCAGCCGCCGCACCACGCGCACGGCCGCCATCGCCGCGCCTTGCCGGCCGTCTTGCATGTCCGTGCCTGCTGCTTCAGCGGTCATTTTCAGCCATTGTTGCGGTGCCAAGCGGATTTCATGCGCCGCGTCTCAAATCCTTGTTTTTATGCCTTGTCCCAAAACCAAGAGCGTTTTTGGGCGACAAGTATTGCGACGGATCCGTCCACAGACCAGCACAGGCGCGGGAGCAATCCCCCGCGCCCACTTAGTGGCCGTCGCCGGCCGGCAGCGAGAAGATATAGCCTTCGCCGCGCACCGTGCGCAGGAATTTCGGGCTGGCCGGATCCGTTTCTATCTTCTTGCGCAGGCGCATGATGCGAATGTCGACCGCGCGCGAGGATTCCGGATCTTCGGTGAGGCCGATCGCTTCGGAAATGGCAGCACGTGTCAGCAGCCGGTTGGCGCGGGTCAGGAAAACCTCCAGCACGTCGAACTCGCTCTTGGCCATGTCGATCACCGCGCCGTTGGCGCCGGTGACCAGCCTGCCGTCGAGATCAGCCTGGAAGGAGCCGAAAGCGACGGAGCGGCGGGGATCGCTCGCCTTTTGGCCGTGCATCGGCGCGTGCTGCGGAACCCGGCGCAGCACGCTGCGGACCCTGGCCAGCACCTCGCGCAGCTCGTAGGGTTTGACGATGTAGTCGTCGGCGCCGAGCTCAAGTCCGACGATGCGATCAAGCGCGGTGCCGGCGGCGGTGGCATAGATGATGCCGATCGGCAGTCTCGAGCGCAACCAGCGGCCGAGCGATAGCCCATCCTCACCCGGCATGGCGATGTCGAGGATGGCGAGGTGGAATGATTGCGTTTCGACCAGGCTGCGCGCGGCGGCCGCGGTTTCGGCGGTCGCCACGTCATAGCCGGCGGCGCCGAGATATTCGGCGACCGCCTCTCTTAGATCGGGCTCATCCTCGACAATTAAAATTCTTGCCCGCACGATGCGCTCGCTCCCACTTTCGGTGGAAAGTAGATTGGGTATAAACATGATGTCCAGCACTCATATCGGGTTGCCAGGAAATGGTTGGAAAACATGGCTGCACGCGCCGTTATCGGGCTTATCTGCGTCGCCGAAGTGGTGGCGACCGAACTCGCCGATCACCTTGAGCGGCGAGGCCACGACGTGCGTCAGGCGCGCCAGCCCTGGGAAGCGGAATCTATGCTGGCGGGAAAGGGCGTCGACGTCGTCGTCGTCGGTGACAGCCTCAGCCAGGCGGAGGGACGTGATCTGCTCAGGCGTTATGGCAGCCAAGGCGGGGGCGGTGAAGGCGGACCGGATTTCATCCTGATCTGCCGGCCGTGCGACCTCGTCGACAAGGTGCTGGCGCTCGAGCTCGGCGCGGCCGACGTCATCGAAAGTCCGCTCAATGTCAGGGAACTCGCCGCCCGCGTCGGCGGCCTGCTGACGCGGCGGGGCAGGGCCGCCCAGGAACTGATCGTGTTGGAGAACGCGACCGTCGATTTGAGGTCGGCCATCGTCATGCACCGCTCGGGCACGGAGGAGCAGCTTTCGCCCGGCCAGGTGGCGCTGCTTCGGCTGTTCCTGGCCAGTCCCCGCAAGGTGCTGACGCGCGACGACATAATCGCGGCGGCGCCGGCCGAGAATGTCGACGCTTTCGACCGCTCGATCGATTCGCGCATCGTGCGGCTGCGCCGCAAGCTCGATACGGAAGCCATCATCACCATACGCGGCGCCGGCTACCGTTTCGATCCGCCGGCGCAATTCGCCGATTGACGGCCGGGCGCTCACGCAATTCCTCTGGTTGAGCATCGGATTTCCAAACCGGTTTCACCTCGGGCCCGATTGCCCTGCGCTCAGCGCACCACCAGTAGCGATGGCCCCGGCGGCATGTCGCTGCCTGCCGCGAACTCGCCTGCATGCGCGCGCTCTTTCAAGAGCACGGTGGCGAGCCCGGCAAAGCCGAGCAGGCCCTGTGCGTAGAGCAGTGCCGAAAGCACCGAAGCTGCAAGTTTCGTTTTCATTGCGTCAATCCCCAGTAAATCATGTTGCGGCAGCTTGTTTTCCGAAGACCAACGCCCGTCTTGGGTGGGCGCGTGACGCCTCGGCATACTTCAGGAACTCCCGAAGTGCCCGCGCCGTCTACGGAGCCCCCCGTCACGGCGCGGGCCTTCGGTCCTCTCAGCAGCAAGTTGCCGGAGGGGCCGCGCAATGCCAGCAGCCGAAGGCCAACCCGCCAGTGGGCCTTGAGCCGGACGATGCGCAGGCTGGAACAATCCAGACCGTGGCACAAAACAGGACGGTATAGAGGGTTGAGATCTCACTCGAACTCATCGCCGCGAGGCTGGCCATGGAACCGTCGGCAACCGTGCCGGCGACGCTAATGGCTGCTGCTGCGATGCTGATCCCGAGAAACCAGGACCGCATGTTCGTTTTCGTTCCCGTGGTCGTTGCCGTCTGCTTTCGTTACGTCAACTTTGCCGACGGCCTGTATCCGCTTCATGCCGCCGAAAATGCGCTTTGTTGCAGATTCTGTTTCGAAATAGGGCTCCAACCTTTCAATTTTGGCTAATCCGAACTTTCGTTTCGGGCTGGATACCTATGTGCCTACTCCTGTCCAGGGTGACAGCGTCGATGTTCGCCATATGGGAACTTTGGCCCATTAACCAGAGGAAACATATTCGAAACACAAACGAGCATTTCACGAAATCTTTCCGAAACATGATGCAGGGATAAGCCGCTCATCGAATTTGGGGCCGGCCAGCCCGGCAGAGAGAGGGACATCATGCATACTGCTATTTCCGCCAAGCTCATCAACATCACCGCCGCCGCTGCCCTGACGGCTGCGGCGCTTCTGTTCGGCGCCGGCACGGGTACCGCGCATGCCGCCAACAAGATCGTGGCGCGCGTCTCGCTTTCGCAACAGGTCATGGAAGTCTCGGTCGACGGCCGCCCGGCCTTCGCCTGGAAGGTTTCCACCGGCGACAGGGCGCATGTGACGCCGACCGGCTCGTTTAAGCCGACGCGCATGCATGAAATGTGGTATTCGAAGAAGTACGACAACGCGCCGATGCCGCATTCGGTGTTCTTCAGCGGCGGCTATGCGGTGCACGCCACCTATGCCATCAAGCGGCTTGGCCGGCCGGCCTCGCATGGTTGCGTGCGGCTGCATCCCGACAATGCCGCCGATTTCTACCAGCTCGTCGAAACCTTCGGGCCGGCCAACACCAGCATCGTCATCGTCAAGTAGCTGGCTGGCAACGGATCGGCACAGCAGCCATATCCGTTCAGGGCTCCCGCCGGAACATTTTCCCGCGGTAAATCGAGCACAGCCAAAGAAAGAGGCCGGGACGTTTCGGCCTCTTTTCTTTGTTAGTTTTTGTTAGTTCGGCAATGCCGTTTCCATCAGCTCGGCAATGCCGGCATCAATTTGGGATCCGGCTTCTCGGCCAGCTGGGGCAAGTCCTTGCTGGCAATGAAGGTATAGAACATGGGCACGACGAAGAGCGTGAACATGGTGCCTACCAGGATGCCGGTGAAAATGACCAGGCCCATCGAATAGCGGGCCGCGGCGCCGGCGCCGCTGGACGTGATCAGCGGCACCACGCCAAGCGCCATCGCCGCCGTCGTCATCAGGATAGGCCGCAGCCGCACCTTGGCCGAAGCGATGATGGCGTCGCGTCGCCGCATACCGTGGATCTCGCGCTGCTGGTTGGCGAACTCGACCAGCAGGATGCCGTGCTTGGTGATCAGGCCGATCAGCGTGATCAGTCCGACCTGCGTGTAGATGTTGAGTGTGCCGAGGCCCAGATTGAGCGGCACGATGGCGCCGAAGATCGACAGCGGCACCGCCATCATGATGATCAGCGGATCACGGAAGCTTTCGAACTGCGCCGCCAGCACCAGATAGATGACGATGACGGCCGCCCCGAAGGCGATCAGGATCGTGTTGCCCTGTTCCTTCTCCTGCCTGGACTGGCCCGAATAGTCGATGAAGAAGGTGTCGGGCAGGCTCTCCCTGGCTATGTCCTCGAGGACTTTCAATCCATCGCCCGTGGTGACGCCGGGCAGCGGCAGCGCCGAGATCGTCGACGAATTCAGCTGGTTGAACTGCTCGATCGCGGCCGGCGACGCATTGGTCGAGATCTTCACCACCGCCGACAGCGGCACCATCTCGCCCGTTACGCTGCGCACGAAGTACTCGCCGAGTTTTTCGGGATTGTCGCGGAATTCTTTCGGCACCTGCGGGATGATGTCGTAGCTGTTGGAGTCGCGGTCGAACTGCGCCACTTCGGCGCCGCCGACCAGCAGCGTCAGCGTCCGGCCGATATCGGCGATCGGCAGGTTCAGCGCCGCGGCGCGGTCGCGATCGATGGTCACCGTCACCTGCGGCGCGTCATAGGCCATCGAATTCTGCACGACGATGAAGCGGCCGGAGGCCTGTGCCTTGTTCTTGATCTTCTCGGCCACGTCGTACACTTCCGAGGAGTCGCCGGTCGATCGCACCACCAGGGCGATGGGCAGGCCGCCGCCGGAGCCCGGCAGCGTCGGTGGCGCAAAGACGAAGGCCTGGACGCCCGCCACCTTGGCGAGACGGGCTGTGATGTCGGCCTGCAGCTCCTTCGAGTTGCGCTTGCGCTCCGCCCAGTCCTTGAAGGCGAAACCGACGAACGCACTGTTCGTCGTGCCGCCGAACGCGACGGCCGAGAACTGCGCCCGCGTTTCGGGAATATCCTTCACCAGACCGAGCATCTGGTTGACGTAAGTCTCGGTGTAATCGGATGTCGCATAACGCGGCGCCGTTACAAGCGAGAGCAGGAAGCCCTGGTCTTCTTCCGGCGCCAGTTCGGTTGAGGTCTTGGTGAACATGAAGCCGGTCACCCCGACAAGCGCCAGCACGATGATCAGCGTCAGCGGGCGATAGTTGAGCGACCCGGTGACGGCCCGCTCATAGACGTGCTCGACCCGCGCGAAAGTGCCGTCGACAATGCGCTGGAAACGGCCTGGCGTGCCGGACTTCAGCAGGCGCGCCGACATCATTGGCGTGATGGTGATGGCGATCACGCCCGACAGCACCACCGAGCCGGCGAGCGTGACGGCGAATTCGCGGAACAGCGCGCCGGTCAGGCCGCCGGTGAAGGCCAATGGCGCGAACACCGCGGCCAGCGTCATGGTCATGGCGACGATGGCAGTGGCGATCTCGCGCATGCCGTTGAAGGCCGCCTGCATCGGCGACATGTGGTCTTCTTCCATGTGGCGGTGGATATTCTCCACCACCACGATGGCGTCGTCGACGACGAGGCCGATCGCCAGAACCATGGCGAGCAGCGACAGAAGATTGATCGAATAGCCCACCGCGAACAACAGGAAGCAGACGCCGATCAGTGATAGCGGGATGGTGACGATGGGCATCATCACCGAACGGAAAGAGCCAAGGAACAAAAGGATGACGACGACGACGATGGCAACGGCCTCGCCGATGGTCTTGAACACTTCGTCGATCGAGGCGCTGATCTGCCCGGTCGCGTCGTAGACGATCTCGATCGTCATGCCCTTCGGCAACGTCTCCTGGATTTGAGGCACCAGCTTGGTGAGCGCCGCCGCCGTGGTCAGGGGATTGGCAGCCGGGGTCGGGAAGATGGCGAGGAAGGTGCCTGGCTTGCCGTTGAAGGAAACCCTGGTGTCGGTGTTCTCGGCGCCCAGTTCGACGCGGGCGACATCGCGCAGCCGCACCACATTGCCGTCGGTCGAGCGCAGCGGCAGCTCGGCGAAGGCTTCCGGGGTCTGCAGCGTCGAGCGCACGGTGATCGAGGAGACGACATATTCGTTTTCGGTGTTGCCGGGTGCCGACAGGAAGTTGGAGTTGTTGATCGCCGTCAGCACTTCCGATGCCGTCACGCCGCGCGCGGCGAGCCTGACCGGATCGATCCAGACGCGCATCGAGTATTCCTGGGCACCGAAGATCTGCACGTCGGCGACGCCTTCGACCGTCGACATGCGGGGCCTGATGACGCGTTCGATATACTCGGTCAGCTGCTCCTTGGTCATGTTCGGGTTCTGCATCGAGATGTACATCATCGCGAATTGCTGGCCCGTGCCCTTGACGATGACGGGATCCTTGGAGGCGTCCGGCAAGGTGCCGCGCACGCCCTGGACCTTGGACAGCACTTCGGTCAGCGCGACGTCCGGGTTGGAGCCGAGTTTCATCTGCACCGTCACGGTGCTGGAGGACGGTCGGCTCGACGACGTGACGTAATCGATGTTCTCGGTCGAGGCGACGGCGCGCGCGATCGGAGCGGAAATGAAGCCCTGGATCAGGTCGGCGCTGGCGCCCGGATAGGCCGTCGTGATGGTGATCGCGGTTTCGTCAACCTTCGGATACTGGCGGATCGACAGGCTGAATATGCCCTGGAAACCCAGGAGCAGGATCATGCATGCAAGGACCGTGGAGAGGACGGGCCGGCGAATGAAGAGATCGGAAACGCTCATTGCTGGTCGGCCTGCTTGTTCGCCGATTTGGTTGGGTCGATGGTGTTGTCGACGTTGACGGACATGCCGTTGAAGAGGCGATTCTGACCTGCCGTGACAACCTCATCGCCCGCCTTGAGGCCCTCGACGATCTCGACCATGCCCTCGTTGCGGCGGCCGGGCTTGACGAATACCTGCGACAGGACCAGGGCAGGCTGCTCGCCCCCCGTGGCCGGCTTGGCCTGATCGGCGGCGGCCTTGTCCGCTGGTTTTGCCGCATCGGCGGCAGGCTTCGCGGCTTCGGCCGGTTTGGCATCGGCCGCGGGCTTGGCGTCCGCCGGCTTGTCGGTCGCCGCCGCGGCGGGGTTTGTCTCCGGCTTGGTCGGCTGCGCCTCGGCGGGCTTTGCCGGGTGCACCACGAATATGTAGTCGCCATAGAGGCTGGTGGTCAGCGCCGTCTGCGGCAGCGCCAGCACATTCTGCTCCTCGGGCAGTTCGACACGCACTTGCACGAACTGGCCGGGGGTCAGCTTGCCTTCGGGATTGGCGACTTCCGCCCGGATGTTCACCAGCCGGCTGGACGGGTCGATCTTGGGATCGATACCGCGAATGGTCCCGGCAAAAGGCATGTCGCCGCCGCTGAGGCCGAGCCGAACCGTCTGCCCGATCTTGAGCAGCGGCAGTTGCTGTTCGGGAACCGTGAAGTCGACCCGCATCGTGTCGAGATCCTGCAGCGTCACCACGGCGGTGCCGGGCGCCAGATATTGGCCTAGATCGATCTTCGGGATGCCGACGGTTCCAGCAAAGGGCGCCGTCAGCTGCTTCTGGTCGAGCACTGCCTGAAGCCTGTTGACCTGGGATGCCGAGGCGGACGCGGCCGCACGTGCGGTGTCCAAGGTCGAGTCCGAGCCGACACCGCGCTTGGTCAGTTCGAGTGCACGGGTCAGCGATGTCTGATCGAGCGCCGCCTGCGCCTTCTGTGCCGCGAGATCGGCACGCTCTACGGCGTCGTCGAGCTGCAGCAGCACCGCATTGGCCGCCACTTTCTCGTTGGCATGGAAGGGGATCTCCTTGACGATGCCGGCGGTCTCAACCGTCAGGTCGACACCGCGCACGGCGCGGACCGTGCCGATCGCCTCGATGCCCGGCGTCCAGTTCGACGGCTTGACGATAGTTGTCGACACGGTTGCCGCTGGCGGCTTCATCGTGGCGAAATACTGCTTGATGCCGTTGTCACGCAGGAAATTGAACCCGACGATGCCGCCGACCACGATGACGAGCACGGCCAACACAACAATGATGATAACGAAACGGAGTATGCGCTTGAACAAGGAAGTCCCCTCAGTCGAAATCCGGCGCGAAGCGCGGATATCGGGACACATATCGACTGCGGGCCCCGATTTCAAATGACCGCGGTCTTACTGTACCGTCTGGACGGTCTTGTCAATTGGGCCTAAGCTTGCGATGGGAGGCGCCATGAAAGCCCAACGAACGAACTCGCGCGAGAGGATTCTCGCTGCGGCGGCGGACGTCGCACGGGAATCCGGCCCCGGTAGCCTGTCCCTGGATGCCATCGCCAGCCGCGCCGGCGTATCGAAGGGCGGACTGCTCTACAATTTCCCGACCAAGGCCAAATTGATGCAGGGCCTGGTCGAAGGCTATCTGCGCGAGTTCGAGCAGGCGCTGGAGACCGCCAGCAGCAACGACAATGGCGCAAATCCGCTCGCCGTCTACATCAGGCTTTCGGCCAAGGATTGCGAGGACAAGCAGCCATCGGCGTCGTGGATATTTTCGGCGATCGCCGAGGATCCGGACTTCATGTCGCCCATAAAGACGTTCAAGCGACAACTCTTCCAACGACTGAAGAGCGAGACGCCGGATCTCAAATCGCTGCTGGTCTGCTATCTCGCCATCGAGGGCCTGCGCAGCATGAATCTGTTCGACGCGGATGTGCTTTCCCCAGACGAGCGGCAATTGCTGGTGTCGTCTCTGCTGGAAATCGCCGGGTCGCCCGATGTTGGCCCTGCCCGGGCCAAGCGACCCTGACGGACCATCAGGGCGGTTCGGTTTCCAGGCAATTCCGGAGGAAAACCGCGCTCGCGCCGGTGATCGGCGCGTCGTCGAGGTACATCGAGTGGACATAGTTGCCATGCTGGCCTTGTAGCGCACCGGAATGACGTGACCGGTCTCGGTGTAGTCGCCGAAGCCGGTCGAGTCGGGCATGCGCGGATATATGGCTGTGGCATCGTCATGTTGCGGCGCACAAGACCGCGCCCTATCTTTCGTGTTCCCTCCCACCATATCGAGATCACCCATGGGTTCCCTGTCTTCGAAGAATGCGCTCGTCACCGGCTCGACCAGCGGCATCGGCCTGGCCATCGCCCGCGCCTTCGCCGCCGAAGGCGCCAATCTCACCATCAACGGCCTGGGCGAGGCCACGGCGATCGAGCAGGAGCGCGCCGGCATCGAGAAGGATTTCGGCGTCAAATGCCGCTACTCCGATTCCAACATGATGGACGGCGCGGCGGTCAGCGCCATGGTGCATGAGGCGGAAGAGGCGTTCGGCAGCCTCGACATCCTGGTCAACAACGCCGGCATCCAGCATGTCGCGCCGATCGAGGAATTCCCGGACGACAAATGGGAAGCGATCATCCGCATCAACCTCGTGTCGGCCTTCTACGCGATAAAAGCGGCGCTGCCTGGCATGAAGAGCCGCAAATGGGGCCGCATCATCAACACGGCTTCCGCTCATGCGCTCGTCGCCTCGCCGTTCAAATCCGCCTATGTCTCGGCCAAGCACGGCATATCAGGCCTGACCAAGACGGTGGCGCTGGAAGTCGCGCAGGACGGCATCACCGTCAACGCGATCGCGCCCGGCTATGTCTGGACGCCGCTGGTCGAGAAGCAGATCCCCGACACGATGAAGGCGCGCGGCATGACCGAGGAACAGGTCAAGCGCGATGTGCTTCTGGCCGCACAGCCGACAAAGGAATTCGTCGCCGTCCAGGACCTTGCCGCCCTGGCGCTGTTCCTGTGCTCGGATTCAGCCAGGCAGATCACCGGCACGACCTTGCCGATGGACGGCGGCTGGACGGCACAATAGAGCCCAGGCGAGGGGTTCTGTTCCCGGCTGATGCCGCAGGCGCCGGCAAGCGGTTGCAAGAGGCACAGGACCGGTCGGTCCTCCTGTTTATGCACCACCCGCCGTTCGGCATCCACATGCCGGTGCTCGACGAGGTCACGCTAACCGACGCCAATGCCCTTCAAGAGCTATTCCAACGCCATGGCAGTGTCCGTCACATCTTCGCCGGACGTGTCCACCGGCTGATCGCCGGCAAATGGCGCGGCATTCCGGTCAGCACCATCATCCATTTCCACGATTTTCCGGTTGGCTAGCACTTAAGCAGGGGGCGCCCCTTCTCTCGCCATCAAGCGCGCTCACGGTTGAAGTTTTTCCGGGCCCGAATGCGTCGAACCGTCGCGAGCCGTTTGGTTGTCGGATTTGCCGGCTTTCCCATCTTGCTCGTGATGCTGGGAAGTGCTGCAAAAGCGCATCAAATCTGGACATTAGTCTTGACAGAAATACAGATGTTCAATACCCGTCAGGTGATTGAATAGCAGCATTACGGGAGGAATGAGCGGTATGGCTTCCAATGTTTCGTTGACGGGCCTTGCCCGTGATCTCGAGGTGCGGGCCAAGTCGGGCAAGCCAATCCGCATCGGCTTGATCGGTTCGGGCGAGATGGGAACCGACATCGTCACCCGCGTCGCCCATATGTCCGGTATTGAGATCGGCGCCATTTCCGAGCTGAACCTGCCCGCCGCCAGTAAGGCCGTGGATATCGCCTTCCAGGAAACCGGGCATGCGCGCGAAGTGTCGAACGCCTCGGCGATGACGGCCGCCATGGAGGCCGGCAAGGTGGCGGTCACCAACGACGCCAGCCTGGTCATCAACAATGACCTGATCGATGTCGTCATCGACGCCACCGGCGTTCCCGCCGTCGGCGCCGAGATCGGCTTGCGCGCCATGGAGCACGGCAAGCACCTGGTGATGATGAATGTCGAGGCCGACGTCACCATCGGCGCCTATCTCAAGAGCGAGGCCGACCGGCTCGGCGTCACTTATTCGCTGGGCGCCGGCGACGAGCCGTCTTCCTGCATGGAGCTTATCGAATTCGTCTCGGCCATGGGCCATCCGATCGTCGCCGCCGGCAAGGGCAAGAACAATCCGCTCAACATCGACGCCACGCCGCCCGACTATGAAGAGGAAGCCAAGCGCCGGCACATGAATGTGCGTATGCTGGTCGAGTTCGTCGACGGCTCCAAGACCATGGTCGAGATGGCGGCGATCGCCAACGCCACCGGGCTGGTGCCCGACAAGGCCGGCATGCATGGTCCGGCGGCGACGCTCGGCGAATTGTCCAAGGTGCTGGTGCCGCAGAAGGACGGCGGCGTGCTGTCGAAGGTCGGCGTCGTCGACTATTCGATCGGCAAGGGTGTCGCGCCCGGCGTGTTCGTCGTCGCCGACATGTCGCATCCGCGCATTTCGGAGCGCATGGAAGATTTGAAGATGGGCAAGGGCCCGTACTTCACCTTCCATCGGCCCTACCATTTGACCTCGCTCGAAGTGCCCCTGACCTGCGCCCGCGTCGTGCTCTACGGCAAGGCCGACATGGTGCCGCTGGCAAAGCCGGTGGCCGAAGTCGCAGCCGTGGCCAAGAAGGACATGAAGCCGGGCGAGAAGCTCGATGCGATCGGCGAATATTGCTACCGCGCCTGGATCATGACGGCGCCGGAAGCACATGCCGCCAGGGCCATTCCCTGCGGTCTGCTGCAAGGCGGTTCGGTGACGGCGCCGATCAAGAAGGGCGAGCTCATCACCTACGCCAATGCCGCCCCGGCTCCCGGCTCCAAGATCGCCGAACTGCGCGCGCGCCAGGACAAGCTCGTCTACGGAACCGTGGAGGTGTGATCATGGCCGCAGCCAGCAAAGCCGTCGCGGACAGCCGCGCCAACCTGCCCTTCGTCTATCGCCAGTACAGCGCCGAGCAGCTCAGACAGGTGCTCTACAAGATGTACCTCATCCGCCGCTTCGAAGAGGGCGCGGAGGAGAGCTACACGCGCGGCCTCATCCACGGCACCATGCATCTGTCGATCGGGCAGGAAGCCAGCGCCATGGGCATCTGCATGCCGCTCGGCGAGGATGACCAGATCACCTCGACGCATCGCGGCCACGGCCACTGCATCGCCAAGGGCGCCGAGGTCAAGCGCATGTTCGCCGAGTTCTTCGGCAAGACCACCGGCTACTGCAAGGGACGCGGCGGCTCGATGCACATCGCCGACGTGGCCAAGGGCAATCTGGGCGCCAATGGTATCGTCGGCGGCGGCATTCCGATCGCCGTCGGGGCGGCGCTCTCCTCCAAGATGATGAAGACCGGCAAGGTCGTGGTCTCCTTCTTCGGCGACGGCGCCAACAATGAGGGCGCTTTCCACGAGGCGCTGAACATGGCGGCGATCTGGAAGCTGCCGGTGATTTTCGTGTGCGAGAACAATGGCTACGGCATGTCGACGTCGACGGCCCGCTCGACCGCGGTCAAGAACATCGCCGAGCGCGCCGCCGCCTATTCGATGCCCGGCGTCATCGTCAACGGCAACATTTTTTCGGAGGTCGCCGAGGCGTCCTACAAGGCCGTCGAGCGCGCACGCGCGGGCGAGGGGCCGACGCTGATCGAGTCCAAGACCTACCGCCATCGCGGCCATTCCAAGAGCGACCGCAACCGCTATCGCACCAAGGAGGAGATCGAGGACTGGATGTCGAACCGCGATCCGATCACCCTGTTCGAAAGCGAGCTGCGCGACTTCGGGTTCATTGACGACAAGGGCATCGAGGCGATCCGCGAAGCGGTGGCCAAGGAAATCGCCGACGGCATCGAGTTCGCCAAGGCGAGCCCGTCGCCTGATGTCAGCGAGACCGGAAATTACGTGTATACGGAGCAGGCGTGATGGACGCGATGGTGCGTGAACTGAGCTACGCCCAGGCGATCCAGGAAGCCATGGCGATCGCCATGGACATGGACGAACGCGTCTTCCTGATGGGCGAGGACATCGGCGTCTATGGCGGCGCCTTCCAGGTGACCGGCGATCTGGTCGAGCGCTACGGCGCGGACCGGGTGATGGATACGCCGATCTCGGAACTGGGCGGCGCGGGTGTCGCGGTGGGTGCGGCCCTCACCGGGATGCGGCCGATCTTCGAGTTCCAGTTCTCCGACTTTGCCACGCTCGCCATGGAGCAGATCGTCAACCAGGCGGCGAAGATGCGCTTCATGCTGGGCGGTGAGGTTTCCGTTCCCGTGGTGATGCGCTTTCCCGCCGGTTCCGGCACCGGTGCCGCCGCGCAGCACAGCCAGAGCCTGGAGGCCTGGCTCGGCCATGTGCCGGGCCTGAAGGTCATCCAGCCGGCGACGCCGCACGATGCCAAGGGCATGCTTTTGGCTGCCGTCGCCGATCCCGATCCGGTGATGATCTTCGAACACAAGCTGCTCTACAAGATGAAGGGCCCGGTTCCGGAAGGCTACTACACGGTGCCGATCGGCAAGGCCGATATCCGCCGCGAAGGGCGCGATCTCACCATCGTCGCCACCTCGATCATGGTGCAGAAGGCGCTCGACGCCGCGGCCGCGCTGGAGGCGGAAGGCATCGACGTCGAAGTCGTCGACCTCAGGACCATCCGGCCGATGGACAAGCAGACCGTCATCGACAGCGTCAAGAAGACGTCGCGGCTGATGTGCGTCTATGAAGCGGTCAAGACGCTCGGGATCGGCGCGGAAGTCAGCGCCATGATCGCCGAGAGCGAGGCGTTCGACTATCTCGACGCGCCGATCGTGCGGCTGGGCGGCGCGGAGACGCCGATCCCGTACAATCCGGAGCTGGAGAAGGCGACGGTGCCGCAGGTTCCCGGCATCATCACCGCCGCCCGCGACCTCGTGAGAGGGGTTCGCTGAGACATGCCGACCGAAGTCATTCTTCCCAAGGTCGACATGGACATGGCGACCGGACAGATCTCGCGCTGGTTCGCCGAGGAAGGCGCCCGGGTCAAGAAGGGCGACGTGCTGTTCGAGATCGAGACCGACAAGGCGGCGATGGAAATCGACGCGCCGGCCAGCGGCATCCTGCGCGATGTCTCCGGCAAGGAAGGCGTCGATATTCCAGTCGGAGCGCCGGTTGCGTGGATCTATGCCGATGATGAAAGCTACGGGGCCAAGCAGGACAAGGCGCCAATCTCCCCCCTTGAGGGGGAGATGTCGACGAAGTCGACAGAGGGGGTTGCCTCAGAAGGCACCGCCCTCGCGCTGAGCCCGGTCGAACCGACCCCACCCGACCGGCCTTCGGCCGGCCACCCTCCCCTCGAGGGGGAGGGGAAACCCCGCGCTACACCCTTGGCGCGTCGATTGGCTCGTGAAGGAGGACTGAATCTCTCCGGCATATCAGGCACAGGCCCACATGGCCGCGTCGTGAAGGCGGATATCGATGCGGTACTCTCCTCCCCCCTCGAGGGGGAGGTGTCCGCGAAGCGGACGGAGGGGGTCGCCTCAGAAGGCACCGCTTTTGCGCCGAGCCCCGTCGAAGCGACCCCAGCCGACCGGCCTGCGGCCGGCCACTCTCCCCTCAAGGGGGAGGGGGACGTGCTGCGCCTGTTCGAGGAAGGTTCCTACGAGCTGGTGCCGCATGACAATATGCGCAAGACCATCGCGCGCCGGCTGGTCGAGGCCAAGACCACCATCCCGCATTTCTACCTGACGCTCGACTGCGAGCTCGATGCGCTGCTTTCGCTGCGCACGCAGCTCAATGCGGCCGCACCGGGAAAGAAGACTGACAAGGGCGAGGCGCCCGCCTACAAGCTCTCGGTCAACGACATGGTGATCAAGGCGATGGCCATGGCGTTGAAGGCGGTGCCGGATGCCAATGCCTCGTGGACCGAAAGCGCCATGGTCAAGCACAGGCATGCCGATGTCGGCGTCGCGGTGTCGATCCCCGGCGGCCTGATCACGCCGATCATCCGCAAGGCGGATGAAAAGACGCTGTCGGTGATCTCCAACGAGATGAAGGACCTGGCCAGCCGCGCGCGCAGCCGCAAGCTGAAGCCGGAGGAATATCAAGGCGGCACCACGGCGGTGTCGAATCTTGGCATGTTCGGCATCAAGGATTTCGCCGCCGTCATCAACCCGCCGCATGCGACGATCCTGGCAGTGGGCGCCGGCGAGGAGCGGGCGGTGGTCAAGAACGGCGAGATCAAAATCGCCACGGTGATGTCGGTGACGCTGTCGACCGACCATCGCGCCGTGGACGGAGCGCTGGGCGCC
The DNA here is from genome assembly GCF_006442495.1 of Mesorhizobium sp. B2-1-3. Lineage (NCBI taxonomy): Bacteria > Pseudomonadati > Pseudomonadota > Alphaproteobacteria > Hyphomicrobiales > Phyllobacteriaceae > Mesorhizobium > Mesorhizobium sp. B2-1-3. Next base: position 88,182 of record NZ_VFWL01000021.1, read on the forward strand.
GAACTGCTGGTCGCCTTCAAGAAGCTGATCGAGAACCCGATGGGCATGCTGGTGTAGGTCACGTTGACGTGAGGAGGCGTCGAATGATGCGCCGGCTCACCACAGAATCGACTTGTCAGGCGCGAACCCTTCGCCCATGTTTCAGGTGGACTGTGATGAAGGGAGGTCCGCATGCCCGCATTCGATCCATCCGACGTCAAGACCCTGTTCGGCAAGGTGATGGGCGCGTCTCCGTCCGACATCAAGCTGGTGGCGCAGCGCCTGCACGATCACGCTTTCGAGCCGCGCATGTCGGCGGACGAAACCAAGCAACTCGTCGCCAGTCTCGGCTATGAGAGCCTGGATGCGTTCTGCGCCGACATCGGCTTGCCTGCGCATATCGCGGAGCGCTGGGGCCGCTTCGGCGTTTCCGGCGAGATGAAGCAGGTGTTCACGCTGCTGGCGGCCCAGCGCAGACGGGTGGCCGAGGCGATCGCCGAATTCGAATCGATGACCCATGTCGGCGTCGAGGATTTCTTGCGCGAACGCGGCCTGATCTAAGCGGCACTGTCAGCCAGCCTTTGCCAGCAGCGCCGTCGCCGTATCGCTGTCGGTGATCAGCACATTGGTGCTGACGGCCTTCAGCGCGGCGAGGATCGCGGCCACCTTGCGTTTTCCGCCGGCGGCCAGCACGACATTCGGCACCTGGCCGACGACATCGAGGTCGATGGCCATGACGCGGCCGTTGACTTCGTGGTCGACCAGCCTGCCTGAGGCATCGACGAAATAGCACAGCATGTTGGCGACCGCGCCCTTCGCTTTCAGCGACGCGATGAGCGACGACGGCACGATGCCGTGGCGGAAGATGGTCGCGTCCGGCGACATGTCGCCGACGGTAAGCAGCGCGATATCGGCGGCGGCAGCGCGCTGCCGCACGTCTTGCAGCGCCGGCTGCGCCCAGAGCAGGTCACGCAGCGAGGGGTTGTCGACCGTCACCGGCGCGGTGATCTGGTAGCTGTCGACCTCGAAGACATCGGCGACCTTGGCGGCGACGATGGACGGATTGATCCATTGCGAATGCGGCAGACTGCCGACGAGCGCCACGACCGAGGCGTGCTTCAGCTGCCGGCGGGCGAGAAAGCCCAAACTGGCATGCAGGGTCGCGCCGCCGCCGATTGCCAGCGTCATGCCGTCCTGCATCTGCTCGCCGAGATAGGCCGCCACGGCGTGGCCGATCGCCTTCTCCAGGTGGTCTTGCGCCGAAGGCGTCGGGATGACGACGGCGGCGTCGAGGCCCCAGCGCTTCTCGAGTGCACGTTCGAGCGCCACCTGTTCGGCGGTCGGCGCGTTGATCATGGTGACGACGATGCCTTCGGCCGTGCACGCGGCCAGCGTGCGCATGACCTTCACCCTGGAGACGTCGAGCTTCTCGGCGATCTGCTCCTGCGTGAAGCCCTCCACATAATAGAGCCACGCCGTCTTGACGTTGAGATCCGACGACACCATCGGCAATCCGGAGCGGGCCGGTCTGGGTTTTTCCACGGGCATCGCTTTTCGTCCTCATGAGCCTTGGCCTGGGCCCCGCATCGCCTCTTCGGAGAAAGGCCGGCCGCGTGTCAACTGGCACCGGATGTCCGGCGTGTCGATTGTTGCACAGTTTTGTTCATTTGTAATTGACATCGAACATATGAACATATTTTGTATATCTCACGCGCTGTGTCATCCACCAGTCATATGCGCCGTGCAGGGAGGAAGAGACAGGGAACCGGCCGGGGCCGGGCCAGTCGTGCACAGACAGGACAGGAGGTCTTATGAAGACGCTATTCATCAAGCTGCTGGGAAGCCAGCTGGCGCTCGCGGCAACTTTGTTTGCCGGCATGGCAAGTGCCGAAACGTTGACGCTCTACACATCCCAGCCGGAAGCCGATGCGGCCAAGACCGTCGAGGCCTTCAAGAAGGCGCAGCCCGGCATCGACGTGGCAATCTATCGTTCCGGTACCAGCGACATCCTCACCAAGATGGCGGCCGAATTCGCCGCCGGCAGCCCGCAGGCCGACGTGCTGTTGATCGCCGATGCGGTCTCGATGGAGCTGCTGAAGAAGGACGGCCGGCTGCTGCCTTATCCCGAGGCAAAGCTCGACGGCATCGAGCCGGATGCTTACGACGCCGACAAGACCTATTTCGGCAGCAAGCTGATCACCACCGGCATCGTCTACAACACCGCGGCCGCCGAGAAGCCGGAACATTGGGCCGATCTCGCCAAGCCGGCCTATGCCGATGGTCTCGTCATGCCGAGCCCGCTCTACTCAGGTGCCGCCGCCTACCTGCTTTCGGGCTTCGCCGGCGATGCCGATTACGGCTGGGATTTCTTCCAGAAGCTGAAGGCCAACAACACCGTCAGCGTGCGCGGCAATGGCGCGGTGCTGAAGTCCGTGGCATCAGGCGAGAAGCCCTATGGCATCCTCGTCGACTTCATGGCGATGAACGCCAAGAAGAAGGGCTCGCCGGTGGAATTCGTGTTCCCCTCGGAAGGCGTGCCGGCCGTGACCGAACCGGTCGCGATCATGAAGACGGCCAAGAATGTCGACGGCGCCAAGAAGTTCGTCGACTTCATTCTTTCGGACGAAGGCCAGAAGCTGGCGCTTTCCATGGGCTACCTGCCGGCACGGGCCTCGGTCGGCCGGCCCGAATGGCTGCCGGAAGGCGTCAAGGTCAAGGTGATGTCGTTCGACACCAAGGCAATCGTCGCCAAGACCGACGCCGACAAGGCGAAGTTCTCGGAACTGTTCGGCGGCTGACAAGGCTCGGCGATCCGGCCGGGATGCCGCTTCGCGGCGGCATCCCCACTGCGCGCTGGTCGAATTTCAGGAAAGCAACCATGCCATCAACGATCAGGGAAAGCCGGGGCCAGGAAATGGTCCTGACGGCGGCGGTAGCCGTCGTCATCGTGCTGCTGTCCCTGCTGCCGATGCTGCGCCTGATCAAGGAAATCGTGGCACCCGGCGGCATGGTGTCAACGATGGCCCTGGAGGCCGGACTGAGAAGTCCGGCGACCTGGATCGCCACCTGGCATACGCTTGTCGTCGGCATAGGCGGCACGGTGCTTGCCGTGCTGTCGGGAACGCTGGTGGCGGTGCTCATCACGCTGACCGACATACGTGGCCGAAGCGCGCTGGTGCTCTGCTACGTCATGCCGCTGATGATCGCGCCGCAGGTCACGGCGCTTGCCTGGCTGCAACTGTTCGGACCGGCCAGCCCGTTCCTCAAGCTGTTCGGCGCCGCACCGCCGCTGGGCACCAAAAACCCGCTCTATTCCACGTCGGGCATCATCCTGCTGCTCGGCGTGCAGTATGGCCCGCTGGTGTTCCTGCTGGTGCGCGCCGGCCTGCGCAAGCTGCCGCGCGAACTGGTCGAGGCGGCGCGAGCCGGCGGCGCGAGCTGGTTCACCGTGCTCGTCACCATCGTGCTACCCCTGATGACACCGTCGATCATGGCGGCAGCGGCACTGGCCTTCGTGTCCTGCGTCGGCAATTTCGGCATTCCCGCCTTTCTCGGCATTCCCGCCAATTACTTGGTGCTGCCGACCTTGATCTATCAAAAACTGGCCGGCGGCGGGCCGGCCGTGCTCGGCGAGACGGCGTTCCTGTCGGTGCTGATCGGCATCATCGCCATGGCCGGCATTATCGCCCAGGAGGTCATGAGCCGGCGCCGCGACTACCGCATCAGCTCCACCTCGCTGCCCGCCGAGCCCTACGAGCTTGGCCGCTGGCGTCCGGTCGTCCAGGCCGGCATGTGGCTGCTGGTCGTACTGGTGTTGTTCCTGCCGCTGTTCGGGCTGGTGCTGACGTCGCTGGTTCCCGGCTACGGCATCGCGCTCAGCGCCAAGACGGCGACGCTCGACAATTACCGTTTCGTGTTGTTCGAGCACGCTGCCGCCAGCCGCGCCTTCTTCAACAGCTTCTGGCTGTCTATCGCCGCCGCCTTCTTCGCGGTCCTCGTCGCCGTGCCGATCGGCTATCTCATTGCCTGGGGCAAACAGCGCTGGGTGCGGCTGCTCAATCTTTCGGTCGAACTGCCCTATGCCTTGCCCGGCGTGGTGCTGGCGATCGCATCGCTGCTGCTGTTCCTGCGGCCGATCCCGCTGACCGGCATACAGCTCTACAACACGGTCTGGATCATCCTCTACGCCTATCTCGCCCGCTTCCTGGTGCTGGCCTTGCGGCCGACCATCAGCGGCTATCACCAGATCGACCGGACGCTGGAGGAGGCTGCACAAGTGGCGGGCGCCGGCCTGTTCACGCGCATGCGCACCATCGTCTTTCCTTTGGTGGCGCCGGCGGCGATCGCCGGCGGCCTGCTGATCTTCATGACGGCGCTCAGCGAGCTCACGGTCTCGGCGCTGCTGTGGTCGTCGGGTTCCGAGACAATCGGCGTGGTGATGTTCTCGTTCGAACAGGGCGGCGATTCCAACTACGCGGCGGCGATGTCCGTCATCACGGTCGCGGTCACCTTCGTGCTGATGCTGGTGACCAACCTGCTTGCCCCTCACCTTCCGAGTGGAGTTCTGCCATGGCGCGATTGACCCTGGACCATGTGACCAAGAGCTTCGCCGAGTTCGATGCGGTCAAGGACGTTTCGATCGATGTCGGCGACGGCGAATTCCTTGCCGTGCTCGGGCCTTCCGGCTGCGGCAAGACGACGTTGCTGCGGCTTGTCGCCGGCTTCGAGAAGGTGACGTCGGGCGAAATCCGCGTCGGCAGCGAGGTCGTGTCGGGTGCAGGCGGCAGCGTTCCACCAGAGAAGCGGCGGGTCGGCATCGTCTTCCAGAACTACGCATTGTGGCCGCACATGACGGTCGCCGAGAACATCGGCTATTCGCTCAAGGTTGCAAAGCTGGACAAGGCGGTCGCCCGCCAGAAGGTTGCCGACGCGCTGGCCCTGGTCAATCTACAGGGGTTAGGAGACCGTAGGCCGGCCAACCTCTCCGGCGGCCAGCGCCAGCGCGTGGCCCTGGCGCGCTGCCTGGTCGCCGCGCCCTCGCTGGTATTGTTCGACGAGCCACTCGCCAATCTCGACGTGCATCTCAGGGCCTCGATGGAGGACGAGTTCGCCGCCTTTCACAAGCGCACCGGCACGACCATCGTCTACATCACCCACGATCAGGCCGAGGCCATGGCGCTGGCCGATCGCATCGCGGTGATGGATCACGGTCGCCTGGTCCAGCTCGCGACCCCGCGCGAGCTCTATCATGAGCCGGCGAATGAAATGGTGGCCTCCTTCATTTCACAGGGCATTCTGCTTCCGGCCGACGTGCTGAGCTCCGAGGAGGCGGGTCATTGCAAGGTCCGGGTTCTCGGAACCGAGCTGGTCGTCCGCTGCCGGGCAGGCGAGCGGCCGCGCGCTGGCGCAAGGATCTGCTGCCGGTCGGCCGATCTCGACGTCTCGTCGGACGGCCCCGGCTTCGATGGCCTCGTCAAGCGGGTGATCTACCAGGGTGGCTCGGCGCGCATCGAATTTACGCCTTCCGCAGGACCTGATCTTACCTTGCATTTCGAGCAGCCCGACCCGGTCGTGCTGGAGAGCGGAGCCCAGGCGCGCCTGCGCATTAAGTCCGGCTGGGTAATCCCGGCGGAGGCGGCGTCGTGATGAAGCTGGACCTGGCCGGCGGCTTCGGCGAAAAGGGCCGCACCAGCGTTGCCGTCCGCAGCGGAAACGATCGCATCCTGCTCGATATCGGCATCAAGGTCGGGGCCACAGGGGCGGAGTACTATCCGGCACTTGACGGGTCGATCGCCGACATCGACGCGTTGTTTGTCTCGCATGCGCACGAGGATCACGTCGGTGCTCTGAGCTGGCTTTTGTCGCGCGGCTATGCCGGTCCGATTTTCATGACGGCCGAAACCCGCGCCGAGGCTCCGGCCACGCTCGCCGGCTATGCCGATCCCGGGGATCTCAAGCGATTTCCCTTTCCGGAAGATCGCATCGAGATTTTCGAACCCGGCGATTTGCTGAAGAGCGGCAATCTCAGGGTCAGGACGGGGAGGTCGGGACATGTCGTCGGCGGCGTCTGGTTTGCCGTCGACGATGGCAAGAGCCGCGTCGTCTATTCGGCCGACGTGGTGCCGGACAGCAATGTCTTCGTGATGGACGCGATCCCCGAATGCGATCTTCTCGTTCTCGACGCGTCCTATGGCGCCGATCCCGTGCCGGGTGCGGCGCGCGCCGAGGCCATTTCGGGCTGGGTGGCGCGCCATTCGAACGGATGCCTTCTGCCGACGCCGCTGTCGGGGCGGTCGCTGGAATTGATCGCGGCCTTGCCGGGACCCTTCGCCATCCACGCCGGCATGCGTGCTTCGCTCGAAGCGCAGATCGCCGCCACTTCAGCGCTGCTGCCTGGCGTATCCGAGATCCTGCGCTTGCGGCTGGGTAGTGCCGCAGACTGGACCGACGCCGACCCGCTGCCCTCGCTGCCCTTGCTGGCCGATGACGGCATGGGCGAGGCCGGGCCTTCGTCCCGCCTGCTGCCGCGCGCCGACCGGGCCGGCTTTCCGGTGTTGCTGACCGGGCATCTGCCCTCCGGCTCCCCCGGCGATCTGCTGCACAAAGCCGGCCGGGCGGACTGGGTGCGCATGCCCACCCACCCAACGCTGTCGGGCAATGTCGATATCTGGGAGAAGGCAGGGCGCCCGGAGGCGCTCGGTCATTCCTGCGCGAGCGAACTCCTCGACGACCTGAAAGCCCATATTCCGTCGCTGCGCCCGCAATGCCGCACCGGCCAGAACATCCCGGTGCGCCGAGGAAACGAGACATGAGACTCCTGATCTGCAACGATGACGGCATCGAGGCGCCGGGCCTTGCCCGGCTGGTCAAGGCGGCCGGCAGCCTGAGCGACGATTTGTGGGTGGTGGCACCCGACGGCAAGCGCACCGCCGCGGGCGCATCGCTGACGATCGCGCGGCCGTTGATCATGCGGCGCGTCAAGCCCGGCTGGTATTCGTGTTCCGGCACTCCGGCCGACTGCGTGGTGAGTGCGATGGCCTGGCTGTTCGCGGATGGCCAAAAGCCCGACCTGGTTCTGGCGGGCGTCAATGACGGGCGCAACGTCGCCGAGGACCTTGCCTATTCCGGGACGCTGGGCATTGCGCGCGAGGCGACATTCTGGGGTATTCCGGCGATCGGCTTTTCCCGGGTGAAGAATCCGGACTTCAGCGGTGTCGACGACGAGTGGCTCGGCGCGTTGATCTCCTCGCTCTGGCGGTCGCGTGAAGAGTGGGCGGCATATGGCCATTGGCTCAGCATCAACCTGCCGGCTTCGCTGCCGGCCGGGATCCGGCAGCCGCGCATCGGCCGCGACAAGATCGGCCGCAAGGCTGAAATCCTGGAGAGCGACGGCGATCGCACCGTCATCACAGTCCCGCGCGGGCGCGCTCACGCAAGTGAGCCGGGCGACGAGAACGAGGCGATCGATGCCGGCTTCGTCAGCATCAACCGGCTGAACTGGTTTGGCGAAACGCCGCTGGACGGACAGTTTCTGGACGAGATCCAGCACCAGCGGCAAGGCTAGTCACTCGTCACAGAACAGGGTCGTTGCGAATATTCAGGACGGCACGGTCGCTCGACCAGCCGTGCCAACGCCTCGACGGGCGGCGCAGCGGCGCGGATCATCCAGATCACCGAGCTGTGCAGCGGTTAAATTGCATCAATCCAAAGCCTATGCTTGAAGCCGCCGCTATTTCATTCCACATCGGTCAGCATGAAGGACGAGGCACGAGAGCGGCGTCGGGATCTGTTGTGGGCGCTGCCCGCATCGCTGATCCTGCATGCGCTCCTCGCAGCGCTGGTGTTCTACAACCTGCCGAGGCCAGCCCAGGAGCCGCAGCAGGACCAGCCGGTAAATGTCGCGCTCGTGCCTCCGCCCGATCAGCCAAAACCGAAACCTGCTCCCGCACCGCCAAAGGAGCCCAAAGCCGAGAAGCCGCCGGAAACGAAGCCTGAAGAACCGCCCGAAAAGCAGTCGCGCAAGACGCCGCCGATCGAGACCTTGAGACCTGTCTTTCAGTTCGGCGACAAGGACGCCGGCCCCAGGAAATCCCTGGACGGAGCCAGCGCTCAAGACAGTTCGCCAGCGCCTGCCAAGGAGGAGACGTCCAAGCCGCCCGTGACGCCTGAGCCTGCGGAGACCAAGTCTGGCGCGCCGGCGGCCACCGAAAAGCCGGCAGAGTTGCCCGAGGCCGGCGAGAAGCCGGCAACCGCCGCGAAGGATGCCGAGTCCCTGAAGGATGCTGAGGAGGCGGAAACCCCCGACGCCGACAAGCAAACGGCCGCGGCACCGCCGTTGGCCGCCGATGACGGCGACACTGAGGTCGAGCTTCCCATATCGGCTGAAAAGCCGACGCCCAAACCCGCAAATGCGCCGAAGCCCGGCTCTTCAAAGGTCTCGAAGTCCCCCAAGGGGAGCGCGGGAGACCCAGCTTCCCCTGATGTCGCCAGTGCCGCGTCGCGTCGCTATTCCGGGCTTCCGGGCGTTCGCAAGCTCTATTCGCAAGACGCTACCGGCGATGCGCTGGCCACGACCTCGATGGGCGGCGTGCCGCGCGCCCAGCGTGGTGCCAAACTTTGCGCCAGCGCATTGCAGCAGCAATTGCTGGACGCCTCTTATTTCCCCGACTTGATCCCAAGCGTGCCGCTGAAGGCCGGCAATATTCTCAACGCCCCGGATGTCGCTTTCCGCGCAACGGGCACGTGGTACCATCTGGGCTTCCGCTGCGAGGTCGACAGCGATGTGACCAGGGTTTTGTCGTTCGGCCTACGTGTCGGATCTGTAATCCCGCCCGACGAATGGGTTCGGCTTGGACTACCCACTCGCTAGAACAAGCTCTTAGGCGGGGACACCGAGCCCGGACAATTGCCGGCTGATCTCTTGCCAGTCGGTGCAGACGAAATCGGCGCCGGCCGCCTTCAGTCGCGCGCCATGCTCGGGATAGGTGTGGCCGCCGCCGGTGTAGCCGATCGCCGTCATGCCGGCGGCAACCGCGCCCTGGATACCGAAGGGCGAATCCTCGATGACGATGCAGTCCGCCGGATTGACGCCCCTCTTTGCCGCGGCGAACAGGAAAATGTCTGGCGCGGGCTTGCCGTTCTTAACCATCGAGGAGCTGTAAATTGCGTCGCCGAAGAACCGTGCCAGCGCGGTCACCGCCAGGCTGTGGTTTATGCGCTCGACGGAGGACGAGGAGGCAACGCAGCGGTCGCCCTCAAGCGCCTCCAGAAACGCGGCGATTCCTGGTGTCGGCTTCAGTTCCTGCGAAAACAGGATCCTGGTCTCGGTCCAGATGTCGCCATCCGCCGCCGCCGGAAACTGATGGCCGGTCAATTCCCTGATTTTGACGATGATGTCGGACTGTTTCATGCCGATGCACTGGGCGATGATGCCGCCGTGCACGCCCGGCATGCCGTGCTTTTCATAGACGCGCTCATAGGCCCTCGCGGCCAGAGGTTCGCTGTCGACGAGGACGCCGTCGCAATCGAAAATGATAGGCCTTGATCGCGCCACGCGCTTCTCCCCGGAGTTTTGCACTTTGCTACCGGCAAAAAGTCAAATGTTCAATAGCGTGGTGGTCGGGCGCCAAAATCTGTCAAAGCTGGCGTAGCGCATCGCTGGCCCGGGCCGACCCAAGCGCCCTTTGCATGGCCTGCCGCGATTGCGCGCGATCCGGCGTGATCCAGTTCGGTTCGGCGCCAAGGAAGCGGTCGAGGAAAGCCACGGCATAGGCCGGCATCTCGGTCACGTTCTCGCGATAGGACCACCATGTGCGCAGGTCGTCGGCGCATTTGTCGATGCTGGGCGCTGAGCCGAATTCCTGCTCGTAGATCGCCGAAATCACCGAAACGCAATAATTGGTGTAGAGGAACCCCTCAGGCCAGAAGCGGACGATTTCCAGCGTGCCGGCATTCTGCTCGGTCTCGACGAGATGGCTGAGGCCGGAGACTTCCCTGGCCGGCGCCTGCCGTATCAGTTCGCGCAGCACGAGGCCGGCGGCAAAGACGATGAAGTCGGCGCGGTCGATCGCGGCGAAACGCTTCTGCGCCTCCATGATCTCGACCCAGTCGAGAAAAGCCCTTGTGAGCCTGGCTTCGTCGATTTCAAAACGCACGCCGAATGTGTCGGACACCACCTTGGCGCTGCCGCGAAACGTGGCGCGGAACCAGCGCAATTGTCGCAACCGATGGCGAAGGTCGGGCATAAGGGCCAGTTCATCCCTGAAGGGCAGTTCCATTTCACATATCCCGTTTGAGGACAGGCTAGCACAACCGTGCCGTCGCCGAAATCGGCCGACGGCCCTGTGGATGACCGTGACCGAGGTCAATATCATACATATTGACATTCTCGGAAACAAATGTTCTCACTTTGCTGTTGTCGCGCATCCGTCCAAGATGCGGTTCAATGAAGGCTTCGGGAGGAGAACCGAATGGCGATTTGGCAGTGGGGACTGCTTCTTCTGGTTATCGTGTGGGCGCTGCAGTCGCTCGGCGTCTGGCTGCAGATGCGGCACTATTCGGATGTCTTCCGGGGCGTCACCGACCAGTACAAGGATGGCTTCGTCGGGGCCGGCAATTTTCGCGGCCGGCTGGCCAAGGGCACCATCGCGCTCGTCGTGGTGACGCCGGACCTAATCGTGCGCCGCATGATGGTCATGAGCGGGCGCTCGGTGTTCACCAAATTCAAACGACATCAACAATTCGAGGGTGTTCCCCTCGATCAACTCCGGTCCAACCCTGCGATCTTGGGGGAGGGGGAACCCGGTGTGGCCGAGGCCGTGAAACGGGCGATTGAACAGATCGACAAAGCACGGTCGGAGCCGGGGAAGAAGCCGGGCTTGTCCGGCTTGAACGTAGCAAGGGCCTAGAGGACGCCGCGCACCGGCCGGGATCAACCGGCGGGCGGCATAAGGAGGAGAAATGTCTGTATTTTCGTTATTGGCGCAGCATGCCGACATGGCCGTGCATAACCTGCATGTTGCAGGCACCATGGTCTCGGATGCTGCCTGGCACGGCAGGCTCGGCGTCGAGCATGCCACCGATCATCTCGTGGTGTTGGCGCAGGCGCAGACCGACAGCGCGCCTGTCACCGCCGATCAGCTGAAGGAACAGCTGAAAAACGTGCAGCAGGAAGAGCAACTCGGCTGGCTGACCGCAATCGGCAAATACTTCATCGGCATCTTCCAGAAAGGCGGCGAAGTGTTCGCCGGCTTCGTTACCGGCATCATCCCGACACTGGTGGTGCTGATGACCGCCTTCTACGCCGTCACCGAACTGGTCGGCGAGGAGCGCGTCCACGGCCTGGCACGCGGCGCCGGCAGGATCGCGCTGACCCGCTATACGCTGCTGCCTCTGCTGGCGGTGTTCTTCCTCACCAACCCGATGGCTTACACCTTCGGATCGTTCCTGGAAGAAAAGCACAAGCCCGCCTTCTATGACGCGGCTGTCTCCTATGTGCATCCGCCGCTCGGCCTGTTCCCGCATATCAACCCGGGCGAATACTTCGTCTGGGGCGGCATGCTGGTCGCGTTGCTTGACCTCGAGAAGCGGGGTGTCGTCGCCGGAGGTTATCACGTCAAGGTGGCGATCTGGTACGCCATCGTCGGCCTCGTCGTCATCCTGCTCAAGGGCATGCTGACCGAGCGCATCACCGCCATCATGGCACGCCGCCAGGGCATCGAGCTGTAACGGCGGGGAGGACATCATGGCCAAGACATACAAAGCCGTAAGGATCTCCCGGGGCTCCACAGGCTGGGGCGGCCCGCTCGTCATCGAGCCGACCGCACAGCGCGACAAGATCGTCTCCGTCACCGGAGGCGGCATCCATCCCGTGGCACAGCTCATCGCCGACATGACCGGCGCCACGGCCGTCGACGGCTTCAAGGCGCCGCCGATCGAAAGCGAGATGGCGGTCGTCGTCGTCGACTGCGGCGGCACCGCACGCTGCGGCGTCTATCCGCGCAAGCGCATCCCGACCGTCAACCTGACGCCGGTCGGCCAGGCTGGGCCGCTCGCCCAGTTCATCACCGAGGACATCTACGTTTCGGGCGTGAAGCCGGCCAATGTCACGATGGCGGACGGATCCGAGGCGGTCACCACTGCGGGGGGAGCAGCATCGATGAGTCCAGGCAACAACACCGCGGCCGCGGCACCACAGCCGCTACCGAGCGAAGGCGGGCTGATCGGCCTGATCAGCTCGATCGGCCGCGTCATGGGCCGCGTGGTCGGCATCTTCTTCAATGCCGGCCGCCGTACGATCGACCAGGTGGTGCGCAACGTGCTGCCGTTCATGGCCTTCGTGACCATGCTCATCGGCCTGATCCTGTACACCGGCATCGGCGACGTGCTTGCCCAGCCGATGGGACCGCTCGCCAACAACATCGTCGGCCTGCTGATCATCTCGGCCATCTGCGGCCTGCCGTTCCTGTCCCCCATCCTGGGACCGGGCGCGGTCATCGCGCAGGTCATCGGCGTCGCCATCATCGGTCCGCAGATCGCCAACGGCACGATTTCGCCGGCGATGGCGCTGCCGGCGCTGTTTGCCTACAACACCCAGGTGGGCTGCGACTTTGTCCCGGTCGGCCTGGCGCTCGGTGAAGCCAAGCCCAAGACGATCGAAATCGGCGTCCCGGCGGTTCTCATCAGCCGCCAGATCATGGGCCCGGTCTCGGTGCTGATCGCCTGGGTCGTCAGCCTGATCGTGTTCTAAGCAAATTCCGGGAAAGCCTGAAACGGCTTTCCCGGAAAAAGGCGCGTAGCGCTTTCCCTTGGGAATTGCGCCAAAGCACGGAGATAGAGGGGTTCACGGGCGTCCGTGACCCCCTCGAGGAAAGTAAGGAAATGAGGTTCGCCATATGACGGTTCTGCTGAGAACACGGGTCACTTCCATCGGGCCTGAGGTGGCGGACCTTGCCGAAGGGGGCGTGCTCATCCTGTTCGCGGATGGCTCGCCGCCGGAGCTTGCCGAGGTTTCCGTGCTCCACAAGACGGAACTCGGGCCCAGCGAAGGCGCGCCGCAGAAGGGCGCGTCGATCACCCTTGGACCTGTTTCCGCGACAATCACGGCGGTCGGCTCCAGCGCCTGGAGCAAGGTGCTCGAGATGGGGCATGTCGTCATCTCGTTCAATGGCGCCACCGAGGCCGAGCGGCCGGGCGAGATCTGCGCTTCGCAGGTCGACGCTCAAGCGCTCGTGGCCGCCCTGAAGACAGACGCGATCATCACCATCGCCGCCTGAAGCATTCGCGCCGCGACCCATGTCGGCGCGGCGCCACAACAGAGTATTTGCCATGGAACGCTCGACCATCGTCAGAGTGCATGAAGGTTTGCACGCCCGTCCCGCCACGCGCTTCGTCAAGCTTGCCAAGGGTTTCGAATCCGATGTCGAGCTGGTCAAGGACGGCAAGGCGGTCAGCGCCAAGAGCTCGGTCAAGCTGATGCTGCTGGCGGTGAAGGAAAACCAGGAAGTCACCGTGCGGGCGAATGGCGCGGACGCCATCGAAGCGATCGAGGCGCTGATCGGCTATCTCGAGAACCCGAAGGCAGGTCTCGACGATGACGATCCGCAATCGGCCGCCAACACGGGCGAGGAAACTGTGCCGGCGTCCGAACCCGTACCGGATGTTTCAGGCACGGCCGGTTTGCGCGGCGTCGCGGCGAGCGAGGGCGTCGCCATCGGGCCTGCCTTCGCGCATTTTCCACCTGACATCGCTGGACAGGGCCGCATGCTGCGGGCGGAGGAGATCGCCGGCGAGATCGACAGGTTCCGCGCCGCCGTCGCCGCCGTTCAGGCGCGCATGGACAAGGCGCTGGCGCAGGACACCCTGTCCGCCGGAGATCGCGGCATCATCGCGGCGCTGCGGGACATCGCCGCCGACGACAGCCTGACCGGCGAGGCCGAGGAGGCGATCAAAAGCGGAAACGATGCGGTTTCGGCCGTCATCACCGCCGCCTCCACCATTGCCGCCGATTTCAGCGCGGTCGACGATCACTATCTCAACGCGCGCGCCGACGACGTGCATGCGGTCGGACGACAGATCTGTCTGGCGTTGCTCGGCCAGGATGACGCCAGCCTCGAAAATATCCCCGAAGGCGCCATCCTGATCGCCGACGATATCGGCGCCTGGGACCTGGCGCGGGCGCCGCTGAAGCGCATCGGCGGGGTGGTATGCGGCCATGGCGGGGCCACCTCGCATATTGCCATCATCGCCCGTTCGCACGGCATTCCGGCAGTGCTGGGCCTTGGCGACCAGATCAATGCCCTGCGCAGCGCGCGCGAAGTGGCCGTGGACGGCAATGGCGGGCAGGTGATCGTCGACCCCGATGCGGCGACCCGCGCGGACTTCGCCGCCCGCGTCCAGGCGGCGGCCAAGGAGCGCGCCGGACTGGCCGTGTTCAAGACCGTGACGCCCAAACTCGCGGACGGCAGGATCATCGAGGTCGCCGCCAATATCGGCTCGCTGGAGGAAATCGAGGCAGCGCAGGAAGCCGGCGCCATGGGCGTCGGCCTGTTCCGCACCGAGCTTCTGTTCATGCGCCATATGCATCTGCCCTCCGAGGACATGCAGGCCGAGACCTATGCGGCGCTGGCCAAGGCATTCGCGCCCTATCCCGTCATCGTGCGCACGCTCGACATAGGCGGCGACAAGCCGATCGCCGGCATCGAATTTCCCGACGAGGAAAATCCCTTCCTCGGCTGGCGCGGCATCCGCATGTGCCTCGACCGGCCCGACATCTTCAAGCGCCAGCTACGGGCGCTGCTCAGGGCAGCCGTGCACGGCAACATCAAGGTGATGTTGCCGATGGTCTCCGACATATCGGAGGTGCGGCAGACGCGGGTCCTGGTTGCCGAATGCGCGGCGGAACTGAAGGCGCAAGGCGTGCCGCATGCGGCGTTCGATCTCGGCGTGATGATCGAAACGCCGGCCGCCGTTCTGATCGCGCCGGCGCTGGCGAAAGAAGTGTCGTTCTTCTCGATCGGCACCAACGACCTGACCCAGTACATCATGGCCGCCGACCGGCTCAACCCGACCGTGGCCAAGCTCAATGATGTCGCCAACCCGGCCGTCATGTCGGCGATCGAGTTGACCGCAAAGGCCGGCGTGGCCGCCGGCATCATGGTGGGCATGTGCGGCGAGGCGGCCGGCCGCCCGGATCTCATCCCGGCCTTTCTCGAGATGGGGCTGACCGAGCTCTCGATGAGCCCGGCCTCGATCCAGCGCGCCAAGAAGACCATCACGTCCATGGCGGCCGGGCGATAGTCCCGACCGGAACCGGCAGCTAGGGCAGATGGGCAAGCAAGGTGGCGAAGACAGGTGTCAATTCATCGACCGGGCTCGCCTTGGCACAGGCCTTGACGATGCGGTCGTGACGGATGCCGGCCGCCAGAACAGCGGTCTCCAGCATGTCGGGCTCCGGCGCACCGTCGCTGGCCGTTGTGGCCAGGCCGCAGGCCAGGACGACAGGGGCCAGGCAAGCTATGTCCAGCGCCCGGTCGCCGATTGCATCCGGTTCGGCTTCGGCAAAGCGGACAGGCCGGTGGTTGAGGCACTCGACCAGCAGCCCCGCACAGGCAGCGGCGACGGCCGGCAGCGCGGCGGGTGCGGGTCTGGCGGGTATCGCGGCCAGCAGACCGGCGTGGCGTTTTCGCATGGCGACGTGGACGGCGGCGAAATCCGCCTCGTGGATCCGGGCATTGTCGATCTTCAGGGCGGCGAGCACGGTCCTGGTCAGATAGTACATGTCGCGCCGGAAGACGCGCTCGGCGCTCGACCGGCGTTCCTCGTTGCCGGCCGGGAAATAGATGCCAAGGCCTTTCACGGTCGTTCCGTCGATCTTCGTCGGGCGGTCATGCGGGACAAAGGATTCGGCGATCGACAAGGCTTCGTCGACGGCACTGGCGGCATGGCCGAGCAGGCCTTCGATGCCTTTGCCCGGGAACGGCGGCAAATGGCTGGTTGCTTCCCGCACGAGATTGGCCTCGCTGTCGCTGTCGTGGCGGCTCTGGCGAATGATGTCGCGGACGTCGCGCAGCCGGTCCTTCAAATTGACGCGGACATCCTTGGAGATTTGTCGGAGCATCGCGAATCGCCTCGAAAACGTCTACCGGCCTCGGCCGCCGAGAGCCGGCCGCTGACCCTACATTGTTCCTATCGATTGGTAGATCAATAGGCGATATTAAACCAGCGTGGAGAATCGGCGAGTGACTCCTACATCGCCGAGCGGGGAGACAGACAGTTGGGCAGGCGACGGCAGGGCGATAGCGAAAACGGCGGGGCCGAGGCGCCCGAACAGGTCGTCAACGAGAGCCGTACGGACCGCCTCAGGATCCGCGCCGCTTGGATGTATTTCGTCGAGCAGATGACGCAGAACGAAATCGCCGACGTGCTCGGCGTCGGCCGCGTCACCATCGTGCGCATGCTGGCGGAGGCGAGGTCCCGCAACGAGGTGAAAATCACCATCGAAAGCGAGTTGTCAGAGATCGTGCGGCTGGAGCGCGCGCTGGAGCGCACGTTCGGCCTGAAGCAGGCGCTGGTGGCGCCGCTGACCGCGCCCAATGCCGATCCGATCCCGGCGATCAGCGCCAAGACCGGGATTTTCCTGTCCGATACGATGAAATCCGGCATGCGCGTCGGCGTCGGCTGGGGTCAGACGCTGTTCTCGAGCCTGCCCTTCATCAGCGCCAAATCGCTCACCGACTTCAAGGTGATTTCGCTGCTGGGCGGTGTGGGCGTCGTGCGCCGCTACAACCCGGCCGAGTTCGCCTGGCGCTTCGCCCAAATCTTCCAGGGCGACGGCTACCTGATCCCGACGCCGGCCGTCGTCGACAGCGTCGAGACCAAGATCGCGCTGGTCGAGCGTTGCGGCCTGCAGGAAGTTTTTGAGATGGCCAACGTGCTCGATGCCGTTCTGCTGAGCGTCGGCGGTATCGCTTCGGCCACCACCTTCTCTCGCGGCGGCTTTCTTAAGGAGGCGGACCGCGAGGCCCTGGTTGCGCGTGGCGCCGTTGGCGACCTTCTGTTCCATTTCTTCGACCGCAATGGCGATTTGGTCGACCATCCCGTCAACAGCCATGTGATGTCAGTGGAGGTCGATCGGCTGCGCAAGGCGCCGATCCGCATTCTCACGTCCGGCGGCGAAGAGAAGACAGCGGCGCTGCTCGGCGCCATGAACTTGATCGCCCCGACGATCCTGATCACCGACGAGGAGAGCGCAAGGCGCATGCTCGAGGCGGTCAACGGAAGCTGAAGGACCCCGTGACGTAGTCCGGCCAGGCCTGCTCCTCGTCGAAAACAGCGACAAGATCCGAAGTGTCCGCCAATATCCCGCTCAGGACCAGCGCCGTGGCGATGCCGGAGCCGTTTCCGCCCGCTATGTCATGCTCGACACTGTCGCCGACGCAGACCACGCTGGCGCGGTCGGGCTCGCCGGCCAGCGCCAGTGCGGCATCGAAGATCGCCGGGCCGGGCTTGCCGATGCGGGTGACGCTGCCGCCCAGGCTCTCGTAGAGATCGGCGATCTCGCCGGCGCCGAAGCGAGGCCCGACCGCCGTCAGCATGATCTTGTCGGGATTGGTGCAGAAGCATGGCACCTTTCGCGCCGCCGCCGGCGCCAGCAGGCGGCGATAATGGTCCAGGTCGTAGCGGTCGCCTTCGCTGGCCGCGATCAGTACCAGGTTGGCGGTATCGCCGGCTCCGGTCAACACAAAAGGCAGGCCCTCGATCGCTGTGCGGTCATTATCGCGGCTGATCAACAGGCAGTTCGTGCCGGGCCGCAACGCTCCGGTCGCCGCCATTTCGTGGAAGGATCGCCACGCCACCTCGCCGGAGGAAACGAAATGATCCCAGCTTCCGGCCTCGAAGCCGAGCCTCAGCAAACGGTCTTCGTTGGGCTTGGCGCGCCTGCCGGAGTTGGAGACCAGCACCACGGTCTTTCCGGCGCGCTTCAGTGCCGCCAAGGCCGCCACCGCGCCGGGATAGGGGGCCGAGCCGTCATGCAGCACGCCGAACTGGTCGACCAGGAAGACCTGGTAGCGCTCCGCCAGCGCTCCGATGCCGTCGAGGCGTTCAGCCAGTTTCCCGCTCATAGCAGCCCCGCCTCGTTCGCACCCTTCAACGCCAGCCGCGCCGTTCCGGCAGCGGCCTCGTCCGACAAAGCCGGCAAGAACGCAACGCCGAGCTTACGCTGCCGGATCGCGCTCCACGCCGGATTTGCCGCGCCGCCGCCGACGCTGCGCACCGAAGTCAGCGCCGGCGCGCCGAGCTCGCCAAGCCGGCGATAGCCGAGCGCTTCGATCGCGGCCATGCCTTCGAACATCGCCTTGAGATAGTCGGCATCATCCACCGGGCGCGGGACGAGGCGCGGGGGGAGCGCCGGATCGGCGATCGGGAAGCGTTCGCCCGATGTGGCGAGCGGATAATAGTCGAGGCCGGTCTCGGTCGCCGGGTCGATCATGGCACTGAGCTCGATGATGCGCGTGAGGGGAAAATGCTGCGCCAGCACCTTGCCGCCGGAATTCGAGGCCCCGCCGGCCAGCCAGGCATTGCCCAGCCGGTGGCTGTAGATGCCGTATCGCGGCGCCGAGATCGGCCGGTCGGACAGGATCTTGATGGTAAGCGAGGAGCCAAGCGCCGTGACTCCGTCGCCGACCCCCGCCGCACCCGTCGCCAGGAAAGAGGCGCAGCCATCGGTCGTGCCGGCAACGACGATCACGTCGCGGCCCAAGCCAAACAGATCCGCCATCGCCGCGGTGAGCGTGCCGGTGACGTCGCCCGGCTCGACGACGTCAGGCAGCAAATCCATGCGCATTCCGGTCGCCGCGATCCAGTCCGGCCAACGGCGGGCCTCGACATCGTAGCCGGTTTTCAAGGCGTTGTTCTCGTCGCTGACGTCGAAGCGGCCCGAGAACTGTCCGGCGATCCAGTCCGCCTGATGCAGCACCGCCGCCACGCCCGGCAGATGCTGGAAGTGAAGCGCCTTGGCGAGGCCTGAGGTCGCGCCGTGCGCGGCGCTGCCCGCCGGCGCCTCGCGCGCGATCGCGGCCAGTATATCGTCGCCGGCGACCTTGTCGTTGTACATCAGCGGTTCGGCGAGCGGCCGTCCGGCACCGTCGACCGGCAGCAACGTGCCCGAGGTGCCATCCACGGCGATGGCGCGGACTGTGGTTCGGTCGATGCCCGCAATCAACTCCGCCAGCGCTGCCCGGACCGCTTGCCACCATGCCGCCGGGCTGCGCGGGTCCTGGCCAAATGCGTCGAGGCGGACGGCGGCTTGGCCGGCAATTGAAAAGTCCGGGCGCATGGCTACGGCGCGGGCGCCCGAGGTGCCGATATCGACGCCGATGACGAGGCGATCCGAGAGAGGCGAGCCGGCGACGGGCGACATGTCAGCCACCGGAGGCGTTCAGTTTCTGGCGGTACTGCTCGGCGTCCCAGTTGACGAGTTCGTCGTTCTCCGCCTCGGTAAGGTAATTCAACGTCGCCGTGACATCGACCCGCGCCGTCACGTCGGCAAGGCAACGCTGCATGGCGTCGGCGCCGGCGCTGGCATTGGCGCGCATCAGGACGCCGAGCCCCGGGAACAGGATCGACAGGGGCTGGGCGCCGCGACGCCTGACGACAGCGGCGACGTCCTCGCCGGGCGCAGCCACCACCGAACCCTTGCCGAGGAAGATGACATGGTCGGGATAGAGGCTGCCGCCCGATGCCATGCGGCGGCTGTCGGGATCGATGGCGACCGCGTGCGCCTCGGTGTCGATGGGCAAGCGGTAGCCGGAGTTTGCGGCAAGCGCGGTCAGTGCCGCGATGTCAGGCGCGGCCGCTTCGCGCGGCGCCCTTGCCAGAAGCCCGGTGACGCGGCGCAACAGCGCCTCCGCTCCGGTGACGGTCTCGGCCGCGACGACGAGGCCGTGATTGCCCAGGATCAGGACATCGATGCCCGGCCGCAGCCTTTCGGAGATGCCCTGGGCCAGCGGCAGGCCCGGCCGGCGGTAGGGAACATAGGCCCATTGGATGCCTGCGAGCCGGCGCGCGGCCAGGACCTCGCAATCGGCCTGCACCGCAAGCGAAATGGTGTCGACGCAGTGGACATGCAGGACCACGCGCTGCGGCATCAAGGCATGCACCGTGGTCTCGATCGAGGGACGCAGCCCGCGCGGGTTGAGCGCGCCGATGGCGAAGGCCTGAGGCTGGTCGGCGGCGGGATCGCGTCGTTCAACCGCCTCGAGCAATGGCGCCATCGCCACCGGCACCATGATGTCATCGGCGAGCGCGTCTTTCAGCCAGGTCCCGGAAGCCTTGATCCACAGCGTGTCTCCGGCTTTCAGCGAGGTGTTGCCGCCGGCGGCCTGGGTCAGATGCGGATCCTGTCCGATGGCGGCCGAAAGCGCCCGCAGCGCCGCCAATTCCTGCGCATCCGCCTGGGTCGCCATCACGCATCTCCTCCAACAATCCGCCAACCGTCGAATGCGGTGGTCGGGCATTCGACGGGTTGATATCGCAGATAAGAGTGAGTTCCGTCAACCGTGATCGAATACCGTCAGTTGCGGCTTGCAATCGAGCTAATGTTGAGTAAGTTACACCAACTGCCGTCGCAGAACGGCGTTTTGGAGGAAACAGGTGAGCGACTCCGGCCGCCAGCGTCAGATCGTCGAACTCTTGCGTGATCGCCCCTTCGCCTCGGTGCGGGAGCTGCAGGAGCGGCTCGGCGTTTCGGCCGCGACGGTGCGGCGCGACATCGACCGGATCGACGAGGCGGGCGAGGCGCGCAAGGTCTATGGCGGTGTTTCGGCGCTCGACGGTACATCGCAGGCCGGCGTCGCCTATGCCCGGCCCTATGACGAGAATCGCGACCTCGCGGTCGAGGCCAAGCGGCAGATCGCCAACCTAGCCGCGAACATGGTGCGCGACGGCGACGCGGTCATCGTGCATGGCGGCTCGACCTGTTTCCATCTCGGGGTCAAGCTCGCCGAGCGCAGCATCCGGCTCTACACCAACTCGATGCCGCTGGCGGCGTATCTGAGCGATCATGGCCATTGCAGCCTGACGGTTGCCGGCGGCGACCTGCACCGCGAGCCGGGCATCATTCACTCGCTCACCCATCCGGCACCTTTCTACGCTTCGAAGTTCTTTCTCGGCGCGCAAGGCATCGGCCAGGAAGGCTTGCTGGAATCGCACCCGCTGCTGGTGCGCTCGATCGTCGAGCTTAGCCAGTGCGCCGACCAGATCGTCGTGCTGGCCGACAGCCGCAAGCTTTCGATCCAGGCCCGTAACGTTGCGCTGCCCCTGTCGCGCATCGGCACGCTGGTCACCGACGACGGTCTTTCCGATGCCGACGCGCGCATGCTGGAGGATGCCGGCGTCATGGTGCGGATTGCTTCCACCATGGGAGCCATCGCATGAAGGTCGCGGTGCTCGACTTCGGCAAGACCAATTCGAAGCTGTTCGTCTTCGGCCAGGACGGACGCATTCTCGACGAGCGCCGGACCCAGCCGAAATGGACGCGCCAAGGCGGCTTCAGCGTGCTCGATGAGGCCGACCTCCACGATTGGGCGCTCGGCGCCGTCACCGCTGCGATCGAAAACCATGGCGTGGAAGGGGTGATGGTGTCGGGCCATGGCTGCACCTTCGCCCTCGTGGACGACGCGGCGCTGACGCATCCGATCCTCGACTATGAGCAGGAGCCGCCGGCCGAAATCGCCGCGCGGATCGATCGCCGCATTCCGGACTACGCCGAGACGTTCTCGCCGCGGCTGCCGCTCGGTTTCAACTACGGCCGCCACATGCTGTGGCTGCAGGAGGCCGCACCCGACGCTTTCGCGACGGCGAAATGGATTCTCGGCTATCCGCAATATTGGAGCTGGCGCCTTGGCGGCAGGCCGGTTTGCGAAGTGTCCTATCTCGGCTGCCATTCGCATCTGTGGGCGCCGCGTCGTCACGATTTTTCCTCACTGGTCGACGCCGAGGGGTGGCGCCACCAGATGCCGGCCTTCGCGCGTGCCGGTACTGTCATCGGCGAACAGGACTTCGGCAGCGCGTCGCGGCCGCTCGCCATCCACAACGGCGTCCACGACTCGAATGCCGCGCTCCATGCCTATCGGCGGCAGGGGCTGGGCTCGGTGACAGTGGTTTCGACCGGCACCTGGGTCATCGTGCTCAATCCCGACTGTCCGCTCGAGGCGCTCGACCCCGATCGCGACATGCTGGTCAATGTCGATGTGGACGGCGGCCCGGTGCCGACCATCCGCTTCATGGGCGGGCGCGAATTCGCCGCCATCAGCGACGGCTGGCAAGGCCCGGTCGAAGGCGCGGCGGTGCAGCGGGCGATCGATGCCGGCATGATGGCATTGCCGAGCTTCGCGCCGGGTGGGCCGATGCCCGGCCGTTCGGGCCGGCTGGTCGGACGCACGCCTGATGCCGGCGAGCGTGCGGCCGTGGCACTGCTCTATGTCGCGCTGATGCTCGACCTCTGCCTCGGCCTCATCCATTCCAGCAACACCGTGATCGTCGACGGCGGTCTCAACACTGGCGGCCTGCTCGCCAGCCTGCTGGCGCAGCTGCGGCCGGAGCAGGCCTTCATGCAGGGCGCTTCGCTGCAAGGCAGCGCCACGGGCGCTGCGGCCCTGGCTTTCGAGAGCGTCGGGCGTGAATTCGCCGCCGAGCCGCCGGAGCCGGTGAAAGCAGTGCGCTTCACCAGCCTCGCCGGCTACCGCGACGGCTGGCGCGATCTGGTCGCCGGGACCGCCGGCAAGGTCGCAGCCCGATGAGCGCGCAGGCCAGGACGGAGACAGCCGGCATGGGGGCGGAACGCCACCCGGTGCTGGAAATGCGCCATATTTCGAAGACGTTCGGCGCGATCCGCGCCCTGCAGGATGTTTCGCTTACCGTCCAGGCCGGCGAGCTGCACGCGCTGATGGGCGAGAACGGTGCCGGCAAGTCGACGCTGATGAAGGTGCTTTCGGGCGCCTATCGTCCCGATCCCGGGGGCGAGATCCTGATCGATGGCATGCCCGCCGCGACCGGCGATCCGATCAAGGCGCGCGCCAGCGGCGTCGCGGTGATCTACCAGGAACTGTCGCTGGCGCCCAATCTGACCGTGGCGCAGAACATTTTCCTCGGCAACGAACCGCGCCGTTTCGGCATCGTCGACCGCGACCAGTGCAACCGGCGCGCGACCGAGATCATCGGCCGGCTCGGCGTTTCTTTTTCGGCGCGTGCCCTGGTTTCCGGCCTGTCACTCGGCGAGCGCCAGCTGGTCGAGATCGCCCGGGCGCTGTCGACCAATGCGCGCATCATCGTCATGGACGAGCCGACCACGTCGCTGACCTCGCGCGAGACCGAGCGGCTGTTCGAGGTGATCGCGACGCTGAAGGCGCAAGGCATCGCCATCATCTACATCAGCCATCGCATGGAAGAGGTCTACCAGCTCGCCGACCGCGTCAGCGTGCTGCGCGACAGCGGCTATGTCGGCACGCTGGAGCGCGCCGACCTCAGCGCCTCGCGGCTCGTTTCGATGATGGTCGGCCGCGATCTCTCGGCGTTCTACAAGAAGGATCACCGCCCGCCGGGCGAAAAGCGCGCCGTGGCGCTGTCGGTGCGCGGCATGTCCGACGGCAGGCTGCTGAAGGACTGCTCCTTCGACCTCTATCACGGCGAGGTGCTGGCGCTGGCGGGCCTCGTCGGCTCGGGCCGCACCGAACTTGCCAGGCTCATCTTCGGCGCCGACCGGCGCAGCGCCGGCACGCTGGAGCTCGACGGCAAGCCGATCGCCATCGGCTCGCCGCGCGAGGCGCTCGATGCCGGCATCGCCTATCTCACCGAGGACCGCAAGGAACTCGGCCTGTTCCTCGACATGTCTATTTCCGACAACATCAACATGGGCGTGCTGGCCAGGGATGCGCGCGCCGGCGGCTTGCGGGACTTCGCCGCCGCCGACAGGCGCGCTGCGAAAGCCGTCGCGGATCTCTCGATCCGCACCCGCTCGGCGCAGGCCAATGCCGGTTCGCTGTCGGGCGGCAACCAGCAGAAGGTGCTGCTGGCCCGCCTGCTGGAGACCGAACCCAAGGTGGTCATCCTCGATGAGCCGACGCGCGGCGTCGATGTCGGCGCCAAATCGGAGATCTACCGGTTGATCGACAGTCTCGCCAGCAAGGGCATCGCCATATTGATGATCTCCAGCGAACTGCCGGAAGTAGTCGGCGTCGCCGACCGGGTTCTGGTGATGCGCGACGGCGCCATAGCAGGCGAGGTGACGGCATCCCGGGGCGAGCCGCTTCGCCAGGAAGCAATCATGGAACTTGCGACGGGAGCGGCCCAAGAAGGACCGAAGGAATGACCGACAGAACCACCACGACGACGACAGTGGACCAGGCGGCAGTCAGGAGCCGGCGGTTGCGCACGGCTTTGGCCGCGCTCGGCATGCTGCCGGTGCTGGTGTTGCTGGCGGCCGGCTTCCAGTTCATCAATCCGCGTTTTCTCACCGGCACCAACCTGTTGATCGTCACGCAGCAATCGTCGATCAACATCGTGCTCGCCGCCGGCATGACCTTCGTCATCCTCACCGGCGGCATCGACCTGTCGGTCGGCTCGATCCTTGCCGCTTCCGCAATGGTGGCGGTGCTGGTGTCGCTGGTGCCGGACTGGGGCCTGCTCGGCGTGCCGGCGGCCATTCTGGTCGGTCTCGGCTTCGGGGTCATCAACGGGCTGCTCATCGCCTATATCAGGCTGCCGCCCTTCATCGTCACGCTGGGCTCGCTCACCGCCGTGCGCGGCGTCGCCCGCCTGCTCGGCGAAGACACGACCGTGTTCAACTCCGACCTGCCGTTCGACTTCATCGGCAATGGATCGCTGTTCGGCGTTCCCTGGCTGGTCATCATCGCGCTGACGGTGGTGGTGGTGTCGTGGCTGGTGCTGAAACGCACCGTGCTCGGCACCTGGATCTATGCCGTGGGCGGCAATGCCGAGGCGGCGCGGCTGACCGGCATCAAGGTGCCGCTGGTGCTGCTCTTCGTCTATGGCGTGTCCGGCCTGCTGGCAGGTCTCGGCGGGGCCATGTCGGCGGCCAGGCTCTATGCCGCCAACGGCCTGCAGCTCGGCCAGTCCTACGAACTCGACGCCATCGCCGCGGTCATCCTGGGCGGCACAAGCTTCGTCGGCGGCGTCGGCTCGATCTGGGGCACGCTGATCGGCGGGCTGATCATCGCCGTGCTGTCCAACGGGCTCATCCTGGCCGGCGTCTCGGACATCTGGCAGTACATCATCAAGGGATTGGTCATCATCGTGGCGGTCGCCCTCGACCGCTACAGGCTCCAGGCAGGGGCAAGAACGTGAGTGACCTTGTCGCCGGCATCAAAGACCGGCTTGTGTAACGCACCGTGAGAGGCGCGGGGCATCAGGAGGAAGTAAGCGTAATGAAGACCATCGCCAAACTGCTCTGCGGCGCCGCGTTCGCGGCCGTCGCCATTGCGCCGGCATCGGCCAAGGACCTGAACAAGGTCGGCATCTCGGTCGGCCTGCTCGGCAACCCCTTCTTCGTCGCCACTATCAAGGGCATCGAGGACGCGGCCAAGAAGATCAATCCGAACGTCGAGGTGACGTCGGTGTCGGCCGACTATGACTTGAACAAGCAGGTCTCGCAGGTCGATTCCTTCATCGCCGCCGGCGTCGACGTCATCATGCTCAACGCCGTCGATGCCAAGGCGATCGCGCCCGCGGTGAAGAAGGCGCAGGCGGCGGGCATCGTGGTCGCGGCCTTCGACGTCTCCGCACCAGGCGCCGACGTCACCGTGATGACCAACAATGTCAAGGCCGGCGAGGAGGCCTGCCAATATCTGGTCGACCAAACTGGCGGCAAGGGCAACTACGTCATCCTCAACGGTCCGGCGTCCTCGTCGATCCTGGAGCGCGTGAAGGGCTGCAAGAACGTGCTTGCCCAGCATCCCGACATCAAGATCCTGTCCGACGACCAGAACGCCGAAGGCTCGCGCGACGGCGGCCTGAAGGTGTTCCAGTCGCTGCTGACCCGTTTCGACAAGATCGACGCGGTGTTCGCCATCAACGATCCGACGGCGATCGGCGCCGAGCTCGCCGCCAAGCAGCTCAACCGCTCGGAGTTCATCTTCACCGCCGTCGACGGCGCGCCGGACATCGAGAAGGAACTGGCATCCGGCAAGTCCATGATCAAGGCTTCTGCCTCGCAGGATCCCTACGTGATGGCCGGCCAGTCGCTGACGATGGCCGCCGACGTGCTTGCCGGCAAGAAGCCGGCGGAGCCGGTGGTGCTGCTCGATCCGAAGCTGATCACCGCCGAGAATCTGAAGGACTACAAGGGCTGGACCGCGGCCCGCTGATCAGTCCAAGGCGGACGCGGCCGGGCTGACCTGCCGCGTCCTCCTCATTTCGTCGCAAAACCGGAGACGATCATGTCGCGCATCGGAATCCACTCTTTCGTCTGGTCGGCGAGCTCGACGCAGGCCGAGCTCGAACGCACGCTGGCCAACACCAAGGAGGCCGGCTTCGACCTGATCGAATTCTCCTATCTCGACCCCGCCAATGTCGATATTGGCGGGCTCGCCAAGCGCATCGCCGATCTCGACCTCGGCGTGGCGATCAGCATCGGCCTGCCGGTCGACGGCGACATTTCGAGCGCCGACAAGGCGGTCGCCGCGCGCGGCGTCGGGATCCTCAACGACACCGTCGCCCTGACGCGCGACCTCGGCGGCCAGAAGGTCGCCGGTATCCTCTCGACCAGCCACGGATTGCAGACCGAGGCGCCGACGCGAGACCAGTGGAACCGCAGCGCCGGGACGCTGGCCAAGGTCGCCGAAACCGCGAAGGCGGCAGGCGTCACGCTCAACCTCGAGATCGTCAACCGCTTCGAGAGCAATCTGCTCAACACTGCGGCGCAAGGCTTGGCCTTCATCGAGGACACCGGCTCCGACAACATCTTTCTCCACCTCGACACCTTCCACATGAACATCGAGGAGGCCGATGTCGGGCTGGCCATCCGCCATGCCGCCGGCAAGATCGGCTATGTCCATATCGGCGAGAGCCATCGCGGCTTCCTCGGCACCGGCAATATCGACTTCGCCGCGATATTCGATGCGCTGACGGCGATCGGCTATGCCGACGATCTCAGCTTCGAATCCTTCTCCTCGGAGATCGTCGACGAGAACCTGTCGAAGAAGACCGCCATCTGGCGTAATCTGTGGACGGACAACATGGCGCTGGCCAAGCACGCGCGCGCCTTCATCGGGCTGGGAATGGAAACGGCAAGGCGCAAGGCGGAACTCGTCGCGGCGCGCCACAAGCCCTGAGGATTTCAGACTGAGGAGCAGCAGGAATTGCCAAATCGCCCACCCCAGGCGCGGACGCGCCTGGTTCCTGGTGCAAGGCCGCGAACTCAGCTTCATTGACTGTGAAGGCAGTTAATGCTACAAATTGCCTATGGTGCTGAGTCGCGCCAGGGACCCGCCGAGCAGGCGGGTTTTTTCGTTCAGAGCTCCGTCAAACAGTGCGAAGGCGCCGGTGAACCCGGATTGGTTGCCCTGGTCCCCCTGGCGGCATTGCCCACGCCACGCGTAACGGCTATCCGACGGTGCGACAGCGAAGCAAAACGGAGCCCCGGCATGACGAACAAGACGATCCTGAAATTCGGCACCGTCGAACACGCGGAAGCCGGCGACCTGCCTGGCTGGATCGCGGTCGAGGGCCGGCCGACCATGCAAACCGCAGTCCAGCACACGACCGCGGACGGCAAGGTGATCTCCGGAACCTGGCGCGCGTCGCCCGGTACGTATCACGCCACCTACACCGACTATGAGTTCGTGCACATGATCGCGGGCCGCATCATCATCACGCCCGACGGCGGCACGCCGGTCGAAGTCGGCCCCGGCGACGCCTTCGTGGTGGAAGCCGATTTCAAGGGAACCTGGAAGATCATCGAGCCGGTGACGAAGCATTTCGTGGTCAGGGTGGGCTGAGGCAGGCTGTCAGACAGACAAGCCAGCCGCTCGCTGGCCTTTGATACCTTTCGTCAATCCCGGCCATCCTCGCATGTCCACGCAACTGGCGGGGCCGTGACTGGCGCCCGGTTGGAGCGAACGGGACCAGAATGCCGGCAGGGCGAACGGTGTCCGCCTTGCTCATCGTGCCATCGCGTGAGACCCCACGGCGAGCAACCCCGCTGTTGGAGCACGCGGAACAACAGGATCCGTGGTCATTTCATTGTTTAGTGAGGAAGGCCTTGCAAGCCGGCGTGACTTCGCTGAGGTGCTGTTTAAGGCAGCCTTGCGCCTTCACTTCGTTGTCCATGTGGCACACCCGCTTGGCGTCCGCTCTACAGGGAGTCTTGTAGGCATCTTTCGCTAAAGCGGCGTCGGTGAGAAAAAGCGATATACAAGCCCAAAGCGCCAGTTGAAGTGACTTTCGATTCCGCATGGTTGTGTTCCCATCGTGAGTGCAGAAGCGCGGTCTTTATATGCGTTAATGCTAAAGAATGGGAATCCACCATAAGGAGGAGGGTGCGAGCACCCGCGCAAAATCGGATGAGCAATGTAGCGCAAAACACGGCTTACATAAGCGCAGTGCTGACCAACTGTCTCGCGCACGGCTCAATCAAAAGCGCTAATATAATCGCCCGGTTTGTCGAGCTTGTTTCCAATTTTGTGTTGGAGTAACCCAATATCGCTTGGGAACACGAAATGGAGAGGGTCGTCAGGCCGGGTGCGGGATAAATTTTTTCCTGCCATTTTTCTGAAATACGGAATTGTTCCTTGGCATCGGAGGGAAAGACTCTCCGTCTTGAATAAATAACGAATCCGTGATTGCGGGCGTTTTATTCCTGATTGCCCATGACGCGAAGAATATTCGATCCGTAATCGAGCAGTTTTCGTATACTTATAAATGAGGGGCGAGATGTCTACCGTGTTTAGACGCGCGTACATCAAACCAGGTTGGTGTTTTCTTCTCGTGGTCACGTCGGTTGCATTCCTCATTTGCCTGGGGGGTGGGGAACTCACTGCGGGTGAGTTCAAGAAAACCAGCTGTTGGTTCGAAATTCCGCGGGATCGGGCAATGACGTGTGGGACCGTGAATGTTCCAGAAAATCGAAAGAAGACGGGTGGTACCGAGGTCGTCCTGTCCGTGGTCGTATTCGAACCGGACCGCGAACGGCACGAACCGGTGGTGTTTCTCACAGGAGGCCCGGGGCAGCCTACTGACATCGCCAATAGCGACGACATCGATGGATGGTGGGAATTCATCGGCGCCCAGAGCTGGATGATCGGACGCCGAGTAATCGTTGCTGATCAGCGGGGTATCGGAAAGTCCGCTCCCGCCTTGGACTGTTCTCAATATTTCAAGCCCGATCATTGGAACGCCATTCTCTCGAGCGTTGAGGTCGAAACCACCTTTAGCAAGCTCAAAAAAGATGAAGTTCTTGCATGCAGGACGGCGTTGATCGCAAAGGGCATTGATCTTGATGCCTACAACACTGAGGAGAATGCGGAGGATATTGATGACCTTCGGAAGGCTCTCGGGATAGAAAAGTGGGTTCTCTATGGCGTCTCGTATGGCACCAGGCTTGCACTCGAAGTGATGAACCAGCACCCCGAAGGGGTATCGGCGAGTATACTGGATTCAGTTGTTCCTCTGGACATCAATTACCTGAACGAAGATGGGCCGAATCTCGACCGATCGTTAAAATTGCTAGAGCGAGACTGTGAGGCAGCGAACAGATGCATGAATGGGATATCCAATGCTGTTCAGCTTATTGCAAGACAGCTGGATCGGCAGCCTTTGCTCTTGCGCAGCACAGATAAAGAGGCGCGCTACACATATGTCTCCGGGGCAGATTTCCTCGAGCTTATATTCGGCATTTTATACGATCGCGATGCGCTCCTGACCCTGCCGGAGCTGATCGAGAGGACATACAAACAGGATTTCAGACCCCTGGCGGAGATACTTTTCGATGCTGACGACCTGGAGATCTCCCAAGGTATGGACTTCTCTGTAAGTTGTTCCGACAGCGATCTCCCCGATCTGAATGGCAAGCAGGACAAATACTGGTCGAAATGGGTTGAGCTGAACGACTACTCCTGGGCATGCCCTCTTTGGATGCTTGAGAACGGGCCAGCATCGCAGGTGCAGCCGCGCCGCACTGACATACCCACTCTTCTGTTGTCGGGAGAATATGATCCAGCAACGCCGACAGCATGGGCGGACCACGCGGCGAAGACCCTTCCTTTCGGCCAGGTGGTGGTCTTTCGGGGGATCGGACACGATGTCATTGATTCCGATCCGTGCGGGTCGAAAGTAGTTGCTGATTTCCTTGCAAACCCCAAGCTCAAGTTGAAGACTGAATGTATCGGTGAGATGGGGGCCCCGCAATTTCCAAGCCCGCCAAAGGAACTGTGGTCGGGAGCGGAGGCACTACACTCTATATCAGCAAATCGCTCAAGGCAGGACAGGTTGAGATTTCGATTTGGGCACTGAAATTCCTCTTAGCCAAAATTGTAAAATCCGATATTTTGCTGACGACGAAGTTAAGCTAAAGCGGAACTCGCAAATCAATTAAACACTACGGTAGCATCGCTTAAGGACCCCTCTCGTCTTGCGGGTGGAAGTCGCGTGCGTGTCGCATTTCGATTATCAAATTCCGAAGTTTCACAGAAATTGTAGGAGGATCGAACAGTGTTTACGTCTCGTCGTGTATTGCTTTCGGCCTTGGGTGCAAGCATCGCATACGCCGCCTTTGGTGGCATCGCGCGTGCGAAGGGCGGTGGCGGGGGA
>NZ_VFWL01000022.1:0-91434 GCF_006442495.1 Mesorhizobium sp. B2-1-3
CTCCCCGTCCCAACGACCGGGTCTAAGGAGCCGGCCCCGTCCCCGGGCCGGCTCCGCCATTTCTGGCGGAGGCCTAGACCTTCTCCAAACCCGCCTTGAAGCGCCTGCCGTTGGCGACATAGTGCGCGGCCGAGGCCCGCAACCTTGCAATCGCAGCCTCGTCCAGGACCCTGATCGCCTTGGCCGGCGAGCCGACGATCAGCGAATTGTCCGGGAATTCCTTGCCTTCGGTGACCAGCGCGCCGGCGCCGACCAGCGAATTCTTGCCGATCCTGGCGCCGTTGAGCACGATTGCGCCCATGCCGATCAGGCTGTTATCGCCGATGGTGCAGCCATGCAGCATGGCGCGGTGGCCGATCGTGCAGCCTTCGCCAATGGTCAGCGGGAAGCCGGGATCGGTGTGCATGACCGTGTGCTCCTGCACGTTGGTGTCGGCGCCGATCACGACAGGTTCATTGTCGCCGCGGATGACGACGCCGAACCAGAAGCCGGCATTGCGGCCGATGCTGATGTCGCCGATCAGCGTCGCATCGGGCGCGATCCAGTTTGAGCCCGCATCCGCGAAGTTCGGTTCGGTGCCATCGATCGCATAAAGCGGCATTTCTGGTCTCCGATTCGTCTCAAGCCTGGAAGTCGAACGACCCTAGGTTGACACCTCCCAACACGCAACGGCCACAAGAACGATGCCGAGCGCCAGCGTCCAGGCGACCGCCGTGCAGCCACAGGAAATCAGCGCCACCGACGAAATGCGACCCTCGCGGCGGGCGTCCAAGGCATCGTTGACCAGCATGAACGGCCCGGCGCACGCCGTGGCGGCGAGCGAACGCAGTACGTGCGCGGAGGACACATAAGGCTCGGTGAACGCGACCTTGCGCCCGGCAACCAACTCCATCGCCGATCCGACCAGCCCGCAAGCCGTCAACCCGACAAGAAAAGCGAACGCAGTTAGCTCAACCGGGCCCATCTTTACCTTCCGTTTACCATGAAATCGCACAGTCGCTGGAAGGACTGCAAGAGCCGTGCCGTGCGATGCGTGCCGTCACGGGACAGGAATCCGGGGACAGAGATGAAGCAGGCAGCGATCGCCGACGACCCCCAATTCACCGTGGTCGATTCCACGCTGATGAAGCGGGTGTTCTACGCCTTCGCAGCACTCGCCCTGCTGTCGGTCGCAATCAGCCTGGGCGGCAAATGGTTCGGCCATTCGATCGCCATGGCCGGCTACACGGATGATGCGACGATGCGCAAGGTGGTGATCGGCAACAATGTCATCGCCGTGCCTGCCAACTTTATCCGTTTCGAACAGGCGCGGCGCGACGGCATCGCCTCGCGGCTCGACCTCTACCTGCGCTATCCCCAGATGGATGGCTACAGCGAAGCTGCCCGCGGCGATTTCAATCACACGGGGCCAGCCAAAAGCATCGTCTTCCTGTCCTTCGAACAGCAGATGATGTCTCGCGACATGAGCGGACGTTTCGGGCCGATCTACAGCGCGTTGATCGTGCAGCCCGGCACGGCAGGTCCGGGCGGCACGACGATTTACGGTTTCAACGCGAAATCAGGTTACCTCAACGAGGTGCTCGTTGTCGGCAACCGGCCCGGCAAGGACCCGTTCGTGGCCCGCTGCCTGAGTGGGCCGGCAGCCGAACAATCGCTGGCGCCTTGCGAGCGCGACATCCATGTCGGCGAGGATCTCAGCCTCACCTATCGCTTCCCGAAGGAATTTCTGGGGGATTGGCAGGCGCTTGACGCGGCAATCACCGCCGAGGCCGGGCGTGTCCTGAAGGCGGGACAGTGACGGGAAGGCCGGCCGCGTTTGCGTCCGGCATCGCCATGGGCGTGGGATCAGCCCAGATCGATGTCGAGGATCGCCATCGAGAAATTGTAGTCGCCGTCATCCTCGTCTTTGAAGACGATGCCGAGGAATTCGTCGCCGACGTAGACTTCGGCCGAATCCTCCTTGCGCGGCCGTGCCTTGACCTCGAGCTTGGGGTTCTGGAAGACGCGCTTGAAATAGGCGTCCAGCTTTCTGATTTCGTCAGGCTTCAACAGTCTTCTCCGATCATCGGGCTTGCTCGTTTGAACGGCGCTTCTGACACGTCGACGATGGCCATGTAAAGGCAAGCTCGCCGTATTGCACGGCAATCGGACCCGTCGACGCGAGCAGTGCGAAACTCCCCGACGCCCCTCAGTAAAATTAGATGTCGAAGCTGACGACCTGGTCCATCGTCTGCGACGGCAGAAGCTGGTCCATCTGGCGCGACGGCTGGTCGCAGCCGGTCTCGCCGACGACGCGAGCCGGCACGCCTGCGACCGTCTTGTTATGCGGCACCGGCGACAGCACCACCGAACCGGCGGCGATCTTGGAGCAATGGCCGATTTCGATGTTGCCGAGAATCTTGGCGCCGGCACCGATCAAGACGCCACGACGAATCTTGGGGTGACGGTCTCCGCCGGCCTTGCCGGTGCCGCCGAGCGTGACACCGTGCAGGATCGACACGTCGTCCTCGATGACCGCTGTCTCGCCGACGACCAGGCCGGTGGCGTGGTCGATGAAGATGCCCTTGCCGATGCGGGCCGCCGGATTGATATCGGTCTGGAAAACCGAGGACGAACGGCTTTGCAGATAGAGCGCGAAATCCTTGCGCCCCTGGTTCCACAGCCAATGCGCCAGCCTGTGGGTCTGGATGGCGTGAAATCCCTTGAAGTAGAGCACCGGCATGATGAAGCGGTCGCAGGCCGGATCGCGGTCGTAATAGGCCTGGATATCGACACGCACGGTGGTCGGCCAATCCTTGTCGTCGGCCAGCATCGACTTGAAGGTCTGGCGGATGAGATCGGAACCTATGTCCTGGTGCGCCAACCGCTCGGCCAGCCGGTGGATGACCGCCTCCTCCAGGCTCTCCTGGTTGAGGATGGTCGAATAGAGGAAGGCGGCGAGCAGCGGGTCGCGATTGACCGCGTCCATCGCTTCGTCACGGATCGAGCGCCAGATCGGATCGACCGGCTGCAACGCGCTGTGTCGGGAAATGCTGATGCTGTTCATCGACGTCGTCCTGCCGCCTTGCCTAATATCGGGCCGCACATATAAGCCAGATCATAGCACGATTGAACTCAATTTTCCTTAGTGCTCTGTCAAATGGATTTGGTTCGCGGGAATTCAAGCCGCCATGGAAAATGAACTCTTGCTCGACAATGCCCTCAAACGCGAGCTTTCCGCCCACTATAAGGGACAGGATCGCCACTACCACAACCTTGCCCATATCGAGGCGATGCTGGCGCTCGCCGGCGAGTACCAGAAGCTGCTCGGCGATCCCGAGGCCGTCGAGGCGGCGATCTGGTTCCACGACGCCGTCTATGACAGCCGGGCCAAGGACAACGAGGCGCAAAGCGCAGCGCTCGCGGAAAAAAAGCTCGCGGGCCGCATCGACGCCCAGCGCCTCGGCTGCATCTGCGCCATGATCCTTGCCACCGCAACACACCAGTTGCCGGACTTCGAAGACACGGCCGCGGTGCGTGACGCCGCTCTTTTCCTGGACATGGACCTGTCGATCCTCGGCGCAGCGCCGGATGCATTCGATGCCTATGAGCGCGCGATCCGCGCCGAATATCAATGGGTGGAGGAGCCGATATGGCGGGCCGGACGTGGCGCGGTGCTGAACAGCTTCCTGACACGCCCGCACATCTTCCACAGCGAGGAATTCCGCCGGCGCTTCGAGCAGCAGGCTAGGCTGAATCTCACCCGGTCGCTCGAAGCGCTGCAAAAACCGGCGTGATATCGGGCTTGTGCCTTTCGGTTTATCGGGCTCTTACGCCGGGTCAAAGCGGATTTTCGGCGTAGAATTCCAGCACACGCCGCTTGAAGGTCTTGTCGCCGACGGCCAGCATATGGTCACGGCCTTCGATGTGGAAAGCCTTGGCGTTGGGCATCAGTGCGGCAAGTTCGTCGGGCGAGCCGCCAATGTCATCGGTGGTGCCGACGGCGATCAGCGTCGGCTGGGCGATCCGGGCAATTTCATCCTCGCTCAGCAACTCGCGGGAGGTGGCGATGCAGGCCGCGAGCGCCCGGCGGTCGCTGCGAGTCTGGTCGGCGAAGGCGCGAAACGAACGGCCGCGGGGATGAGTGGTCTTGGCCGGATCGTCGGCAAGAAGGGCTGCCGCGATCGGATCCCAATCGCCGACGCCGTCGATCATGCCGATGCCGAGACCGCCGAAGACCAGCGTCGCCACCTTGTCGGGATCCGACAGCGCCAGGAATGCCGCTATCCTCGCGCCCATCGAATAGCCCATGACATGGGCGCGCCCGATGCCGAGATGATCGAGCAAAGCAGCCGCGTCCGAGGCCATCCGGGCCGGGGTGTAATCTGCCTCTTCGTAGCTTTTCGATGACGAGCCGTGGCCGCGATTGTCCAGCGCAATGGCGCGGTAGCCGTCATCGTTCAGCGTCTTGAACCAGCCGGGCGAAACCCAGTTGACGTAATGGCTGGAGGCAAAGCCATGGATCATCAGCACAGGATCGCCCCGGCCTGATTCCGGCTGGCGGTCGAGGAAGGCGATATCGAACCCGTCATGGGAAAAAAACTGCATCGGCTATACTGCCCGCGTCCTCAACCGCCACCGCCGTTCGGCGCATCGCCATTGTCCGATGGCGGCACCTCGGGGCCTGATATGGTGCCAACGGCCGGATGGCGCACCAGGTCGCCATAATCGATACCGTTCCTGGCGGCGGTGCCCGCCTTGAGCTCAAGCACGAAGCGCACCGGCACGCCGGGCGAAATCAGCGCCTGGGATTGCGGCTCGCCGTGCTTGACCGCCCGGATCTTGCCATCCTGGCCGATAAAAACCAGGTCAAGCGGCATCGGCGTGTTCTGCATCCAGAAGTTGACCTGCTGCTGCATGTCGAAGACGAACAACATGCCGTGATCGTCCGCCATGTCCTGGCGATACATCAAGCCGGCCTCGCGTTCAGCATCGGTGTCGGCGATTTCGATGGAAAAGGAGCGATCTCCGCCTTTCGTCGCCACGACCAGCGGCGTCGGGTCCACCGGCAGGGTCATCACCCGGCTGTCGGCCGCCGTCGGTGCAGGCAAATAGAAATAGGCGCCCGCGGCGACGATGACGGCAGCCAGGACGCACATTGCGCCCGCCGTCAGCCAGTTCCTATGTGTCATGCGAAAATCCTCGGCAACCGCCCTAATGCGCGACCGGCAAGGTTCCCATATCGGGGTGGATTTCGGCAGCCATAAGGCCTTTGTCGCCGCGCCCGAAGCGGACAAGCACGACCTGCCCCGGCCGAAGCTCGGTGATGCCGTAGCGACGCAAGGTTTCCATATGGACGAAGATGTCCTCGGTGCCCTCGCCCCGGGTCAGGAAACCAAACCCCTTGGTGCGGTTGAACCACTTCACCAAGGCACGTTCCAGCCCGCTTTCGGGTGTCACCGAGACATGGGTGCGCTGTTCCTGCATTTCCGCGGGATGGACCGCTGTGGTGACATCCATCGAGAGAACCCGGAAAGCCTGCAATCCGCGCTCGCCCTGCTTGACGAGGCAGACAACGCGCGCTCCCTCCAGAGCAGTCTGGAAACCATCCCGTCTAAGGCATGTCACATGGAGGAGGATGTCGCCTGAAACGCCGTCATCCGGGAGGATGAAGCCATAGCCCTTGGCTACATCGAACCACTTGATGGCGCCGGATATTTCGGTCAGATCGACGGCATCGCCGCCTTCGTCGCGCTTCATGGCGTCGCCAAGGGTTTCGGACCGCCCCGTCAAAGAGGCTTTTTCCCCCATAAGAATGCCCCCTTTTTTCAAGAACACCGCAACTGATTCTTGACACCAGATTAACACTGCGGCTTCCGGTGAGTGCAAGACCTGACGTGCCTTTTTTCACGGTTCATTATGCGAATACCGGATTTGTTCTTTGGCGGCGCCGGCAGCCGCCTGGGATTTGCCCTTTGGACGGCCCACCCCTATGTTGCGCCGCAACCCAACAAGTCGAGGAAATCACATGCGCTATCTGCACACCATGGTTCGCGTCGCCGACATCGATGCTTCGCTCGATTTCTACTGCAACAAGCTCGGCCTGAAGGAAGTGCGCCGCTACGAGAACGAGCAGGGCCGCTATACGCTGATCTTCCTGGCCGCGCCGGAAGACGAGCAAAGCGGCATCGACGAGAAAGCACCGCTGGTCGAGCTCACCTACAATTGGGACCCGGAAGACTACAAGGGCGGCCGCAATTTCGGCCACCTCGCCTATGAAGTCGACGACATATACGCCACCTGCCAGCGGCTGATGGACAGCGGTGTCACCATCCACCGGCCGCCGCGCGACGGCAACATGGCTTTCGTCAAGTCGCCGGACGGAATCTCGATCGAACTTCTGCAGAAAGGTCCGGCGAAGGCAAAGGCCGAACCGTGGGCGTCGATGCCGAACACCGGAAGCTGGTGATCGATCACCTTTTCGAGCGGTCGGCAGCCGGCCTATGGCGGCGGGCGAGCTTGCGCCTATCTATGCGGCGATAGCGCCCGCCTCGAAAGCGGGCACCGTTTTGTGCGTTTCACCCTCGGAGATCCCTTCATGACGATCAGCCATGCCGATGTCACCACCGCACATGCAAGCCGTTATCTGCAGCAATTGTGCAAACATTGGGCGCACAAATTCCCCGTGGAATTCGATCCCAATCATGGCGCTATCGACCTTTCGCTCGGCCGCACCATCATGGATGCCGACGGAGCTGCGCTGCACATCACCGTGTCGAGCGACGACCCCGGCTCTATCGAGCGCCTTGAAAGCGTCGTCACCGACCACATCAGACGCTTTGCGTTTCGCGAGGAGCTGACGTTCGACTGGAAACGCGCCGAGGCGGCGTAGGCTCTTGTCCGCGCATTACGGCAGGCATTAATCAGCCGCCGCCGGGCTTGCCGGCCATCTCCAGCAGCGCCAGCACCGAGCGCCAGTTGCGCGCAGTGCCCGGTGCCTTCAGTACGCGTGGAATGAGATTGGCAAATACCGATTTGCCCAGTCCGCCGGGTGCATGCAGGTAAAGCACGTCGCCCTTGATCTCGAACCGCTCCGGACCCGCACATTTTTCGGCCAGCCGCGCCGCCTCCTCGGCGGTAGGCGCGCGCTCCAGCGCATACGCGTGCAGCTTGGTTGGCTCCTCGGCAATCTCCGGATAGGGATTTTCCCTGACCAGCCGTTCGGCCCAGCCGAGATCGCGCACCATGATGCGCGAATGAAAACCCCATTTCTCCTCGAAAGCCGCTTCGATCTGTTTGGTCAGCGTGGCGGCGTCACCTTCCTTGGCCCGGAACACCGCATTGCCGCTCTGCACGTAGGTAGCGACATCGCAAAACCCGAGATCCTCCAAGAACGCCCGCAACTCGGCCATCCTGACGATGCGGTTGCCGCCGACATTGATGCCTGAAAACAGGGCGATGAAGACGTTTCTGCTCATATGATGAACCCGGCCAATGTCTCGTTGTCGGTGATATCCTGATACTGGACGCCTTCGGCCTCGAAATTCGATTTCAGCAGGTCGAAATTGCGGCGATCCTTGGTTTCGATGCCGATCAGAACCGAGCCGAAATTGCGTGCCGACTTCTTCAGATATTCGAACCGGGCGATGTCGTCGTCCGGCCCCAGCATTTCAAGGAAGTCGCGCAGCGCGCCCGGCCGCTGCGGAAAGCGGATGATGAAGTATTTCTTCAGGCCCTCGAAGCGCAGTGCCCGTTCCTTGACGTCCGGCAGCCGTTCGAAATCGAAATTGCCGCCCGAAACCACGGCCACGATGGTCTTGCCGCGGATTTCCTTCCTGGAAAAATCCTTCAGCGCATCGATAGCCAGCGCGCCGGCCGGCTCCAGCACCACGCCCTCGACATTGAGCATCTCAATCATGGTCGCGCAGAGCCGGTTTTCCGGGATCAACCGCACCGTGTCGGCGGCGAAGTCCTTGAGGTGCCGCAGGGGCTCACGGCCGATTTCGGCGACCGCCGCGCCGTCGACGAAATTATCAACCTTGGCGAGTTTGAGCCGTTTTCCCGCCGCAAGGCTCTCGCGCAGGCTTGGCGCCCCTGCCGGTTCGCAAAAGACGAAGCGCGCCTCACGCCCCTGATCGGCGAAGTAGTGCGTCACCCCTGCGGCCAGACCTCCGCCGCCGACCGGCAGCATGACGATGTCGGGCATGCCCGCGCCGGGCATCTGGTGGGCGATCTCATAGGCGACCGTCGCCTGTCCCTCGATGATGTCCTTGTGGTCGAAGGGCGGCACCATATGAGCGCCGGCGCTTTCGGTGAATTCGATGGCGGCGCGATAGCAATCGTCGAAGAAATCGCCGACGAGCCTGATCTCGACGAAGTCGCCGCCGAACAGCCGCGTCTTGTCGATCTTCTGCTGCGGCGTCGTCACCGGCATGAATACAACGCCCTTTTTACCGAAATGACGGCAGACGAAGGCGAAACCCTGCGCATGATTGCCGGCGGAAGCGCAGACGAACAGTTCGGCCTGATTGCCTTCGCCAAGTGCCTTGCGGAAGAAGTTGAACGCGCCGCGGATCTTATAGGAGCGCACCGGGCTCAGGTCCTCGCGCTTCAAAAGCACCCGCGCGCCGGTCTTCTTCGACAGATAGTCGTTCTCCTGCAGCGGCGTTTCCGGAAAGATCCGGCGGATCGCGGAAGCAGCGGTGGCAACACGGGAAGAGAAGCTGGTCATCGGAAAGCCACCTTGAACGCATGTCGTTTGGGAACGTCTATCATCGATTGGCTGCGGAACGCCCTTTTGTCGCGAGCCTTGCCGCCAAGCAACCCGATTCCGTCTATTGCACAGGCGACCCCGTGAAACCATTGCCCGTCACTCATGTTCCCAAGCGGTCGGCGTTTAGTGACATATTTGCCGTTAGTTGGAGGTGATTGTTCATGTAATTCTTAAAATCCATGCGGGTGCCAAGGCCCGTCGGGGCTCGCCCTGATGCAGTCTGGCTTTCGTGCAACACTGCGGCGGCGGTCGCGAGACGCCGACCGCTTTTCGGCTGGGCACGACTTACTTCCGCCGCACTTGCGCTGTCGGGGGAGACTTGCGGAGGCGATTGGCCTTTTCGGGCCGGAGTGGAATTTCAGACGTGCCGTTGAAGACGATTTTTGCCATTGGCCTAGCCTTGCTTGTCGCGGGCTGCGCGGGACAGCAGACCCAGGAACTGCTCGGCAGCGCCATCGTGGCAGCGCCGGTGACCGAGATCGCCGGCAATCACAGCATCTTCATCGCCACCACGCGCAAGAAATCCGACGATCCGAACAAGGTCTTCGACGGCGAGCGATCGGCCACGCTGAACTACGCCCGCGTCAACGTCACCGTGCCCGGCATCCACCAGACCGGGCAGATCGAACGCCGCTCGCGCGGCAAGTCGAACGATCCGGCCAAGTATTTCATGGCCTCCGAGGTCGTCGGCTACGACACCCAGCCGAAATTCGCCAATGCGCTAAGTGCTGACATCGCGGCGCGCGGCGACCGCGTCATGGTCTTCGTCCATGGCTACAACACCGGCTTTGACGACGCCGTTTACCGCCTGACCCAGATCGTCCACGATTCCGGCTATCCCGGCACACCCGTGCTGTTTTCCTGGGCATCCGGCGCCAAGACCACCGACTATGTCTACGACAAGGAAAGCGCCAGCGCCGCGCGCGACCAGCTCGAGGTGACGTTGCGCATGCTGGCGCAGACCGGCGCGCGGCGCATCGACATCGTCGCCCATTCAATGGGAACCTGGGTGACCATGGAGACGCTGCGCCAGCTCGCCATCACCGGCGACCGTGATCTCGGCGGCAAGCTCGGCGACGTCGTGCTCGCATCGCCCGACATCGATGTCGACGTGTTCAAGAGCCAGATGCGCCGCTATGGCAAACCCAACAAGCCGTTCATCCTGTTGTTGTCCGATGATGACCGCGCGCTCCGGCTCTCCGGTCTGATTGCCGGCGCGCGGCCGCGCGTCGGCGACTACAAGGACGCCGCCGACCTTGCATCCTACGGCGTAACGGTCGTCGACCTCTCCAAGATCAAGGGAGCGGACAGTTTCAACCATACGAAATTCGCCGACAATCCCGCGCTGGTGAAGATGATCGGCCAACGGCTGCGCGAAGACGATGGATTTGCCAGCGACCGCGACGTGACCGACCGCATCAGCCTGCTCGGCCAATAGATGCATCGCCGCGGGTTCGCGTGGCCCGCTCGGCCTTGCGACAGAGTCGACCAACTTTGAACTGGACCGCGCCGGCCTCTGGCCTTATCGAAATATCCAGCGACGTCACGCGTTTGACGTCCTCCTTTGCGGGAGCCGGCGTGTGACGGTGCATTCGAAGAGTTTCGTCGTCATTGCGTTCACGCTGCTGGTCGCAGGCTGCGCCGGCCGAAACACGCACGATCTGCTGAACAGGACGACGGTTGCCGTACCCGCGTCCGACATCGCGGCCACCCACGAGATATTCGTCGCCACCACCCGCCAGAAGGCGACCAAGGACCCGCGGCAGGTGTTCGACGGCGATCGCTCCTTGACCACCAGCTTCGCCCGGGTCGACGTCACCGTGCCGAAAAGTCACAAGGTCGGCATGATCGAGCGTGTCCGGGGGTCTGCCAACAGCAATCCAGCCAAGGATTTCACCGCCAAGGATGTCGCGTTCTATGCGGATGCGCCGCAATTCGCCAAGGCGGTCGGTGCCGACATCGCCATGCGCGGCGACCGTGCGCTGGTTTTCGTGCACGGGTTCAACAATGGTTTCGACGACGGCATCTACCGGCTGACGCAGATCGCGCACGACACGAAATATCCGGGCACGCCGGTGCTGTTCTCCTGGGCCTCGAGCGGCAAGACGACGGGCTACATCTATGACAAGGAGAGCGCCAACGCGGCGCGTGACGACCTCGAGGCAACGCTCAGGATGCTGGCCAAGACGCGGGCCAAGAGTATCGACATCGTTGCCCATTCGATGGGAACATGGGTGACCATGGAGGCGCTGCGCCAGCTTGCCATCACCGGCGACCGCGATCTCGACGGCAAGCTCGGTTATGTCGTCCTGGCCTCGCCCGACATCGACGTCGACGTGTTCAAGAAACAGATGATCCGCTACGGCAAGCCGGACAAACCGTTCGCCATCCTGCTTTCAGCGGACGACCGGGCGCTCAAACTGTCTTCCCTGATCTCGGGCGACAAGCCCCGCGTCGGCGACTATGGCGACGCGGCCGATCTGGCCAGCTATGGCGTGTCTGTGGTCGATCTCAGCCAGACCAAGGGTGGCGACCGGCTGAACCACGCCAAATTCGCCGACAATCCGATCCTGGTTCAGTTGCTCGGCGACCGGCTGCGGGCCCCGGCCGGCCTGGCGTCGGACGAACCTCCAGTGCAGCTCAACAATCTCGGCCAAGGCCTCGGCAAGGCCGTCGGCTCGGTTGCCGAGATCGTCATCACCACGCCGTTCAAGGTGCTGACGATCGCCACCGGCGGATGAGCGAAGCGACCGCAACTGCTCTTATACGAAGAGGTCGACCTTCTGGAAGGTCGTCACGTCGATCAGGCCGACATCGGAAATCCTGAGCTCCGGAATGACGACCAGCGCCAGCAGCGAGTGCTGCATGTAGGCGTTGT
The DNA here is from genome assembly GCF_006442495.1 of Mesorhizobium sp. B2-1-3. Lineage (NCBI taxonomy): Bacteria > Pseudomonadati > Pseudomonadota > Alphaproteobacteria > Hyphomicrobiales > Phyllobacteriaceae > Mesorhizobium > Mesorhizobium sp. B2-1-3. Next base: position 11,631 of record NZ_VFWL01000022.1, read on the forward strand.
TCAGCGAGCAGCCCATCTGGCGCATGGCCTCGGTCAGTTTGTCGGCCTTGGCCGCGACGATTTCGGCCCGCTCGTCCGACATCAGCCCGGCGATCGGCATTTCGACCAGTGCCAGTTCCTTACCCTTGGAAAACAGCACGACGCCGCCACCGACCTCGCCCAGTCGGTTGACCGCCAGCGCCATATCCCGCTTGTTGGTGCCGACGACGATGATGTGGTGGGCATCATGCGCCACGCTCGACGCCATCGCGCAATCGCCGATGTAACCGAAGCCGGAGACAAAGGCATTGGTGACGCCGCCGGTACCCCTGTGGCGCTCGACCAGCGCGATCTGGCAGACGTCGTTGCGGCGATCCATGGCGACCAGCCCGTCCTCGACGGCGAGATCCGCTTCCAGCGCCCGCGTCGGTGCCTGATTTTCGATGACCCCGATGACCCGGACCCGGACTTCGTTCGCGCCGTTGGGTGCCGTGATGTCGAAATCGTGGGCCTTCAGCTTCTTGCCGAGCTTGACGGTGTTCTTCGCCGCCTTGGGATAGTCGTAGACCGGAATGTCGATGTCGAGCTTGCCGGCCTTGGCCAGCCTGACGCCACGCGCATAGACCTCGTCGATGGTCATTTCGGCGAGATCCGAGACGATTAAAAGGTCAGCCAGCCGCCCCGGCGCGATCGATCCGATCTCGCGCTCCAGCCGGAAATGCTGAGCGGTGTTGAGCGTCGCCATCTGGATCGCGGTCACCGGTTTCAAGCCCTGGCTGATGGCGTGGCGGACCACGCGGTCCATATGCCCCTGGTGAACCAAGGTGCCGGAATGGCTGTCGTCGGTGCACAGGATGAAATTGCGCGGATCGATGCCGCCCTCGGTAACCGCCTTGATCTGCGAGGCGACGTCGTACCAGGCCGAGCCCAGCCGAAGCATCGCCTTCATACCCTGGCGCACGCGGGCGATGGCATCTTCGGCGCGCGTGCCCTCATGGTCGTCCTCCGGGCCGCCGGCGACATAGCCATGGAACGGCAAGCCGAGATCGCGCGAGGCATAGTGCCCGCCGACGGTCTTGCCGGCTTTCACGGTCGCGGCGATCTCGCCCGACATCACAGGATCGTTGGCGGCTACGCCAGGGAAATTCATCACCTCGCCCAGCCCGATGATATTTTCCCAGCCCATCGCCTCGGCGACGTCGGCGACCGTCAGTTCGGCGCCGGCATGTTCGAGCCCGGGGGCCGAGGGCACGCAGGACGGCATCTGGACATGCACGTTGATCGGCATGGCGACGGCCTCGTCATGCATCAGCCGCACGCCGGGCAGGCCGAGCACATTGGCGATCTCGTGCGGATCGATAAACATCGAAGTCGTGCCGTGCGGGATCACCGCGCGGCAGAATTCGGTCACCGTCACCATGCCGCTCTCGACATGCATGTGCGCGTCGCAAAGACCGGGCACCAGATAGCGCCCGCCGGCATCGACCACCTTGGTGCCCTGCCCGATGGCATGGCCGGCATTCGGGCCGCAATAGGCGAAGCGGCCGCCGGCAATGGCGATGTCGGTGCCGGCTACGATCTCGCCGGAGTGGACATTGACCCAGCGCCCGTTGCGGATGACGAGATCCGCGGGTTTCCTGCCCATGGCGACATCGACCAGATGTGTCGCCATTTCAGTCCATGGTCTGGGTTTGCTGCCCGACGGCGTGTTCGCCATGAAGCGACTCCTGTTTGCCCGACTGTGCCAAGCCGCCACGGTTTTGACCAGCCTCACACTTTCTCCCGATTGTTCCAAGACCGACGGAGAGCGTAAATCGGCCGCACAGAAATGCGATTCCGTTTTGCCGCAAATCGGGTTACCGTGCCTGCCAGGATCTTCCAGCTCTTCGTTCGGGCAGTTCGATGCGTCGCCTAATGCTTGCAAGTGTCGGTTTTCTTGCCGCTCTGGCCGCACCGGCTTTCGCAGCCGAACCTGTGGCCGATGTGCCGATGACCGCGCCCGGTTTCGACTGGACCGGCCACTATGCCGGCCTGCAAGGCGGTTATGGCTGGGGCAGTTCCGACATCTCGGGAACCGAGGGCGAGCCGTTTGCCGCCTCGCCAGACCTCGACGGCGGTTTCGTCGGTGGCCATGTCGCCGGTCTGTGGCAATTCGACCAGGCTGTGCTCGGCGCCGAAGCAGAGCTTAACTATTCCTCGGCAAAGGGCGCCGAAGAACTGGGTGCGGGAAATCTGCTCGGCACGGATGTCAAGTGGTTCGGTTCCATCAATGCCAAGGCCGGCTATGCGATGGATCGGTTCCTGATCTACGGCATCGGCGGCGTCGCCTTTGCCGGCATCGAAACCTCCCAAGATGCCGGTACCTCGTTCGACAACACGCGAACCAGCATAGGCTGGACGGTTGGGGCCGGCGTCGACTATGCGCTGACCGACAGGTTCGTCGTCGGGGCGCAGTATCGCTACTATGATTTCAGCAAGGAGCATTTTGATGCGCCGGACGATTTTCTCGATCGCGACCAGAATGTGAAGCTGAATACGGTCGGCATCAATCTGAGCTACAAGTTCTGAGCCCCATCGCCGCGCCCGGTCACCGGGCAGGATCATGCTCGATCTCGCATGGTCCGCGACGGCAATTCTACGGCAATTCCAAGGACTGAGGGGCCGGCGTCCCCAGTGGGCGGGGGGATGGGTTGGGCCTGGTAGACGCCGGCCTCGACGGATCAGATCCGCCGCGCAGACACCGTATCATTGCCTGCGGCGCGCGGAATTGCGTGATCGCACCAGTATCACCATGCCCGCTTGTCTGAACGTCACCGGCGCAGCACTTGATGCCGCGTGCCGTTTATGATCCTGCCCTCGCACGCAGGCGCGCGTCCGCCATCGCAGTACCCGCGCCCGATCGCGCAGTGAACACTCAAAGAATTGCATCGAGAAAAGAGCCATCGAACCCGCAAGTGCGGACGAAGGTCCAAGAACATCAGCAAGACCTTGGTCCGAATACCTACAGCAGAGGTCCGATCAGCTCTCCTGCAAGGAACGTACTCGCATTCCTTTCATTTGTTGAACGGGTGCAGCAATGGTCCTTCATGTGCCCACGAGAGCAGGGTTACAATCATTTGCACCCTCAACCCCCTGCTCAGTTCGCAGGCAGAAAGCTCAAATCGAGATCTCGTGCGGCTTGAGCTGTCGTGAAACTACCCCGAGGGATCTGGAATGGAGAAACACTTATGAAAGCGATTTTTCTGACAAGTGCCATGGCGCTCGTTTTCGTTGCAATGCCGGTTGTCGCTTCGGCGGCAGAAGCCGACGTCGTCATCAAAACCCATCGCCATCATCACCGTCACGTGGCAGTGATCAACGATCAGGGCCATCGCCTCCATCATCGGCGCCATGGCACGGTGGCTTTCTATGACCAAGGTCGCCGGCATCATCGCCGCGACACCGTCGTCATAACGGGCTCAACTGAACGCCGTCACCACCGGCGTCACCCAGTGGTGATCTACGACAGCAACGACTAATATTGTGCAATCCGGCCCGGCTGATCGCCAACCCTGCCGGGCCGTGCCCGCGAGCGGCGGACCGACAACAAGGGAAGTGGAGGAAGCCAGGCGGGTCTTCCCTGTTGAAAATGAGTGCTTAATCGCAGCCCGGGTATGAGAGGCCGGTCGTGCTCTCCAGCTTGAGCTTCTGGTCCCTCAAGAGGGCGCCAGTAAAAAATAAGCGCCGGCGACCAGTGTCGATGTCAAACAAATCGCCATTGCCACGACCACCTTGGTCGCGAAGCGCTCAGCTCTCGCGCAAAGCGCGTCAGCAAAATCGTCGCTCTGGATACTTTTCAAGAGCGGCTTGGTGTCGACGCCAGCCATGTGATTGTCGTTGTCGGGGATTGTGACACGGTCACGGCCATCAGTTTTGATGGAACCAGGGGTCATGCTTTGCCTCACGAAGCGTCGGATTGACATCAGCCACCATTCGACGGAGCTGCCGGATTCGCCGATGCGGACGGCACTTTGGCTTTGGGAGCGTCAATCTTGACGCCGAATATTTTTTCCGCCTGCCAGAACAATGGCCACGGCAGCGCTGCCGCCAGAATTTACCACAGCGGGCCCGGCTGCCATGATCGGCCTCCAGTTGAAGATCATTAGCAAACGCAACGCACGCTTCCTACCGGCGGTTCCACTGCTAGGGCTTGGGTCCTATTGAACATGCGACCAAAGTCAGATCGTGGCGCGCAAAAGGCCCAAACCCACGGTTGTTTGGAACTCACGCGTCTAAGAGCGATTGCCTGACAGGCCATCGAACGATGGTTCCCCTGATCGATGGCCAGCATTGGGAGCCCTTGCCAACCCTGGCAATCCTTCGGGCGCCACCGCGCTTCGTCAAGCCCAACGAGAGAGAAAGGAAGCAACAATGAGAACCGATCTTACAACCGTCGTAGCGGGATTCCTGCTGCTTGCCGGCATCGGTGCCGCCGCCGCACAGGATGTGGTCATTCAGCCGCAGGACGAAACCGTCATACAAGAATACGTAAAGAAACAGCCTCTGGCCTCAGTCAAGATTCCCGGCGTCGAGCTCAACGTCGGGACCGCCCTGCCCGACACGGTCGAGCTTCATGAAATTCCCAACGTCAAATATCGCTACGTCGTCGTGGACAATCACACCGTCGTCGTGGATCCCGGCACACGCAAGATCGTAAAGATTATCCAGTGAGCGCTTGAACGCCACGATCCGCCGTTTCAGGTCGGCGGATCGTGGCAACGTTCGCCGAGGGCCCATAGCCGACGGCGCGCCTCGGCGCACGGTCGCCGAGCCGCCGCTAAGAGACCCGGGTGGCACCCGTTGGTGGCGGCTAGGCTCTGCAGAGCATTGAAGTAGAGTTAAGGTGGTGCGGACGACGGGAATCGAACCCGTACGATCAGAGATCGAGGGATTTTAAGTCCCTTGCGTCTACCAATTCCGCCACGTCCGCGCGCCTTTCGTTTCAACTACCTAGGCGATCTCGTCAATTAGGGCCATGCAGTCCCAAAAAAGCGTTGTGCAAAACACGTTCGTTTTCATTCGCCCCGCACCGATTCTTCGTCCCGCAGGGGCGACCGGTATCGGTCAAACAGCGATCGGATGGAGCTTCAGATGCTGGATCAGGATGATGGTCTTGGCGTCGATGATGCGGCCATCGGCAATGCCGGCCAGAGCCTCGTCGAGCGGCATTTCCAGCACCTCGATGTCCTCGCCTTCGTCCGCTGCGCCGCCACCGGCCGAAATGCGGTCGGCGGGCGAATAGAGGGCGGTGAAGAACCAGAGCCGCTCGGTGACGCTGCCTGGGCTCATGTAGGGCGAAAACAGCCGCTCCACATGGTTCAGCCGATAGCCGAGCTCTTCCTCCGCCTCCTTGCGGATGCAGGTCTCCGGATCGTTTTCGTCGAGCAGTCCCGCGCAGGCCTCGACCAGCGGCTCGCGGTGGCCGGTGACATAGGCGGGATAGCGGAACTGGCGCACCAGGAGCACGGTCGAACGATGGGGATCATAGGGCAGGATCACCGCGCCATCGCCGCGATCGTAAGTCTGGCGGATTTGTGTCTCCCATTGTCCGTCGCGGCGACGGTAGTCGAGGACGGTCTTCTTCAGAACCGCCCAGTCGTCGGATAGGATTTCTTCAGAACGGATGCGGATACGATCTTCCATCGGCTGCCTCCACGTTACCCGGGAGGCGTAGCCGCGAACCAGCGTTCACGCAATCGGGGCAGCGGTTGGTCCAGCAAGCATTTCACTCTCTCGTGTGTGGCATGGCGGCGATCGATCGCCTAAATAGCGCATCCTATTCCCGGAGTTTCGTTCATGACCACATCGCTTTTCCAGCCGATCACGCTCGATGGCTTGAGCTTTCCCAACCGCATCGCCGTCGCGCCGATGTGCCAGTATTCGGCCGAGGACGGCTCGGCGAGCGACTGGCATCTCCACCACTGGATGAACCTGGCAATGTCCGGCGCCGGCATGGTGACGGTCGAGATGACCGATGTCGAGCGGCGTGGCCGCATCAGCCATGGCTGCCTCGGCCTCTATTCCGAAGACAATGAAGCCGCTGCGCGCCGCGCCCTGGACGCAGCAAGGCGCGTGGCCGCACCCGGCACCAAATTCGGCACTCAGCTTGCCCATGCCGGCCGCAAGGCCTCGAACCGCAAGCCTTGGGAGGGCGGCGGACCGCTGCAGCCGAACGAGGATCCCTGGCAGACCGTCTCGGCTTCGGCAATCGCCTACGATACCGGCTGGAACGTGCCGCGAGCGCTGGAGGAAGAGGAGATCCTCCAGCTCATCGAGCGGTTCGCCGAGGCGGCGAGGCGGGCCGAACGCGCGGGCTTCGACTTCATCGAGCTGCACGCGGCGCACGGCTACCTGATCTTCCAGTTCCTGTCGCCGCTCTCCAACCAACGCACGGACAGCTGGGGCGGCTCGCTGGAAAACCGCATGCGTCTTGTCGTCGAGATCGCCAAGGCGGTGAAAAAGGCAGCGCCAAAACTGATGCTGGGCGCCCGGCTGTCGGTCAAGGATTGGGTCGATGGCGGTTTCGACGTCGAGGATGCGATCGAAGTGGCGAAAGCGCTGAAGGCCGAAGGCGTCGCTTATCTCTGTTGCTCGAGCGGCGGCAATTCGCCCTTGCAGAAACTGCCCTCCGGCCCCGGCTATCAGGTACATCTGGCGGAAGCCGTGCGCAGGGGCGCCGGCATCCCTACCCGCGCGGTCGGTCTGATCGACGATCCCAAGCAGGCAGAGGCGATCATCGCCGAAGGCCGCGCCGACATGGTTGCGCTGGCGCGCGCCTTCCTCGCCGACCCGCGCTGGGGGTGGCGAGCGGCCGCCACGTTCAGCGAGGCGATCCATCCCGCGCCGCAGCTCGCGCGCTCGGTGACGACGATGCAGCACTGGATGAAGGCGGCGGGTTGAGCGGCCCTTCCGAGAAGGCGGAACGCGTCGTCGGACGACCGCCGCAATAGAGCTTCCAAGGAGGTCTGGGACGTTTGGGCGCAGGCTGAAGACACGGTTGCAACCAAATTGACTGCTTTGCGTTGCGGCCATGATGGACAACAAGCCTTTTGAAACACCGGTCGTGGTCGAACTCGGCCATGTCGGCAAATATCGCCACATCCGCAGTACCCAAGAGGCGGCGGAGTGCCTGATGACGGTTTGGCCGCTCAATCGCGGCCCCCGTCATCGTGATGCTCTCGACACTTGCCTCAAAGTGCTGGAAGGTTATCGTTCGACAGCGGATGCGCGCCGGGCCCTTATCGAAGCCGCCAGGGAATCGGAAGTGCTGGTGCCAGACGACAAGCTGTCCGACGACCGCCTGCATTGAGCGGACGGACCTTTAAACCGGAGGTTTTTGATGGCGAAGCTGACTTACAAGATCGTCGAGCATGACGGCGGCTGGGCCTACAAGGTCGGAGCGACCTTCTCGGAGACGTTTCCCACGCATCAGGACGCGTTGCGGGCCGCCGAGATCGCTTCAGCCGAGCAGCAGGTCGCGGGGTCGACGGACGGCATCCAGTACGAGGATGCCGACGGCAAATGGCATGAGGAACTGGCTGATGGACGCGACCGGCCGCAGACCGAGGTTTCCGACTGATCTTTCAGCCCAAAGCCCGATCGCCCCAAAGGCCGGCCGCCCCGGAGCGCCGACCGCGGACGTCGGGAGAGAAAACGTCCTACGGTCAGCAGGGAGCTTACGGCTGATTATTTGCCGCAGTACTGGTCATTGACGTTGCCTTGAGCATTGGCGTCCGGACCTGGAGTGTTGTGAGCACATGGGCCCATCCCACCGGTATTGCCTTGGGTGCTCAACCCGGAGCCGTATGCGTTGATGCTCCCGGTGGTGCTCTGGTCGATGGCTGATGAATCCTCATTGCCGAACAGCGACCAATTGTTCCACCAATTGTCATGGTTGTAATACCTGCCGTCCGTCGACTGCGCCATCGCCGATGTGGCAAGACCGGCCGTCAGAACGAATGCCGCGAGAAGTTTTTTGTACATTGGATCACTCCGTTTTGTCTTCGTCGCCTTGGGTGCGACACGGGGCAAACCAGTCATCAGCCGAATGGTTCCTTGAATTCCTTGTGAAGCGTCGGTGAAGCGACGATCCACGGCGTGGACCACAAGCATCGCCAGCAGGAGCAACGCCGGCAGGCACCGGCGGCACAACGATCAGCCGTGCAGCTTCGCGGCGATTTCGGCGACGCGCCCGCCCTGGAACTTCGCGCCTTCGAGTTCCTGCGCCGAAGGCTGGCGCGAACCGTCGCTGTCGCTTGTGGTGGTCATGCCGTAGGGCGCCCCCCCACGCACGACATCGTTGCCCATCTGAGCCTGATAGGCATAGGACAGGGGAACGATGATCATGCCGTGGTGCTGAAGCATGGCCTGGGTGCTGATCAGCGCCAGTTCCGCGCCGCCGTGCTGGGTCGCGGTCGAAGACATCACCGAGCCGATCTTGTTGATCAGCGCGCCCTTGACCCATAGCGGGCCGGTCTGGTCGAAGAAGTTCTTCAGTTGCGCGCACATCATTCCGTAACGCGTCGAGGCGCCGACGATGATCGCGTCATAGTCGCTCAGTTCCAGCGGGCTGGCGATCGCCGCTTCCTGGTCGAGCTTGTAGTGGGCGGCCTTGGCGACCGCTTCGGGCACGAGTTCGGCGACGCGCTTGATGGTCACCTCGGCACCGGCTTCGCGAGCGCCTTCGGCTGCGGCCTTGGCCATCTGCTCCATGTGACCCCAGCTCGAATAGTAGAGAACAAGTACTTTGGCCATTTGCGTCTCCTTGACGTGATGATCCTCGCCCGCCCCAGCCACGCCAGGGTACTTAGGGCGCCAATATTCGGGGAATACCGCGTATGCGGGCACAGTTTGTTCACCGGTCGGATGGCATTGCCGCTGGCCGCGTGCCGCGCTATTTCAGGCGACCCGTTTTTGCCGGAGCCATCGATGTCCGAAATCGTTACCGCCGCCATGCTCGTCATCGGCGATGAGATCCTGTCCGGCCGCACCAAGGACAGGAATATCGGCCATCTGGCTGACATCATGACGGCCATCGGCATCGACCTGAAGGAGGTGCGCATCGTTCCCGATGAGGAAGACGAGATTGTCGCCGCGGTAAATGCGGTGCGGGCTCGCTATACCTATGTGTTCACAACCGGCGGCATCGGCCCGACCCATGACGACATCACAGCCGATTCGATTGCCAAGGCCTTCGGCGTGCCGTGCGAATACGATGCCAAGGCCTATGCCCTGCTGGAAACAAGCTATGCCGCTCGCGGCATCGAATACACCGAGGCCCGCAAGCGCATGGCCCGAATGCCGCGCGGCGCCGACCATATCGACAATCCGGTGTCGGTCGCGCCCGGATTCCGCATCGGAAATGTCCACGTGATGGCGGGCGTGCCCTCGATCTTCCAGGCCATGCTCGACAATGTCGTGCCGACGCTGAAAGCCGGCACGAAAATGCTGTCGGCAGCGGTGCATTGCCCGTTCGGCGAAGGTCTCGTCGGCGGGCCGCTGGGCGAGATCCAGAAAGCGCATCCGGACACGATCATCGGCTCCTATCCGAAATACGGCGACGGCAAGTTCTGGACCGAACTGGTGGTCCGTGCCCGCAGCCAGCAGGCCCTGGACGCTGCGCGCGCCGATGTCGAGGCGATGGTGGCCGGCTTTGCCAGCAGCGCGAGCTGATCCGGTCTAGGCCGGAACCAAGCACAACGCGGCGACGTTTCCTTGCCGCGGGCGGATCGCTCGCAAAATGAGGGGATCACCATGCGCTTCAAGACCATCGTCGCCATTCTGCAGAACGAGCAGGACGCGGAGCGCGTGCTCGACTTCGCCATTCCGCTTGCCGGCCGCTTCCAGAGCCATCTGATCGGCATCCACGCCGAAGCGCTTCCGGTGCCCTACACGTCGGCTACCGGCTTTCCCGACACCGAGTTCCTGCAGGTTTCGGCCGACATGAACCGCGAACGGGCCGAAAAGCTGCGGGCCGCGTTTCTCAGGCATATCGAGAATTCCGGCCTGTCCTTCGAATGGCACAGCCTGGAGAGTTTTTCCGGCGACAGCGCCCTGACCGGCATTTCAAGCGTGCGTGCCGCCGACCTGATCATCGCCGCGCAGCGCGAGACGGGCGGCGATGCGAGCGCCGACGTCGACACACTGGTCTACGACGCCGGACGGCCGGTGTTGGTAGTGCCGCACCTGGGTCCACTGATCACCACCTTCAAGCGTGTGCTGCTTGCCTGGAACGGCAGCAAGGAGGCCGCACGCGCCGCCTTCGATGCGCTGCCCTTCATCATCGAGGCCGACAAAACCGACATTCTGGTCATCGATCCGCCGGACACGCTCGATGAACGCCCCGAGGCCGCCGGAGCGGAAATCGCTTCCGCCTTGTCGCGTCATGGCGCCAGCGTGAGTGTCTCGGTGCAGAGATCGGGCGGCACCTCGGTCGACGAGGTGATCCAGACCAGGATCGCGGAGACCGGCGCCGATTTGCTGGTGCTTGGCGCCTACAGCCACTCGTGGCTGCGCCAGCTCCTGTTCGGCGGAGTGACGCGCTCCGTGCTGCGCACCGCGCCGGTGGCGGCTTTCCTGTCGCGGTAAGTTCACAGTGTCGTTTGCGGCCGCTCTTGCCAACCGCGAGGTTTTCCAGTTACTTCCGCGCGCATTCCCCTGTTTTCTGCGCGCGACCGCGCGTGCTGCGGAGTGCGCGAAAGATGTCCCTTCCCGAAAAAGCCTTTCCCGTCTCCTGGGACCAGTTCCACCGCGATGCGCGCGCGCTCGCCTGGCGGCTTGCCGGCACCAACAAGGCGCAATGGAAAGCGATCGTCTGCATCACGCGCGGCGGCCTCGTGCCGGCGGCGATCATCTCGCGGGAGCTTGGCATACGCGTTATCGAGACGGTCTGCGTCGCCTCCTATCATGACTACAGCAGCCAGGGTCAGCTGCAGGTGCTGAAGGAGGTCACGCCGGCCCTGCTTGCCGACGACGGCGCGGGCGTGCTGATTATCGACGACCTGACCGACACCGGCAAGACGGCTGGCATCGTGCGCGCCATGATGCCGAAGGCGCATTTCGCCACCGTCTACGCCAAACCGAAGGGGCGGCCGCTGGTCGATACTTTCGTCACCGAGGTCAGTCAGGATACCTGGATCTATTTTCCCTGGGACATGGGCTTCACCTACCAGAAGCCGATCGCTGACGATCACGCCGGCTGATTCGCGGCAAGCAACCTGCCGCAAATCGAGCCGCAGGGAAGTCTCATCCACTAGGCAAAGGGTCTCGCGAGGCTGGCTGGCGCGCGGAAATCGGCGTCTGTTGGCGAAAATCGGCCATCCTGATGAAAGTTTTTACTTTTATTGCCGACAATTGGCCGTAAGATTCGTGAGACGGCAAACGATTCTGGGGGCTGGGGCTAGCTTCTCCGATGCTGACGAGGCCAACGACGCACAACCATCTGGCCGAAAGGGTCCGGCGACTCTTCGGCACCGCGCCGTGCCGTCTGCAGGTAGCCGCCCTGCCCTGGCGCGAAACCGGAAACAGCGTCGAGATCATGCTGATTACCAGCCGCGATACCGGCCGCTGGGTGCTTCCGAAGGGCTGGCCTGAAGCCAGGGAGCCGCTTTGCGAAGCCGCGGCGCGCGAGGCTGTCGAGGAAGCCGGACTGCGCGGGACGATCTCGCATCTCGAGGCCGGCCGCTACTTCTACGCCAAGGCCCTGGCCTCCGGCGAGGAAGTGCCGTGCGAGGTATTGGTGTTCCCGCTGCATGTCGACAAGGTCGCCGACCATTGGAAGGAGAAACGCTCCCGCACCCGCAAATGGGTCAGTTCGAGCGAAGCGGTGCGGATGGTCAACGAACCGGATCTTTGCCAGATCATCGCCTATTTCTGCGCCGACCCGCGCCGGTTTGCCTGAACCCGGGACCGGCCGCGCCACCAAACAGATCGGACGGGGGCGCCTGCGGCGTGAATGCTTTTCTAATGAAGACGTAATAGGATCTGATCCGATCCTGGCGTTTACCGATGACAAATCCCGCAAATCCCAATCCAGAGCGATCCGACGAGCACAAGCGCGAGCATCGCCAGCGCGTGCTCAAGGGCGGCACGATCATCACGGGCATCTCGAATTCGGAAGTTGGCTGCACGCTGCGCAATCAAAATGGAGGCGGCGCCGAACTCAAGGTTCCGCCCGAAGCAAGAATTCCGGATCATTTCCTTCTCTATGTGCCCGTCGACGGCATCGGCTATCGATGCGAGGTCCGCTGGCGCCGCAACGGCCGGATCGGGGTGCACTTCACCGGAACCGAGCCGAAGCCCAGGATGCATTACGGCTGATCCGCGACGTCGGATGCGCCAGATGGTCTGTGCCTGCATCACGCCCCGGAGCCGTCGCGAAGCCTGACAAGCGCGTCTTTGTCCCTCGGCCGGGGGCTACCGCGGCAGCTCCATTCTATCCCCGTTATCCACATGTGTGACACACAAGATGTTGAGGTCACAAAAGCTACGCAAACGAATCCTTGACGGCGCAAAACGAGTCGCCTTTTATAGGCCATGCGCTCCTGTTGAGAGCGCGACCGGAAAGTTCTGAGCCCGGTCTTTTTCCCGGATTATGTGCGTTTTTCCCCACATTTCCGCCTGTTTACGAGGCTGGCGGAAGCGTTGGGATTGCGGGGGCATGGGCGATAAAAGGGAGAATTGTCGGACTGGAATAAATTGTCTGTTAACACTATATTTAGTGTTTGCAGGCAGGTTCGACGCTAGATAATGTGAATTTCCCTCGAGTGAGGGAATCGGAAAAAATCAGTTTTGAGGGACCCGCGGGTTCGTCGGTGAGTTGGACAGGCGCTTCGCAAGAAGTTTGACCAGCAAGGCGGACGAAGACCGCGAAAATGGAGAGCCGGCCGTTTTCGAACGCCGGCAGACGGCGGACATGCGCGTTTCGCATTGGGAGCAGAAATCTCCTGACGAAAGCGCTATATATAGACAAAAGGGACCGGACCAATGCGCATCGAGCGTCGTTTCACCAGACAAGGACAATCGGCCTACGCGGAGATCGAATTCCGCAAGGCGCTCTCCGAGATCAAGAATCCGGATGGCTCGGTGGTGTTCCGCTTGGACAATATCGACGTGCCGGCGCAATTCTCCCAGGTCGCCGCCGACATCCTGGCGCAGAAATATTTCCGCAAGGCCGGCGTCCCCGCGCGGCTGAAGAAGGTCGAGGAGAACGATGTTCCCTCCTTCCTGTGGCGCTCCGTCGCCGACGAGGCCGAACTTGCCAAGCTGCCGGAAGCCGAGCGCTACGGGTCCGAGATCGACGCCCGCCAGGTCTTCGACCGGTTGGCCGGCACCTGGACCTATTGGGGCTGGAAGGGCGGCTATTTCAAGTCGGAGGAAGACGCGCGCGCCTTCCGCGACGAGCTTGCCTACATGCTTGCCACCCAGCGCGTGGCGCCGAACTCGCCGCAATGGTTCAACACCGGCCTGCACTGGGCCTATGGCATAGACGGCCCGAGCCAGGGCCACTTCTATGTCGACCCGTTCACCGGCAAGCTGACCAAGTCGAAATCCTCCTACGAGCACCCGCAGCCGCATGCCTGCTTCATCCAGGGCGTGCAGGACGACCTCGTCAATGAGGGCGGCATCATGGATCTGTGGGTGCGCGAGGCGCGCCTGTTCAAATACGGCTCGGGCACCGGCTCCAATTTCTCGCTGCTGCGCGGCGAGGGCGAAAAGCTGTCCGGCGGCGGCCGTTCGTCCGGCCTGATGAGCTTCCTCAAGATCGGCGACCGCGCCGCGGGCGCCATCAAGTCGGGCGGCACGACGCGCCGCGCCGCCAAGATGGTCATCGTCGACGCCGATCACCCCGACATCGAGGAATTCATCGACTGGAAGGTCAATGAAGAGCAGAAGGTCGCCTCGCTGGTGACCGGCTCCAAGATCGTCAAGAAGCATCTCGAAGCGATCATGAAGGCCTGCGTCAACTGCGAAGGCCATGACGACGACTGCTTCGACCCCGCCATCAACACGGCGCTGAAGCGCGAGATCAAGGCGGCCAAGAAGGACGCGGTGCCGGAGAACTACATCTACCGCGTCATCCAGTTCGCCAAGCAGGGCTACACCTCGATGTCGTTCAAGACCTACGACACCGACTGGGATTCCGACGCCTACCTCACCGTCTCCGGCCAGAACTCCAACAATTCGGTGTCGCTGAAGGACAATTTCCTGCGCGCCGTCGAGGATGATGCCGACTGGCATCTCACCGCCCGCAAGGACGGCAAGGTGCTGAAGACGCTGAAGGCCAGGGATCTCTGGGAAAAGATCGGCTACGCCGCCTGGGCATCCGCCGATCCGGGCCTGCACTTCAACACGACGATGAACGACTGGCACACCTGCGCCTCCGCCGGTGCGATCCGGGCCTCCAACCCATGCTCGGAATACATGTTCCTCGACGACACGGCCTGCAATCTCGCCTCGATCAATCTGCTCCCCTACCGCAATGCCGACGGCACGATCGACATCGCTGCCTATGAGCATACGGTCAGGCTGTGGACCATCGTGCTGGAAATCTCGGTCATGATGGCGCAGTTCCCGTCAAAGGAGATCGCCAAGCTCTCCTACGACTACCGCACGCTGGGCCTCGGCTATGCCAACATCGGCGGCCTGTTGATGACCTCGGGCATTCCCTACGATTCCGATGAGGGCCGCGCCATCTGCGCCGCGCTCACCGCCGTCATGACCGGCACCGCCTACGCCACCTCGGCCGAGATGGCGTCCGAGCTCGGCGCCTTCCCCGATTACGACCGCAATGCGCAGAACATGCTGCGCGTCATGCGCAATCATCGCCGCGCCGCCTATGGCGACAAGGACGGCTACGAGAAGCTGGCCGTCAACCCGGTGCCGCTGGTCGCTTCCGACCTCAAGCAGCAGGAGCTGGCGACGCACGCCAAGGCTGCCTGGGACCGTGCCATCGAACTCGGCGAGGAGCATGGCTATCGCAACGCGCAGGCGACCGTGATCGCGCCGACCGGCACGATCGGTCTGGTTATGGATTGCGACACAACCGGCATCGAGCCCGACTTCGCGCTGGTGAAGTTCAAGAAGCTCGCCGGCGGCGGCTATTTCAAGATCATCAACCGCGCCGTGCCGGAAGCGCTGCGCACGCTGGGCTATTCGGAAAGCCAGATCGCCGAGATCGAGGCCTACGCCGTCGGCCACGGCAATCTCAACCAGGCGCCCGGCATCAACCCCGGCTCGCTCAAGGCCAAGGGCTTCACCGACGACAAGATCGCGGCGCTCAACGCGGCGCTGAAGTCGGCCTTCGACATCAAGTTCGTCTTCAACCAGTGGACGCTCGGCGCCGACTGGGTGAAGGAGACCTTTGGCTTCACCGACGAGCAGCTCAACGACTTCTCGTTCGAGATGCTGCCGGCACTGGGCTTCTCCAGGAAGGACATCGAAGCCGCCAACATCCATGTCTGCGGTGCGATGACGCTCGAGGGAGCGCCCTTCCTCAAGGCCGAACACCTCCCCGTGTTCGATTGCGCCAGCCCCTGCGGCAAGATCGGCAAGCGCTCGCTGTCGATCAACAGCCACATCCAGATGATGGCGGCGGCACAGCCTTTCATTTCCGGCGCCATTTCCAAGACCATCAACATGCCGAATGACGCCACGGTGGAGGACGCCAAGAACGCCTACATGCTGTCGTGGAAGCTGGCGCTGAAGGCCAACGCGCTCTACCGCGACGGCTCGAAGCTCTCGCAGCCGCTCAATGCCTCGCTGCTCGCCGATGGCGAGGAGGACGAGGACGAGGCGATCGAACAGCTGGTCGCCGCGCCTGCCGCGCAGCGTGCGGTGCAGGTCACCGAAAAGATCGTCGAGCGCGTCGTCGAGCGTCTCTACCGCGACCGCGAGAAACTCCCGAACCGCCGCAAGGGGTATACGCAGAAGGCGGTCGTCGGCGGCCACAAGGTCTACCTGCGCACCGGCGAGTTCGACGACGGTCGTCTCGGCGAGATCTTCATCGACATGCACAAGGAAGGCGCTGCCTTCCGGGCGATGATGAACAATTTTGCCATCGCCATCTCGCTCGGCCTGCAATATGGCGTGCCGCTGGAGGAATTTGTCGAAGCCTTCACCTTCACCAAGTTCGAGCCGGCCGGCATGGTGCAGGGCAATGACGCGATCAAGAACGCGACGTCGATCCTCGACTACGTGTTCCGCGAACTTGCGGTCTCTTATCTCAACCGCCACGACCTCGCCCATGTCGACCAGTCGGATTTTGACAAGACGGCACTTGGCCGCGGCATCACCGAAGGCAAGGCCACGCCGTTCTCCAAGGGCCTTTACCGCGGTGCCTCGCCGGTCAAGCTGGTGTCGGGCGCCGAGCCTAAGGGATTTGGCGGGTCTGGCCCGGCCACGGCCCCTGCCCGCGTGGCGCCGACGGCCTTCTCTGGCTCCAACGTGCTGGCGCTGAAGCCGGCGAGCGACGAGGCCATCGCCTACAAGCGCGACTATGAGGAACGCGCCAGGGAACTGGTCGAGGACATCGCCGAGGAGGAAGCCGAGGCTTCGGGTGCCGAGGGGCTGTTCTCCGACGCCGCCGCGCACGAAGCCGCGGAAGCCAAGGCGCTCGCCGCCACCCGGCGCCAGCAATCGCTGATGCAGGGTTACACCGGCAACGAATGCTCGGAATGCCACAACTTCACCATGGTGCGGAACGGCACCTGCGAGAAGTGCGATACGTGTGGAAGCACGAGCGGGTGCAGCTGAGAGCTGATGCCGCCTCGGCTTACAGTCCGCGAAGTCATTCGCTTGCTGGAGACCGATGGCTGGTATCTGGTTGCAACCAAGGGCAGCCATCGCCAATATAAGCACAAGATAAAAGCCGGCCGCGTCACCGTGGCCGGCAAGTCGTCTGAAGAGGTTGCACCAGGGACATTGAACAGCATCCTCAAGCAGTCCGGGTTAAAGGAGTGACGACATGCGTTACGCTGTGGTGATTGAAAAAGCAGGAGATAATTTTTCTGCTTATGTGCCGGACCTGCCCGGCTGTATCGCGACCGGCGCGACGGTGCCTGAGGTGGAAACCGAGATTCGCGACGCAATACGCTTTCATATCGAGGGCTTGCGTGCCGATGGGTTGGATGTGCCCGAAAGTGTCAGCCTGGCAGAATATGTAGAGGCATAGAAGGCGCCGCTGCGATCCTTCCAATCCAGATCAGCCTCTGACCTCAGCACCTATTCCGCCGGCAACACTCGCAGCGTCTGCTCATCAAACAGCGGCTCGTCCTGGCCAATCCGGACAAACAGCAGCTTTTGCGCCGCACCCGCCGGTATCTCGAAATACTGGATGCCATCGGGCATCTCGCCCCAGTCGCCGCAGGGCGGTTCGGGGACCTCGTTGGGGTCGGCAAGTGCCTTCAGCTCTTTCGCGTAGGCGGCGTCGGGGCTGAATGTATAGCGTTTGACACCGGCGGGCACGGTTCCTTCCGTGTAGGGGGCGAGCACGCAGCGTGCGCCGACGGCGTTGTCGGTCTTTTCCAGGAACAGCCGCTGCAACGCGGCTTCGGCAGTTTCGCCGGGCTTGATGTCGAATACCTCAACCAGAGGATCGGCCGCGCCGCCATCGCTGTATTTGACGGCGAGCGCCTCGCCTGCGAACTCAAAGTGGATCTGGCGGAAACCGAAATCGCAGCGCTGCACCCAGGCGGCGAGCCCGACGGTTTTGTCGGTCAGCCTTTCCCAGGCGCATTTGTCGATGGGCGGGCGCGACGGCGCCGGTTCATCCGCTCGTGCCACGGCCGATATTGCCACGGACGCAAACAGGGCGCTGCCCCAGACGATCGATATCATGGCGCTATTCATCGCTGCATCCTGTCAAAGTGAAGACATCCCACGCCGAGCCACCGGGGTTGGCGTTGGCGAAGTCGACCCAATCGGTGAAAGCCACGCCGAAATCGGCAGCAGCAGCCCTTTCGGCGCCGGCGTCGCTTCGCGCGAGTTCAACTGCTCGGCGCCGCCTCCGGTCAAGGCATAGACTTGGCCCTCCCATATCCTGCACAGGCCGCTGCCGTCCTGCAGCCCCGCTTCGCGGTCATCGTCGGTGCAGGGATGGCGGATGGTGCCGAGCGGCAACGAATTCCTGCCGTTGGTCCAGGTGATATCGGCCGGGAGGCGGATATCGGTCTTGGGCACGGCCAGCGAAAACACCTGCGCCGTCAGTGCCGCCGGCTCATTGGCGAGCGGCCGGAATTGCATGATCGCACCGGAGCGCTGCTCCCGATAGGTGGCATGGCTCAGCAAGCATTCCCCGGCGTTCGCCACCTGCATCGAACTGAGCAGACCCGCGAAGACGAAGGCCAGTTTACGGGTGATCATCAAATGTCCCTGGGAAAGCGTTGTGAAAGCCAAATGCTGGCCGCATACCGTCCCGCACAGTCGCATCATCCACGCAAAAGCATAAGCGAAATCCGGAACGGCTGCATTGTCGGCTCCTTGGACGAAAACTTATCTCTCGCAACCCAACAGCCTGTATGGTCGAGCGCACTGATCGAGGGGTGGTGATGCGACGTTTGGTGATTACGATGGCAATGTCCGCATTCGCGACTGGTGCTGCGCTGGCGGCGTCGCCCTATGTCGGGACTTGGTCCAGCGACCGACTGAACTGCCACGCGGCCGCCGACATCCAACGCCAGACCGTCTACTCCGTAGACCGAGCGGCCCTGTCGCTGCCCGAGTTCGGCTGCGAGCACGCGTCATTTCGCAAGTCGCCGACCGGCTGGGTGGTACATGCTAGCCGGTGCTACGGATCGTACCCGTCACTGGAGGAGCCCTTCACTCGTGTCATCCATATCGAGAGGCATGGCGCCACGATGCGGTTCACCTGGCCTGGCTTCGACAGCGGACTTCTTGTGCATTGCTGAGGCGTTCGCGTCAGACCAGCCCGACCAGAAAAGCAGCGCTGCCGAGAAAGCCAACCGAACAGACCCACAGCACCCACAATCCGAGCACCCTGCATTCGAGCACCGCCGAAGCAGGGTTGGCGGGGTCATAGTGCACGTCCACCTTGGTGCCCTCGACATAGCGCCGCGCCTGAGCCCCGACGAGGCCTGGCAACGAAGCCGTCACGCTGGCGCCGAAAGCGACGCGATCGGCACTGTATCGCTGGCCGGCGACGCCATGGCTGTAGACGATGCGGGATTTGAAAACAGTACGCCAGGGCCGATAGCTCCCGGTCCGCTCGCGGGTTTTGATCGCCTGCAGGCCCGACGCGTCGATGCGGCCGACGGCGACCGGCCATTTTGCCGCCTGCTCGGCCATCGATTTCTGGACGAAGCCCATGCGCAGGACAAACAGGCCCATGAACAGCAACAGAGCCGCCGCACCGACATACTGCGGCTTGGGCAAATACGGGCCGATCGCCTCCAGGACACCGCCGACGGAAAACACCAACACCAGGGCGCCGACCACCAGCCCGGCGGAAAGCTGCACCATGAATTTGAAGGCGCCCTCCGGCATGGTGCGCTCGATCACGGCCTTGGCCGGATCGACAGGGTTATAGAAGACGGTCACGGCTGCGCCGCGGGGAAATCGCGCAAGGGTTTCGGCGACTTCGAAATTCCCCAGATTTTCCTGCACGCTGTAGTGCGAACTCTGAAATGTCTTCTTATCCACCTTGTACTCGAAGGTGATCGCCGGAAAATTGCGGATCTCGGTGGAATCGCTGCTGTCAGACCCGGAGCCGGAGCTTCGGACCTCGCGCGCTTCGACGCGCGAGGAGATGATCTTTCCCGGCGCCGGCAACCAGCGGCTGACCGCTTTGACCTCTCGCCATTTCAGGAAAGTGACGATCGACAGCCCGCCGGCGACCGCGCAGGCAAAGCCGACCAACAGAAATTTGAGTTCCAACTCATCTCCCCCGGAGTTCAGGAGCCCGCACATAGACATCATGACGACGGCAATGTCTTGCTTATTCGCTGAAACGGCCGAAGCCTCCGCGGATGCTCATCATCGTCTCCCATTTGCTGGCCAAACCGGCGGAGACCTGGGAGAGCGAAGCACGCCAAGCCTGATGGCTTGTTTCAATCCGCGTCGGCCACCATTTGCCGGCCGCCGGCCCAGGCGCGCCATTGCCGTTCGTCGCCCTGGAAGACGTTGAGATCGATGCGGCCGGTTACGCCGTGCGACAGGCCGGAGCCGGAATATTGCCAGAACAGCCATTTGCGGCCGGGATAGACTTTTGAGGGGTGCTGCGCCACGGCGCGCAGCCAGAACGAATAATCGAGGAATTCGCCGCGAAGATTGTCGCGGTAGAAATCGGGCGCGGTGTAGATGATGGGCCGCTGGCCGTAATGGCGTTCAAGCTTGTCCATGAACACCTGCATCTTCTCCAGCACCTTTTCGCGCGACGGCCGCCGCTTGCAGCTGGATTCGCCATTCCATTCGACATCGATCACCGGCGGCAAGGCGCCCTCGACCCTGGGCACGTTGCGGATGAACCAGTCGGCCTGCTCGCCGGCGGTGCGGCACCAGTAGAAGAAGTGATAGGCGCCGCGCTTCAGCCCTGCGGCGTCGGCGTTGCGCCAATTCCTGGTGAACATCGGATCGAGATGGTCGCCGCCGTCGGTCGCCTTGATGTAGGCGAAGTTGGCCCCCTGGGCGCGCAGCTTCTCCCAGTTGACGTTGCCTTGCCAGCGCGACACGTCGACACCATGCACGGCAAGGTGGCGGGGCGAGGAGCGGCCGAAATTGATCGGCTTGGCATCGCGAAAGCCGTAGCGCGTGACAGGCCCGGCCAGCATCGGCGGTGCCGCCCGCGACAAGAGCTTCGGCGGCGATACCAGCGCCGCCGGCTCGACGACCGGCGGCTCGACGCTGTCCGGCAGGTCGGGCGCCGGAAACGCCACCGTCTCTTCCTCCGCCAGGCCGTAAGGTCGGACATTCTCGTCCACCGGCATGGCTTCCGCCATCCTGCGTTCGGCTGCCATTCTCCGTTCGGCCTTGGTCACTGGGGCGGATGCGATCGGCGCGCTTGGTCGCACCACCGAGTTGGTGATCTCGTTCGACGGCTTCTGGATGTCCAGCGCGTCCATGCCGGATGTCGACGAGCAGCCGGCAAGGCACAGCGTTGCGATCACGAAACTGACGGCGCCTGGTAACCGCATCTGGACCTGTACTCAAACACAACAGACCGAAGGCAACGGCCGACGGACAAACCAGGTCTAGTTATGAACGAGAAATTACCAATAAAGATTGAATCAAGTTTTTAAGCATGTTGGGCACGGTTCCGAGTGTCGGCCGTGCGCGGTGACAAGCGCAATCTAGGCCTGCCGATCCTATCGCCTGAAGACGCCGATCATCGGCCCCAGGTTCCAGTAGTCGTCATTGCGGCCGATGGCCGGCGCGAGCAGGCTCGATATCGACCCGTCGAGGAACAGCGCATTGTCGCAGCCGAGCCCGTCGCGAAACAGGCGTGCGAATGCATGGAATGTCACCGTGCCATTCGAAATGGCGAAGACGACGACGCCGTCCTTTCGCACCCCGACACCGTCGCGCGTCTTGCGCGAGGTGCTGTCGGCCCGGAATTTCTGGTGCAACTTGCCGTTGATCACCAGCATCGGCCCGGACTGCGTGGCATAATCGGTGGGCGGACGCTTCTCTAAGAAATCCCTTGTCGCGCGGACCGCGGCCTTGCCGTCGCTGATGTAGAAAATACCATTGGGCTGGAGCGAAAAATTGCCGCTTCCCGACCCGACCTTCGCCGAGGCCAGTTCCTGCCCGCGCTCGACATACAGGCCGACCGGCGCGAGGTTTGGATGGTACATTCCGGCATTGATGGCGAACAGCATCGTGCGCCCGGCCCGCCGCTGGGCATCGTCGAGATTGTGGAGCGATTGATAGGGCTTGCCGGCCGGATCCTTCCAGAACAATTCGATCCGATATTGCCTGGGATCGACCTCGCAGACCAGATAGCTGGTGACCTCGAAGACGAAATCGCGGCACGGCGGCAACGAGGCGAACCATTGGCCGACTCCCATGCCGATCGCCGCCGCCGACGGCAGCGCGGTCTTGATCAGCGCGAGCAGTAATGGCGCGGATTGGAGGACAGTCAAAAGATCCATGCGCGCACCGGATTTCCAGTTCCAACGAGCCGCCGCCAGCATTCGCCGGCACGACGCAAGAACGGTCCCAAGCGGGAATGGATCAAACGGCCAAGGTCGACATGCGGCTGCCGACGCAAGACATCGGCGACATCATTGAACAGAGCTGACGAGCCGCTCGTCGCCGCCAAGGATGGAAACCCAGCGACCGCTGTTGTCGCTCGCCTGTCTCTTCAGGTAGCGATAGCCTGTCTGGTTCCAGAGGCGAACCTTGTCGCTGAGATTGTCGAGGATGAAATCGCCCTTGTCGGTGCGCACCGTAAGCACTGCGTGGCCTTCGCCGTCGGGCTTGCGCACCACCGTCATCAGCAGATTGGCAATGGCAATGCCGGCGGCCTGGAGTTCGCGCTGCTTTTCAAGCGCGTAGTCTTCGCAGTCGCCAAACCCGTTATCGGGGTAGGCCCACCACTCATCCTTGCCGTAGTTGTCCATGTCGCTCATCGGCTTGACGCGGGTGTTGACCGAGAGATTTACGGCGGAAATTTCCCGCAACAGCTGGCCGGTCATGCTCTCCGGAGCGTTGGCGGGCGAGCGGATGGAGCATTCGGCAGAATGGACCTTGCAAAAATCATAGTGCCCGATCGGCTGGGAGGTTTGCCCGCCGATGGTCATGGAAAGCGGTCCCGCATTCGCCAAACCCGCGGCCGAACAAAAAGCCGTCAGCGCCAACGCAAACCCCAAACCCCTCGCCTTGCGGCGCCAACCCACCGAGGATGCCATACGGCCCCACCCATCTATTTTTGTTAACAGAACGTTAAAGATGGATTTTGCCTGGAGTCAATGAAGGCGGCCGATCACATCTTTGGCGATCGACTCATGCCCGACCGGGGTTGCGCCGAAGCAACACCGGCTCGCACGTTCCTGGAGTTGCCTTTTAGTCCCTTGTCTGAAGTCGGCGGAAAACCGCTGCGCGCTTTTCCGGGATTGCTTCAGGCAAGCCATCCCATCGCCAGGCCCAGCAGCAAAGCGATGCCGAGCACGCCGCGATAAATGACGAAAGGCCAGGCCGAGAAGCGTTCCAGCACACGCATCAGGCTCCATATAGCAAAGAAGGCGGATAGCGAGGCAACCACCAGGCCGACCGCGAGGATCGACCAGCCATGGGCATCGAGATGGGCCTTGTGCAGTTCCCAAAGCTCCTTGAGACCGGCGAGTGCGATGGCCGGCAGCCCAAGCAGGAATGAAAAGCGCGCCGCTTCTTCCCGCTTGAAGCCGAGCCCCAGTGCCGCCGTCAAGGTCGAACCGGACCGCGAGACGCCCGGGATCAATGCGCCGATTTGGGCGATGCCAACGAGCAGCGCATCGGCCATGGAAGCCTGGCCCATGGTGCGCGCATGGCGGGCACGGAGTTCGGCCAGCGCCAGCAGGAGTGCCATCACGATGCAGGCCCAGCCGATTACCCCGAGGCCGCGCAGCGGCGAATTGCAGGCGTTGAGAAGGCCAGACAGAGCCACGCCGGCGATGACGATCGGGATCGTCGCCAGCACGATCCAGAGCGCCAGCCGGAAATGTCGGTCGGCCAAATCGCGCCGTTTCAAGGCACTGACCGAACCGGACAGGATGTCCCTGACATCGTTCCAGAAGTAGCTGATCACCGCGGCGAGGGCCGCAAGCTGCATGGCGGCGGAGAAAGCGGAGCCGGGATCCTGCCAGCCCAGCATCGCCGGGACGACGCGCATGTGGGCGGTCGAGGAAATCGGCAGCAGTTCGGTGATGCCTTGCACCAAGCCGAGAAATGCGACCTTGGCGTAGCCCAGGCCGACAAAGCCCATGTCCATGCCTTGCATGCAGCTGTCGGCCATGTCGAATTCCATGTCAGAGAGATCGGAGTTGCGCGGGGAACGACTGGGGCGATCGGCCCCTGGGCAAGCCATACCGCCATGGGACGGAAAATCAATTTACGGATTTGTGAACTGGCACCCGGGAATGGGCGTCAGCGAGTGCGGAAGGCGCGTTCGAATATCAACACCGCGCCGCCTCGGCGCGTTGGCAGCACCAGGCAGTGGCCAGACCGGCCCGGCGGGTCGGTCCGCAAAAACTGGAGGAAATCACGATGCGATCAGGGGCACAGCCAGAGTGTCTGGCACGCCCTGGCGATCACGTGCGCCGGCGGGACAACCGGCTCCTCGACGGAAGGCCGACGCGCCCGTTCGAGCAGCATGCGCACCTGTTCCGGGCGCACACGATCGCGCTCCATCACAAGCAGGACCATCGGATCGCTCAAAAGCTCGTCCAGGGTACTGATGCTGTCGTTCATCCGTCGTCTCCTCGAATGCCGGCCCGCACCGGTTAAATAGGGAGACAATGATGGCTCGCCAATGACGCTTTGCCGGCTTTCGCGTGACTGTTTCGGTTATTTCGTGACTGTTTCGATTAATTTTTGTCACGGTCACGTAATTTCACCCTTCTGTTGGCCCGCTTCATCCGGCACAGCTCATCGGTTTCGGCGCTCAAGCGCCGATCCACCTTCTTTCATAAGGCGGGAAGGGAGGCCGGAGGCCTCAGGCAGGCGGCGCGCCTTCGTGCTGCGGCAAGCCGTCATCGAGCACCACCCAGGGCTGCTTGGAGGCGGTCCAGATGTGCATCTGCGGCTTGAAGACGGACGGATCGTCGAGTGACCCGGTGGTGACGCCTATAATGCCGGCGGCATCGCGCCGCGAAAACATCGTCGTACCGCAGCTTGGGCAAAACCCGCGTTTAATATCCGGCGAGCTGTTCGCGGTCGCCAACGGCCCTTCGACCGTCACATCGTCGATGCGAAACAGCACACGCGCATTGCAGGCGGCGCCGATCGCCTTTTGACAAAGCCGACAATGGCAGATGCGTTCGTTGACGGGCTCGACGTCGGCGCGATAACGCACCGCCCCGCACAGGCATCCGCCCTGATAGTTAGCCATTGCCGTATCCATTCCCGAGAAGATTTGATGCGAGACTATCGAGGCCGGATATCGGGTCAATTCAAAAGCATTGATGCGATCCCATCGACTGCAGCGATAAAACTGCCGGCCGCCTCCAGGGAGACCGCCGGCAGCCAATGCCGGCAAGCTATTCGGTTTCGCCGACCACCTCGTCCCAGCTCTTCACCTTGGTCTCGCCGTTGAGGAACGGCAGCGCGGCGGCCGTCAGCTCTGGAGCGAAGAAGACGTCGTAGTGGGTGCGATTGGGCAGGATCGCCAGGCGGTTCCGCGACAGGTTTTCACGCATCCAGCCCGCGTCCTTCAAACCGCCGCCGAGCATCTGGTAGAACTTGATCTCGTGCTCGGGCTTGTACATGTCGCTGTCGCCGTAGGCCAGCATGACCGGCATCTTCAGCTTGGGAACATCGGCCGAGTAGTCGTAGTTCTGGCGCATGAAGTTGCCGAGCGTGTCGAGCAGCTTCGGGAACTCCTCGGGATGCGGCGCCACGGCGACGTAGGATTTGTACATCGGCGTGTCCTTCATGAAATCGGCCGCTGCCGCGCTCACTTGCGCCTGCTGCGGGCGCATCTCGTCATAGAAACCGTCGGCGGCATAGCCGGTCGAGACCAGCACAAGCCGGCGCACCGTTTCGGGGTGCTGGACGGCCATCCGGAAGGCGACGCCGCCGCCCAGAGAATAACCCATGACGTCGACCTCGCCGTAACCAAGCCGTTTGACGATATCAGCCATGTCGTCGCCCATCGCCTCCAGCGTGAACGGCCGGTCGCCAAGCGCGGTGCGGCCATGGCCTTGCAGGTCGACGGTGATGACAGTGCGATGTTCGGCAAGCTTCGGCAGAATGGGGGCGAACATGTCCGCTGTGCCGAGACCGCCATGCAGCAGAAGCAGCGGCTCGCCTTTGCCGTGGACGGCATAATAGTAATTCAGGCCGTTGATCGGCAGCAGGCCGGATTTTTCAGGCTTCGGCGGTGTCTTCGCTTCGGTCATCATGGCAGATTTTACCTCGTTTGCGTTGGTGATGCCCGGACAGGCGAGAAGCGCCGCGGCCGAAGCAAGAATGGCGAAAAGCAGGGCTTTGGACATATCAATCTCCTCCAGTCTGTCCGTGTGTCGGTGCGTTCTTGAGCTGGCTGGTGCATCGGCCCCAACCCGCGCGAAAACCGATCGAGAATATTGGTCTGACCGGCTTCCGTCCCAAGGACGAACCAGCGAAATGCAAACCGACATCATCAAGGAGAAATTCTGGGGCTTTCCCGTGGATGAGGACCAACGGCGAAATCGAGGACGCGTCAGTGGCGCTTGGCTTGCACCAGATAGGCATCGATCTCGGTCTCGCCGAGCCACTTGGCCGCTTCCAGCCGATGCAGGCCTTCTACCAGGATATGACGCTTGCCGTCGTGACGGACCTGGATCGGCATCTTCATGCCATTTTCCAGAATGTCCTCGGCGAGATGACGGACCGTCTCGGGATGCAGCGTCTTCTTACGCGCCGTCGGCACGTAGATGTCGTCGACCTTGACCTTCTGCACTCTGAGCATGTCGACCCCCGGGGCGGAACGCCGCCTTGTCCTGAGATAGTCGCTTTGTTGACGAGGGCCAAGGGCATGGCGACGAATAGGGCGGAGGCAACCGGGTTTGTCTGCCGCCGCGCACTCGATATTGCGTATCAGCCTTTGTAGATACGGTCCTCGAGCGGCGTCTCGGCAATCAGCGCCTGCAGCCCTGACAGCAACGCCTTCTCGGCGCGGTTCATCGCCTTGTCCGGATTGACCAGCAGGAAGATATCGACGGCCGGCGGCGCATCATAGGGCGGCAGCCGCCACAGCGCGCCGTCGGCCACATCGCGCCGCGCCACATGCAGCGGCAGCGGGCCGATGCCGAGCCCGGCGACGATCATGCGCCGCACCTCCTCCAGGCTCGACGAAACGCCCACGACATCGGCGTTCAGCCGTGCTTCGCTACGCAACAGTGCGACCGGCCGCAGCGCATCCGAAATATGGTCGGTCTGGAACGATACTGACGGCTCGTCGCGGAGATCGGCGAGCGTCAGTCCGGTTTGCCCATAGAGCCTGTGCCGCGGCCCGCAAAAGAAGCCGAAGAACTCGCGATAGACCATGTCGTATTGCAGCGCCGGATCGCGCTGGCTGACTAGGCAGACGCCAAACGAAGCACGGCGCTCCCTCACCTGCTTGGCCACTTCGGTGCTTGCCGCGACCGAAATGGTGATGCTGGCGCGCGGATAGTTGCGGTGGAATTCCGACAGCGCCCGATCGAACAGCGGCGAAACCACATGGCTGGCGGTCGCGATCATGACGTGGCCGGTGACATCGTCGCTGATGCCGCGCATCAAGAGCGGCAGTTGCGATACGGTGCCGAACACCTCGATGCTCTGCTCGTAGAGAAGCCGTCCAACCTCGGTGAGCTCGAAGCGCGTCGCATCGCGTTCGACCAGCCGCCGGCCGACCCGGTCTTCCAGCCGCCGCAGCGCATTGCTGACGCTTGGCTGCTTGAGGTTCAGCCTCTCGGCGGCACGCGTTATGCTCTTCACCTCCGCGATGACGACGAATGTCCGCAAAAGGTTCCAGTCCAGATCCCAGACCAGCCGTTCGGGGCGCGGCAATGCCATTCCTGGTATCTATGCTCCCTATTTCCATTATCTATTTGCGCAATGCTACCGCAAAGGCAATCATTGCCGTCAGGAGTGCGCCCCAACGCCTCCCAAGAACAAGCCTTCGCGCTCCATCCAGAGGACAGGTTCAAATGAACAAGGTATTTTCCGGCATTGCCGTCGCGGCGCTGCTGTTTGCGTCTTCCTTCGCTAACGTCTCGGCCAGGGCCGATGACCTCGAGAAGGTCAAGGCGGCGGGCGAATTGAAGATTTCCATGAGCGGGCAGTATCCCCCCTTCAACTTCGTCAACGACCAGAACGAGGTCGTCGGCTTCGACGCCGATATCGGCAAGGCCATCGCCGAGCGCATGGGCGTTAAGGGCACGATCATCACGACCGCCTGGGACGGCATCATCGCCGGCCTGCTCGCCAACAAATACGACACCGTGGTCGGCTCGATGACGATCACGCCGGAGCGTGAGAAGGTGGTCGATTTCGTCGGCCCCTACTATCACGCCGGCCGTGCGGTTTTCGTCAACCAGGATTCCAAGGTGCAGAGCCTCGACGAACTCAAGGGCAAGACCCTTGGCGTGACGCTCGGCGAAACACATGAGAAATGGGCGCGCCAACAGGGCGGCTGGGACATCCGCACCTATAAGGGGCTGCCGGAATTGCTGCTTGAGCTGAAGGCGGGCCGCGTCGACGCCATCGTCGTCGACAACATTCCGGTCATGGTCGCCGTCAAGGAGACCGGCGAGAAGGTACGCAAGCTCGACACGCCGGGTATCGAAGGCGGCAGCGTCGCCATCGGCATCGCCATCCGCAAGGACAATCCCGAGCTCAAGGCCGCCATGCAGAAGGCGCTGGACGGCATGATGGCCGATGGTACCTACGAGAAGATATCGATGCACTGGGTCGGCAGCGACATCCGCTAACTTCGCCAGGCTTCGGCGGTCCAGGCCGCCTGAAGCCGAAAGCCACTGCGCCGGGCCATTCCATGGATTTCTCCTTGATGCAGCGCGTCTTCCCGTTCTTCGTGGAAGCCGCCTTGGTGACGCTGGAACTGACAGCGCTGGCCCTGGTTCTGGGGCTGGCCGTGGCAGCACTGGCCGCGACCGCAAGAATGTCGAGATCGGCGGTCCTGCGGGCCATCGGCACGCTCTATGTGAGCCTGTTCCGTGGCACACCGTGCCTGATCCAGCTCTTCGTGCTCTATTTCGGCGGTCCCCAGATCGGCATCAATCTGGATCCGTTCGCGGCCGGCGTGATCGGCCTCGGCCTCAACATCGGCGCCTATATGGCGGAGTCAATCCGAGGCGCGGTGGTGGCGGTCGACCGGGGCCAGACGGAGGCGGCCCGCACAATCGGATTCGGCCGGTTCCAGACCTTGCGCAAGGTCGTGCTGCCGCAAGCCGCCCGGCTGATGATCCGCCCGCTTGGCGTCAACACGGTCGCGCTGTTGAAAGGCTCGGCCCTGGTGTCCACCATCTCGGTCGTGGAATTGACCTACACCGCCCAGCGCTTCATCGGCTCCACCTACAAGCCGTTCGAGATCTTCGGCGTCGCGGCCCTGCTCTACATGGTCATGGTCTATGCCGTCGCCCGTATCGTCGACATGCTCGACAAGCGCTTCGCAATCATCTGAGGGGCGGAAAACAATGCAAGGCCTGGATTTCACCGTCGTCGCGCCCTACTGGGATCTTCTGCTGACCGGCGCCTGGTGGACATCAGTGCTGACGGTCTCGGCGGGAGCGCTTAGCTTCGCCGGCGGCATCTTCTTTGCGGTTGTCGTACTCTACGCGCCGGCAATCCTGGCCTACCCCGTGCGCGCCTTCATGTGGGTGTTCATGGGCACGCCGCTGCTGTTGCAGCTCTTCCTGATCTATTTTGGCCTGGTGCAGGTCGGCATCGACATCCCTGCCCTCGTGGCCGGCATTGTCGGCCTTGGACTGCATTTTGCCGTCTACAATGCCGATGTCATCCGCGCGGGCATCGTGGCCGTCGATGTCGGCCAGACGGAAGGCGCGCGCAGCATCGGCTTCGGCAAGTGGCAGACGCTGCGCCATGTCGTGATACCGCAGGCCATCCGCAACACGGCGCCGCCGATCGGCAGCAATTTGATCGCGCTGTTGAAGGAATCCTCCATCGTCTCGGTCATCGGCATTGCCGAACTGGTTCACTCGGCGCAACTGGCGATCAGCGAAACGTTTCGCCCTTTCGAATTCTATATCACTGCCGCCGCGCTCTACTACATTCTCAACCTCGTGCTCGAAGCGGCCCTGCATCGGTTCGAAAGACATGTGGAGGTTTCCCGATGAGCACGCAGCGGCCGATGGTCGAGGTCCGCGGCGCACGCAAATCGTTTGGCGCCGTCGAGGTCCTCAGAGGTATCGACCTGTCGGTCGAACGTGGGCAGATCGTCGCCATCATCGGCCCGAGCGGCTCCGGCAAGAGCACGCTGCTGCGTTCCATCAACCATCTCGAGGGTTTGAACAGCGGTGAGGTCTGGCTGGACGGCCTGCAGGTCAACCAGAAGCTGCATGGCCAGGCGTTCGAAAGGCACATCAACAAGGTGCGCCAGCAGATGGGCATGGTGTTCCAGCACTTTAACCTGTTCCCGCATTTGACCGTGATCGAGAACATCACGATGGGGCCGGTGATCCTGAAAAGCATGCCGAAAGCCGAAGCTCGTGCGCTGGCGCTTGGTCTTTTGTCCAAGGTCGGGCTCTCCGACAAGATCGACGCCTATCCCTCGCGTCTTTCGGGCGGGCAGAAGCAGCGCGTGGCGATTGCCCGCGCGCTGGCCATGCAGCCCAAGGTGATGCTGTTCGACGAGGCCACCTCGGCGCTCGATCCGGAGCTGGTCGACGAGGTCAACGCGGTGATGAAGCAGCTTGCCGCCGAGCACATGACCATGCTCATCGTAACGCACGAAATGCGCTTTGCCGGCGAAGTGGCCGACAGGGTGCTGTTCATGGATGGCGGCGTGGTAGTGGAAGAAGGCCCGCCGGGCGACATCTTCCGCGCCCCGCAAAAGGAACGCACCCGCACCTTCCTCAAGAAATACCTTTCAGCCTGAGCATGACAATGACCAGATTGACCACTGAATTCCCCGATTTCGGATTGACGCCAGAGCAGCGCCGGCACGCGGTGCGCGGACACTACTACGAATGGCCAGGTATGGATGGCGAGCGCGGTGAAATCTGGTGCTACAGCGACCGGTTTTCCTATCGCGCCGGCGAGACAGTGACGCTGCATGTCAGTTCGACGGCTCCGTCCTTCATCATGACGATCGTCCGCGACGGTGGCACCGAGACAAAGGTATTCGAGAAGTCCGGCATTCCGGCGCGTTGGCAGGAAAGTCCAGACCAGTGCTCGGCCGAAGGCTGCGGCTGGGAAGCCTCGTTCGAATTCCGCGTCGGCAGCGACTGGCCGTCCGGCGCCTATCGCGTGACGCTGACCGCGGACGGCCGTGACGGCAAGCCGATCCAATCCTATCATCTTTTCATCGTCGCGCCCCTGCCCGGCAAGAAGCCAGGCCGTGTGCTGCAGGTGGCGGCGACAGGCACCTGGCTCGCCTACAACACCTGGGGCGGCTCCAATCATTATCAGGGCATCACCGGGCCGGACCGCAACCAGTACTCGCCGATCGTCTCGACGCAGCGCCCCTGGTGCCGCGGCTTTGTCGTGCTCCCCAAGGAGGCGCCGCGCGTGCCGCTGGAGGTCGCGGTGCCACCCAGGACCGTGCCGCGCTATCCTCACATGGAATGGGCGCTTGCGACGGGCCATTCGAAGAAATACGCCTCGTCGGGCTGGGCGAGCTATGACAGCCATTTCTTCCGCTTCGCCGAACGGGCGGGCTACGCCGTCGACCTCGCCAGCCAGCATGATCTGCATTTCTCGCCGGACATTCTCGATGGCTACGACTGCGCCGTCTTCGTCGGCCATGACGAATACTGGACCTGGGAGATGCGCGATGCGGTCGACAGCTACGTCGAACGCGGCGGCCACGCGGCGCGTTTCGCCGGCAATTTCATGTGGCAGACGCGGCTGGAGGATGAAGGCCGGCGGCAGGTCTGCTACAAATACCGCGCCCGAGCCGAGGACCCCGCCTATCGCGGCGGCGACGTCACCCGCGCCACCAACTCCTGGGAGGCGCCCGAGATCGGCCGGCCGGGTTCGGCCACCTTCGGGCTCAACGCCACACGCGGCCTCTATGCCGGATGGGGCGGCTGCGCGCCACGCGGTGTGCGCGGCTTTCCCGTGTATCGACCCGAGCACTGGGCCTTTGCCGGAACCGGCATCTACTATGGCGACCTGCTTGGCGCCGACAGCCATGTCTATGGCTACGAGGTCGACGGGCTGGATTTCGAAATCCGCGGCGGCCTGCCCTACCCGACCGCGACCAGCGGCGCGCCGAATGGCTTGCAGGTTCTCGCCGTCGGCATGGCCAGTCAGGTCGAGGAAAGCGCCGATATCCCGATCGAGGATCAGTTTCTCACCGACGAGGATGGTCGCTTCAGCGCCGAGACGCTGTTCGGCGATCGGAGCGACGCCAATCTGGAAAAGATCAAACGCGGCAACGGCATGATCGTCAGTTTCCCGCGCGGCAAGGGCGAGGTCTTTCACGCCGGAAGCTGCGAATGGGTCGCCGGCCTGCTGAGGCAGGACCCGATGGTCGAACGCGTTACCCAAAATGTCCTCGATCGTTATCTCGGAAAGTCCTGACATGTCGAAAGCCCAGACCGCCGCCCCGGACATTGACGCCCGGCGCCAATCGCATCTGTTCTACCTCTCCAGCCTGCGGCGGCCGCTGATCGACCGTGCCGAGGGCATCTATATGTGGACGCAGGACGGCCGCCGTTTCATCGACGGATCGAGCGGCCCGATGGTCGCCAATATCGGTCATTCCAACCGCAATGTGCTCGACGCCATGAAGCGGCAGATGGACCGCGCCACCTTCGCCTACCGGCTGCATTTCGAGAACGAACCGGCAGAAGAGCTGGCGCGTGAGCTGGCCGGCAAGCTGCCCGAAGGCATGGACCGCATCTTCTTCGTCTCAGGCGGCTCGGAAGCGACCGAATCGTGCATTAAGCTGGCGCGGCAGTGGGCGGTGGCCACCGGCCAGGCCAGCCGCTGGAAGGTGATCACGCGCTTCCCCTCCTATCACGGCGGCACGCTGGGTTCACTGTCGATCACCGGCGACGACGCGCTGGCCGAGACCTTCACGCCAATGATGCGGGTGATGCCGACCGTGCCGGCACCGGCGGCCTGGCGCGACCGCGACAATCTCTCGATGGAACAGCGCGGTCTCCGCTATGCCGACATGCTGGAGGAGAAGATCCTGGCCGAGGGGCCGGAGAGCGTGGTCGCCTTCATCATGGAACCGATCGGCGGCGCGGCGACAGCGGCGCTTGTCGCGCCGGACAGTTATTATGGGCGCATCCGCGAAATCTGCGACCGCTACGGCATCCTGCTCATCCATGACGAAGTGATGAGCGGCGCCGGCCGCACGGGAAAATTCCTCGGCGGCGACCATTGGAACTGCAAGCCGGACATCGTCGCGCTATCAAAAGGCCTGGGATCGGGTTACGCGCCGCTCGGCGCGCTGGCGGCGCCGATGCAGCTGGTGCAGCCGCTGCTCGCCTCCGGCGGCTTCCAGCACGGCCATACCTATGCCGGCAATCCGCTCGCCTGCGCCGCAGGGCTGGCCGTGCTCGGCGAAATGGACCGCCTCGACCTGATCGCCAATGCCGCCGCCATGGGCGATGTGCTGATGGACGGATTGCGAGAGCTAGCCGAGCGCTTCCCGTTCATCGCCGACGTGCGCGGCAAGGGCCTGCTCACCGGCGCCGAGATGCTTGCCGATCCCGAAACGCTGCGGCCGATCGACCAGAGCAGGAAGGCGACGCAGCGCCTGCTCGACCTCGCCTATGAGCGCGGGCTGATCATCTACGGCCGCAAGGTCAAGGGCGGTGTCGACGGCGACAATTTCATGGTCGCACCACCGATGATCGTCACCAGCGAGCAGGTCGGCGAGATCATCTCCATCATCGGCGACTCGCTCGAAGTCCTGGCTGCCGAACTCGACCTTCCGGTCGAAGGCCGGGGATAAAACAATGGCGCCGAGAAAGGTCATCATCACCTGCGCCGTCACCGGCTCGGTGCATACACCGTCCATGTCGCCTTATCTGCCGGTAACGCCGGACCAGATCGCGGCGGATGCCATCGCCGCGGCCGAGGCCGGCGCCTCGATCCTGCACTTGCATGCCCGCGACCCAAAAAACGGACGGCCTACGGCCGATCCGGACGTGTTCATGCAGTTCCTGCCGCGCATCAAGCAGGCGACGTCGGCGGTGATCAACATCACAACCGGCGGCTCCTCCCTCATGACGCTGGACCAGCGGCTGGCGGCACCTTTGCGGGCCGAGCCCGAAATGTGTTCGCTCAACATGGGCTCGATGAATTTCGCGCTGTTCCCGATGCTCGACAAGCCAAGGGAATGGCAGCACGAATGGGAACCGAAGCTGCTGGAAGCCACACGCGACACGATCTTCAAGAATACCTTCGCCGATATGGAGGGCGTTCTCGAGAGACTGGGCAAGGGCTGCGGCACGCGTTTCGAATTCGAGTGCTACGATGTCGGCCATCTCTATTCGCTGGCGCATTTCCGCGACCGGGGGCTGGTGTCGGGGCCGCTGTTCATCCAGTTCGTGCTGGGTATTCTTGGCGGCATTGGCGCCGATCCGGACAATCTCATCCACATGAAGCGCATCGCCGACAAGCTGTTCGGCGACAGCTACCAGTTCTCGGTGCTGGCCGCGGGCCGCCACCAGATGCCGCTGATCTCTATCGCCGCGGCCATGGGCGGCAATGTCCGTGTCGGGCTCGAAGACAGTCTCTACGACGGCCGCCAGCTGGCGAAATCCAATGCCGATCAGGTGCGCCGTATCCGTGGCATTCTCGATGGACTGTCGCTGGAGGTTGCCACCCCGGCCGAAGCACGCGACATGCTGGCGCTGAAGGGTGGCGACAGGGTAGCGTTTTAATGCGACTGGCTGAGATGATAGTGCTCCGTCACACCTTGGCTCCCTGCTTGCCATGACAAGTCCGGAAAAAATCCTCCTCCGCCCCGGACGAATCGAAGACGTCGAAACCATCCATGCCGCAATTCTGAAGCTCGGCACCCATATCGGCGCGCCCGAAGAAATCGTCTCAACGCCAGACGATCTCAGGACCTGGGGCTTTGGCGAAAGACCTGCCTTCTCGACCCTGATCGCCGAAGTCGATGGCGAATTCGCCGGACTGTGCCTCTATTTCCCGATCTTCTCGACCTGGATGGGGCGGCCCGGCGTCTATGTGCAGGACCTCTATGTCGAGGACCGGTTTCGCGGTCGCAGGATCGGCGAGCGCCTGCTGCGGCGCGTCGCGACCGAGTGCCGCAAGCAAGGCGGCGCTTATCTCAGATTGTCCGTCGATACCGACAATGAGAGCGCAAAGGCCTTTTATGAAAGGCTGGGCATCGCCTGCTCGAGCTACGAGCAGACGCAGAAGATCATCGGCGACGCTTTCTTCGCCTTTGCCGACGCGCCGGAGGAAAAAGAATGAAAGCCTTCTACGCGCAGGAGCAGAAGCGCCACGACCCCAAGGCTTTCCTTTCCAGCGGCGCCCCGCAGCCCAATCCCGAAAAGCCGGAGCGCGTCGAGAGATTGTTAGCAGGCGCAAAATCGGCCGGCTGCACGATCGAGCGGCCGCGCAATCACGGACTTGGTCCGGTCGCGGCGGTGCACACGCCCGAATATCTCGATTTCCTGGAGCATATCTACACGCGTTGGCAACGCATCGAGGGTGCCTCGGCGGAAGTGATCCCCAACATTCACCCGATCGCGCGCAACGGCTCCTATCCGGCCTCCGCGGTCGGCCAGGCTGGGTACCACATGGCCGACACGGCCTGCCCGATCTCTGGCGAGACCTGGCAAAGCGCGCTGTGGAGCGCCTGGAGCGCGGTCGAGGCGGCGGAAGCGGTGATGGCGGGCGCGCCGGCCACCTATGCGCTTTGCCGCCCCCCCGGTCACCATGCGTTCGCCGACGTCGCCGGCGGCTTCTGCTTCATCAACAATTCGGCCGTCGCAGCACAGGTACTGCGCCGCCAAGCGGCACGGGTTGCGATCCTCGATGTCGATCTGCATCACGGCAACGGCACGCAAGGCATCTTCTATGCGCGGCCCGACGTGCTCACCGTGTCGCTGCATGCCGACCCGGTGCGCTTCTATCCGTTCTTCTGGGGACATGCCGACGAGCGCGGCGAAGGCCCCGGTCTCGGCTATAATTTCAACCTGCCCTTGCCACGCAAATCCGCCGACGCGGCGTTTCTGGAAGCGCTTGAGGTGGCGTTCCAGCGCATCCGCGCCTTCTCGCCCGACGCGCTGGTCGTGGCGCTCGGGCTCGACGCGTTCGAGGGTGATCCGTTCGGGGGACTTTCGGTGACGACGCCAGGTTTCTCGCGCATCGGCGAAGCCATCGCCAAGCTCGGCCTGCCGACGACAATCGTTCAGGAAGGCGGCTATCTCTGCGACGAACTCTGTGACAACCTCACCGCTTTCCTGACCGGGTTCGGCACCAAGGCACGCTGATCGGTCGATCTGCGCCTGAGACCTCCATCAGTCAGAGCGAGAGCGGGAAATTTCCATGCAATGTTTCGATCGGAAAATCCTCCATCCCGCTGTTATTCCCAGACAATTCAACTCCCGAGTCGATCAAGGACAGGGATTGCCGACCCGCTGGTGAATGGCGTCCACTGCCTTCTGCATCTCTTCGGTCCAGACGACCTCCACTGAAGACAGAGCCATTTCCAGCTGCGAAATGGTCGTCGCGCCAATGATGTTCGACGTGACAAAGGGCCGGCTCGATACATAGGCGTTGGCGAACAGCGCCGGCTCCAGGCCGAAGGAGCGCGCCAGCTCGTTGTATTCAAGCTGCGCCTCGGCGGCATTGGGCGTCTCGTAACGCTGGCCGCGGTTGAAGAGCTGCGAGCGCGACCCCTGCGGGCGCGCACCATGGTCGTATTTGCCCGAGAGATAGCCCTGCGCGAGCGGCGAATAGGCAAGCAGCGAGACCTCTTCGCGATCGCAGACTTCGGCGAGGTTCACCTCGAAGGTCCGGTTGACCAGATTATAGGCGTTCTGGATCGAGGCGACCCGTGGACCAATAGCTTTGTCAGCCTCTGCAATGAAGCGCATGACGCCCCAGGAACTCTCGTTGGACAGGCCGAAATGGCGGATCTTTCCGGCCTTCACCAGGTCATCGAAGACGGCAAGCGTCTCCGCGATCGGCGTTTCTCCGGTCGGCGCCCCGACGGAATCAGCGCGGCGCGCCACGGCCCCGACGCGCGTCGGATTGGCGCCCCAGGGTATGTCCCGCTCCGGCCAGTGGATCTGGTAGAGATCGACATAGTCCGTGCCGAGCCTGGCCAGGGACTTGTCGACGGCATCGAAGATATCGGCGCGCACCAGCTGCGACGGCCTGTCGCCGCGAAACCAGCTGTTTGCGGTGCGACCGACGACCTTGGAGGCGAGTATCACCTTGTCGCGGTTGCCCTTTGCCTTCATCCAGCTGCCGATGATCTTCTCGGTCCGCCCTTGCGTCTCCGCCTTGGGCGGGATCGGGTAGAGCTCGGCAGTGTCGATGAAATTCACCCCGCGCGAAAAGGCCAGGTCCATCTGGGCGTGGCCGTCGGCTTCGGTGTTCTGCTGGCCCCAGGTCATCGAACCGAGGCAGATCTGGGTGACAAGAAGATCGGTCCGACCGAGACGGCGTTTGTGCATGGAAGTGTGCTCCGGCGGGAAAGCTTGCGCGGCTGCGCGGGGAAGGAATTTTCATCCTACAAGAAAGCAGAGGCGCTCTCCAAGCCTCGGCAAACCGACTTTTACGTGAACCAGACTGCGCTAGCGGCGAGCCCCTGCCAGGGCGCGCCGCTTGGCCTCGTCGATCAGCATGTTAGCCACCTGCATGCGGATCATGGCGCGCTGGCGCAGGTGCGGCGCGACGCGATCAGGATGGTTGGAAAAGGCGAAGCTGCGGCGCATGCGGCCAAAATCGGCGACAGCCTTAGGCGTGTCCAATCCCAATTCCACGGCAATCGATTCGGGATCGATCGGCGGCAGTTTTTCTTCGGGCCTTGTCTCTTCGCCCGCAAGTGCCAGCTTCGCATGATCGAGCAGAGCCGCGAATTCTGCGGCGAGATCCGCGCCTGCCTCGCGATATTCCGTGGCAAATCCGCTGCCAGAAACCTTGATGCGGCCCGAATGGAGCTCGTCGGCGACGGAAAGATAGTCAAACGGAATCGACGGGCGAGTGGCGGCCTCTTCGCCTCCCCCGTCCTTGTCGGAGGCAACGAAGAGATCATCGAGCAACGAAGCGAAATCCCGCTTGGCGCTGGTAACGATGTCAGCCTCCCCAGTCTCACGGTGTGTCCGAGACATCCACCTTAGGGTCCGCTCGTTAAAAATGCATGCCGCCGATTTTAACAATTGAAGGTTTACGGGGCTGGACCACGCCCGGTCAGTCACAAAAAGCCGGACTGCGGTTGGTGCAGTCCGGAATTCGCCAGAAGCGGCGAGGAAAAACCGGCCATGTGCCAGCAAGAGGGATACGATTCGCGATCTGCGAAAGTTTCAGGCGATGCAGGATCATGGCAGAAAAATTTGCTGAGCATGGCAGGCATGCAAATGCTGCACTGCACAATTGTCACGAATCCCCTATATTCGGACGCTGGGAGGTCCAACAGGGGCCTGGATTATGGGGTTCTTCACTGAAATGTTCGCGCGGCCACGGCCGCAGGAACATCTGCGTTATCGTGCCGCGCTCGCGCTGCTGCATTCCATGAGCAATGCGGACCGCGCCGACATCGGCATCAAGCCCGCCGATTTCCCGCGCATCGCCCGCGAAATGTCCGTTCGCTAGTTCGGCCAGCCAGGGATATTCCGGCTCCGGACGGGCAACGCCTTGACGACGTGATCCGTCAACGCGAGCCCAGGAACGTTGCCTTGCCCAGCGGCACGCCATTATGGCGAAGAATGTCGTAGGCGGTGGTGAGGTGGAAATAGAAGTTGGGCATGGCCAGATGCAGGAGATACTGCAAACCGGCCATCGAGACCTCGCGCCCGCCGAGCCTGACCTCGACAATCCGCTCGTCCGAACCTTCCAGATCGGCCGCGGAGAACGTCGCCAGATGGTCAAGCGTCTTAGCGATGCGCGCATGCAATTCGGCAAAGCTCGCCTCATTGTCCTCGTATTTGGGAACCTCCCGGCCGGCGAGCCGCGATGGGGCTCCCTTGGCGTGGTCGGTGGCGATCTGCACCTGCCTGGTCAAGGCGAACATGTCGGGCGCCAGCCGCGCCGTCAGGAACACCTGCGGGTCGATCTTGCGCTCGCCGGCGTTTTGTTCGGCCGTGGACAGCACGCTGGACAGCGCTTTCAACCGGGCCGAAAACACAGCCACCGATACTTCATACATGGATAGGGTCACGCAATTATCTCCCGGGGCAGTTGAAGCGCCGCGAGCGCGAACTAGCGCCTTCCCGGGCGATTCTTCAAGCGATACCCGCAAGGCGTCACCACGTCGCCGCAATCACCGTGGTAGAATCTCCGTTACCGCGTGGAGATTCCCGATGAGACACGCTTTTCTCGCAGCGACTGCCTTGTTCTCCCTTGCCTCGATCGCCCAGTCGGCACCTGCCGACGAGGCGCCCTACGTCGATGACAGGTCGAGCGCCGAGGCAGTTGTCCGCTCGCTCTACAGTGCCATCAACCGGCATGAATTCGCACGTGCCTGGGGTTATTATGGCGATACCAAGCCGGCCAAGGACTTCGACAGCTTCGTCAAGGGCTATGACGGTACCGACAAGGTGGATGTCAGGACCGGCGCCGTATCCAACGAGGGCGCGGCAGGCAGCATCTACTACAGCGTGCCGGTCGCCATCCAGGCAACCGACAAGAAGGGCGAGGCGAAGGTCTTTGCCGGCTGCTACACGCTGCGCCAGGTCAATGCCCAGATTCAGGCGCCGCCATTCCAGCCGATCTTCATCGACAGCGGAGCGCTGAAGCCGTCGAGCGCGGACTTCGAGGAGGCTGTGCCGGCTAGCTGTGGCGACGGCCCGCCGCCGCCGAAGAGGGATGCAGCGCTGGAGCAGGCCAAGAAGGCTTTCCTGGCCAGCTATAGCGACCAATGCGACAAGGATCTCGCGGCCAAGGAGCCGGAGATTTTTTCCATCAAATACAGGGACAAGGATGCGGCGGCCGGCGATCCCGACAAGGAAACGCGCCTGTTCCATTTTTCCTGCTCGGCGGCCGCCTACAATGAAAGCTCGATCTACTACATGACCGACGAGGCGAACGGCGTCAGGCAACTGCAGTTCACCGAACCGGAGATGGACATCCGCTACGTGAACAACGACAGCGAAGGCAAGGTCGAATCCATGCACATCGTCGGCTTCCGGACCACCGGCTGGGCGACCAATTCCAGCTACGACCAGGACGCCCACACGATAACCACCTTCAACAAGTGGCGCGGCGCCGGCGATGCCTCGTCAGCAGGCACCTATCTGTTCCGCAACGGCGATTTTTCACTCGTCCAGTACGACGTCGACGCCTCCTATGACGGCGAGGAAAACCCGCAAACGGTTGTCGACTACAACACCGCTCCCTGAGCCCCGCGAGGTCCGATCACGGCGCCTTCGACAGCATCCAGTTCAACGCGCCGCGCCAGTCGACCATGCGGATGGGGGTGCCGTGCGTGCCGGTCTCGAAGCGCACGAAGCGGGTCGGATAGGCTTTCGACTTGGCGATGATGGACCGGAAGAAGGATTCCTGGTTTGCCACGGGAAAGACCACGTCATGGCTGCCTTGACCGAAGAAAACCGGCACGTGGCGTCTGAAGGCAAGGCTGGAGAAGAAACTCTCATCCCACAGCGAGCCAAGCAGCAAAAGCCCGTCGATTTGCCTGCCTGTGTCCGTGCGGGCGGCAAGCTTCCAGCACAATGCGCCGCCCATCGAGCCGCAGGCGACGAAGATCTTCG
This sequence comes from Mesorhizobium sp. B2-1-3, assembly GCF_006442495.1. NCBI lineage: Bacteria > Pseudomonadati > Pseudomonadota > Alphaproteobacteria > Hyphomicrobiales > Phyllobacteriaceae > Mesorhizobium > Mesorhizobium sp. B2-1-3. The sequence goes on from NZ_VFWL01000022.1 coordinate 52,394, forward strand.
CGCCCGGCGACTGTTGCGCATAGTGATCGATCAGCGCCGCGACCTGTGCCGCCCCCTTGTCGCCGAAATCTGGGAAGTCAGGGCTGAGATAAAGGCCGCCATTGCCTGCCATCAGGTTTTTGATGCGGTTGAAATTGCCGCCGAAGGTGAAGTCATCGATACCTTGCTTGCGGCTGCCGCCCTGCCCGTGCAGGTAGAGCACGATGACGGAAGCCCCTTGCGTCTTGCCTACGGCGATGTGCCGGACGTCGCCGGCATCGGTTTTCAACAGCAGATCCTGCTGCACCTTGCGCACACCGGTATCGGTATACTGCGCATGCACGCGCTTTTCCGGCACCTCGTCGCGCTGGTTGATGTCGCGCATCTCGCGGTAGTCGATCACCGTGTAGTCACCGTTGGTGTCTGACGAGAGCGTAGCGGGATAGGCGAACAGATCGTCCTTGAAGGGTTTTAGTTGGAGAGCAGAGGCCTGGGCAGCAGAAAACAGGAAGAATATCGAAATCAGAAAGGCAGGGAGCGTGAGCACCCCCCTCTGGCCTGCCGGCCATCTCCCCCTCAAGGGGGGAGATTGGCAGTTTCGGCGGGGGCGCCCTTCTGCCGGCCGTCGAGATTGGCGAAAGCCGAAATGATGTCCAATCTCCCCCCTTGAGGGGGAGATGGCCGGCAGGCCAGAGGGGGGTAGAAGCGTTGACATTAACGAAATGAAACCGGAAGCCATACCGCAGGCTTGCGTAATTCGGCCCGGGTTTGTCAATCCTGCAGCACGCCGCCGGCGCCTTCCAGCGCCTCGCGAGTGTCGACATCGACGGACGCGCCCTCGCCGATCTCTACATCGACGACGTCAAGTCCTCCGGCCTCGACCAGATGGCGTGCGCCGGTATCACCTTCGAGATGGGCGACAGCCGGGAACAGCGAGCGCGGCAGAAGTACCGGGTTGCCGCGTTTGCCAAGGTGCGAGGCGCGGACGACCAAATTGCCTCCCGCCCCGCGAAACGCATCGATCAGCCGGTCGAGATCGCCGGTCGAGACACCCGGCATGTCTCCGAGAACGATCATCGCACCGGCGGCATCTCCCGGCAGATAGGCCATACCGGCTTTCAGGGAGGTGGAGAGCCCATCGGCAAAATCGGGATTGTCGGCGAAAGTCACGTCCAGGCCCGATAACGCGCCGCGCACCCGCTCACGCTGGTGGCCGGTAACGACGATCGTGCCCGAAGCTTTCGAGGCGAGCGCACGCTCTGCTGTACGGCGGACCAACGGTTGGCCGTCGAAAAGCGCCATAAGTTTGTTCGGCCCGCCCATGCGGCTCGAACGGCCTGCCGCCAAAAGCACGATCCCGACCTTGAGCCGGCTTACGGCCGGCAGCGGTTCGCGCGGCTGCGGGCGTGTCGGGATTTCCATCAGCAGGCCGCCGACGCCCATGCCGGCGATGTCGGTCGCCGTTACGTCGAGGCCGGCGATCAGCCGGTCGAGCACCCAGTCGAAGCCGTTCTCCTTGGGGCTGCGGGCGCAGCCCGGCGCGCCGATGATCTGCTTGCCGGCGAGCCTGCCGAGCACCAGTAGATTGCCGGGGTCGACCGGCATGCCGGCGCGGATGACAGTACCGCCCGCTTCCTCGATCGCGGCCGGAACGACGTCGGCGAAATCGCTCATGGCCGAAGCGCCGAAGATCACGACCATGTCGTTATCGCGCGCCAGCGAGGCGGCCGCCTCGGCAACCGGCGCAACCTCGTGCGGCGTGCGGCGCTCGGCCGTCAGCCGCCCGCCCGAACGCGCCAGCCGTGCCTCGGTGACGCGCAGCGTCTTGTCGAGCACGCTCGGCTTGACGCCCGGCAAGACGGTCTGGATAACACCGACACGAATGGGCCGATAGGCATTGACGGCAAAGATCTCGCCGCCGGCGCAGATTTCCATGACCGCATCGACCAGCGCCGACCCAACGGCGAAGGGAATGATCTTCACGGTTGCCACCATCTGGCCCTTTTCGACCGGCGCATGCTGGCCAAGCGTGGCGATGGTGATGGTTGGATCGACGGCATTGATGGCGTCGATCATCGCGCTGTTGACGGTGAAGACGCCAGCGGCTTCGGCATGGAGGTTGACCCGCCCCGTCGCGGCAGGCTTGGCCGCGACATTGCGGTGGCGCATACCGGTCGCGATCCGTTCGGCGGCGGCGTCTTCGCCCAGATCGCCGGGAGAAAGCACGGCCGCGACGACTTCGCTGATGCCCGCCGCTTTCAGCACCCCGACATCCTCTGCACTCAGCCGATGCGCTTTGCGGAAACGTCGCTCGCCGACCGTCGTCGCGTGCGCAAGCACGGCGCCTTCGGCCTGTTCGATAGGAACCGGGCCGAATTTCACGCTGCGGCTTCCCTGGCTTCAAGGCCGCGCGAGCGAAACGCGTGAATGACCTGCGCCAGCACGGCGACGGCGATCTCGGCGGGGCTGGCCGCGCCGATATCGAGACCGATCGGCGCCTGGATGCGACCGATCTGCTCGGAACTGGCGCCCAGCGCCAACAGGCGCTCGACACGCTTGGCATGGGTTTTCCTGCTGCCGAGTGCCCCGACATAGAAGCACCTGGCGTCGAGCGCCGCCTTCAGCGCGAAATCGTCGATCTTGGGATCGTGGGTGACGGCGGCGACCGCCGTATAGCTGTCGAGTGGCTGTCGTTGCAGCACCTCCTCAGGCCATTCGGCGTGCAACGCGACGTCGGGAAAGCGGTCCGACGTGGCAAAAGCCGTGCGCGGATCGATGATCTCGACTGGATAGCCGGCGATCCTGGCCATTGGCGCCAGCGCCTGGCTGATATGCACGGCACCGATCACCACCAGGCGAGGATGCGGCAGATGCGCGTTGAGAAAAAAGGTCCGCCCTTCCGCTTCGACCGAGCCGGAATTCCCGGTGCGGAACGCCTTGCTGATCGCGGCACCGAGATCGCCGGCGACCGGATCGCCCTCGCGCACGACACGGTCGCGGCCGTCACCAAGATCGGTGACCAGGATCGCGGCGCGGCGCGCGCGGCGCTCGGCGTTGAGTGTTTTCAGCGCATAGGGATCCATCGAAGATCAGCCTAGCCTTTCCACATACACTTTGATGCGGCCGCCGCAGGAAAGGCCCACCTGCCAGGCGGTCTCGTCGGCGACGCCGAATTCCAGCATTCTGGGCTTGCCGGTGCCGATGACGTCCATGGCATCCGTCACCACGGCGCCTTCGACACAGCCGCCCGAAACCGAGCCGTGGAAATTGCCGTCGGCGTCGATGACCAGATGGCTGCCGGCCGGGCGTGGCGCGGAACCCCAGGTCTCGACAACGGTCGCGATGGCGACATCCTTGCCGTCCTTCATCCAGCCTTCTGCGATGATCAGCGGGTCACGGGCCTCGTCGAGATAAATGCTGTCGCTCATCGTTGCTTCTCTCAGGGTCTGTTTTTCCCGGAAATATGTGTGTTCAGCAGCATATGGCTACGCGGCGCGCCTCGCGCCACCCTCCATCCATCGCCGAGGATCGACGGCATATCCAGGCTTCCGGTCCAGCGAGGCGCAGAGATCGGCGAGCGCGTCGAGATTGTGCACGGCACGGAATTCGTCGACATGCGGCAGCATCGCCCTGACGCCGCGGGCGCGCGCCTGGAAACCGTCAAAGCGCAGCAAGGGGTTCAGCCAGATCAGCCGCCGGCAGGATTTGTGCAGACGCTCCATTTCCTCCGACAGGCCGTCGACCTCGTCTCGCTCCAGCCCGTCGGTGATCAAAAGCACCACCGCGCCCTGTCCTAGCACGCGCCGCGACCATATCAGGTTGAACTCGGCCAGCGTGTCGCCGATGCGCGTGCCGCCCGACCAGTCCTTGACCGCGGTGGAACAGTCGGCCAGGGCGGCGTCGGGATCGCGATGGCGCATCTGTCGGCTCAGATTGGTGAGCCTAGTGCCGAAAACGAAAGTGTGCACGCGCCGGCGCTTTTCCGTCAGAGCATGCAGGAAATGCAGGAAGATGCGCGTGTACTGGCTCATCGAACCGGAAATGTCGGCAAGCACGACCAACGGCGGATACACTTCGCGGAGCGAGCGGAATTTCGGCAGGATCAGTTCGCCCCCAGTGCGTGCGGCCGAGCGCATCATGGCACGCGGATCGATGCGGCGACCGTGCGAATCGGCCTTGAAACGGCGCGTCCGCACCATATCGAAGGGCAACCGCAGTTCGGCGATCGCTTTCCTGGCGTCGGCCATCTCGGCGGCATTCATCTGAGCGAAATCCTTGGCCCTCAGCACCTCGTTGCCGGAGAAAGTAAAGCGCGCGTCGACCTCGATCTCGGGGATTTCCTGCGCCGGCTGGTTCCTGCTGTGGCCTGCGAACATGGCCTGGCTGACACGGCTTTCGGCCGCGCGTGGCTTCTGCTTCTCCCTGGTATCGGGCGCCACCGGCGAAAGCATCGCCAGCATCTTTTCGATCAGCTCACGCGACTTCCAGAATAGCCGGAAGGCCTCGTCAAAGATGGCATGGTCCTCATGCCGCGACACCAGCACGGCATGCAGCGTCCAGTAGAAATCGTCGCGCGAGCCGATGCCGGCGGCAAGTACCGCCTCGATGGCATCCTTGACCGAGGCCGGCCCGACGCGCATGCCTGATTTGCGCAAGACACGGGCGAAATAGACGATGTTGTCGGCGATGTGGCCGTCGACGGTCGCCTCCTTGGGTTCCGCGCGAGGCATGGCCATGGGCCCTACTCCGCCGCCGAAAGCTCGGCCTTCACCTCATCGAGGATACGCCGGCCTTCGCCCTCGCCGATGCGGGCAATGTCGTCCTGGTATTTCAGCAGCACGCCGATCGTGTCGGAGACGGTTTCCAGGTCGAGCGCGACTTTGTCGAGTTCGGTCAGCGCGCCGGCCCAGTCGATGGTCTCGGCAACGCCCGGCATCTTGAACAATTCGATCTGGCGCAGCTTCTGGATGAAGGAGACCACCTCGGCCGAAAGCCGGCTGTTGGCCTGCGGCACCTTGCGGCGCACGATCTCCAACTCCCGCTCGGCGCTGGGATAATCGACCCAGTGATAGAGGCAGCGCCGCTTCAGCGCGTCATGGATTTCGCGGGTGCGGTTGGTGGTGATTATGACGATCGGCGGCTCCTCCGCCCTGATCGTGCCGAGTTCGGGCACCGTCACCTGGAAATCGGAAAGGATCTCGAGCAGGAAGGCCTCGAACGCCTCGTCGGTACGGTCGAGCTCGTCAATCAGGAAAACCGGGGCGGCGCCGGCCTTGCCGGTCAGCGCATCGAGCACCGGACGGCGTATCAGGTATTTTTCCGAGAAAACGTTGCGCTCCATGTCGGAGCGGTCAACCTTGCCGGCCGCCTCCTCCATGCGGATCTCGATCATCTGCGCGGCATAATTCCACTCATAGATGGCGGACGAGACGTCGAGACCCTCATAGCATTGCAGACGGATCAGCCGGCGGCCGAGCGCCTCTGCCAACACCTTGGCGATCTCGGTTTTGCCGACGCCGGCCTCGCCCTCGAGGAACAGCGGCCGCTTCATGCGCAGCGACAGGAAAAGCACGGTGGCCAACGACCGGTCCGCCACATAGTCCGCGCCGGTCAAGAGATCGAGCGTCTCGTCGATCGTCCGCGGCACGGGGCGCGGTTTTAGCTCGGTCATTCCTTCTCCGTGGACGCCTCTGCCCCGCTTTCCAAAACGTGGTAGCCGCGGGCGTGATAGATCAGCGGCCGCAAATTATCGCCCATGCGCAGGCCTGTCACCTTGCCAAAAAGCACACGATGGGTGGCCAGGTCCTTGGTGTCGATCAGTTCGCAGTCGAACACGGCGAGCGCGCCCTTCAAGGTCGGCGCGCCGGTGGAGATCACATCCCACTCGCCGAGCGCGAAACGTTCCTCGACCGGCAGGCCGGTGATGCCGGAAAAGCCGATCGACAGCGGCTCCTGGTGCGAGGCAAGCGTGTTCAAGGCAAACCTGCCGTTTTTCACGAACGGCTCGTTCTTGGGATTTTCACGGTTCAGGCAGACCAAAATGGTCGGCGGCGTATCGGAAACCGAACAGGCGGCGATGACCGTCGCGCCACGCTTGCCGGCCGGCCCGTCGGTGGTCACCACATGGACGTGACCGGCAAAATGGCTCATCGCGTCGCGATAGGCCTGCGGTCCTATGTCGTTCTTCTTCAACACCGGAGATTTTCCATAGCCTGAACCCTATCGCTATATATGGCTAGATATGACAAGCCACAAGCGAAGTGCTTGGCCCATATCCCGAAATTCGCGTGTTGCGCCAAGACCGGGCAGCCTTTAGGTCTTGGCGGGAGTGGGGCCGGGACCATCCGGGCTCGCTTGGAGGAAGTCTTCGACAGGATGCGACCCGGGGCAACGATATCTGCCGCGCTGGCCTGGCTGCTGCTAACCGGCGCCGCCAACGCCCAGACGCTGCTCGTCGGTGTTGCCGCGCCGCTCTCCGGATCCTCGGCGATCCTTGGCAGGCAGATCGAAGCCGGCGCCGAAGTGGCGGCCCAGGCGAACGGCATCGAGCTCAAGACCATCGACGATGCCTGCACGGCCGATGGGGGTGCCGCGGCAGCCCGGGAATTCGCGACCGCCAAGGTCAATGTCGTCGTGGGATTTCTCTGTACGGAAGCGATCGAGGCGGCGATGCCGATCTTGAAGGACGCAGGCATCGCCGTCATCACCGTTGGCGTGCGAACCGAAAGCCTCACTGACCGTCGTCCCCAGACCGGCTGGCCGGTCTACCGGCTCGGACCGAGGGGCGACGACGAGCGCAATGCCGTCGCCAACACCCTTACCCGGCTTTGGCAGAACGAACTGTTCGCCGTCATCGATGACGGCACCATCTACGGCCGTGAGATCGCCGAGACGTTGCGGGCGGCGGCCGAACAGGCGGCGCTGAAGCCGGTGTTCGTCGATACGTTCCGGCCGCAGCTCGACAACCAGATCGGTCTGATTGGCCGGCTGAAGAAGGCCGGCGCAACCCATGTCTTTGCCGGTGGCGACGGCGACGACATCGCCATCATGGGTCGCGACGCCGCGCAACTCGACGCCGGCATCGTATTCGCCGGCGGCGAGAACCTGCGCACTCCGCCCGGCGCAATGCCCTATGCCACGGGAACGCTGATGATCGCTCCCCCGGAATGGGCCGATGTCGCCAATCCCAAGGTGCTCGAGGTGTTTGCCTCGCAGAAGATCGTGCCGGACGGCTACACGCTGCCGGCCTATGCGGCGGTAGAAACCGCCAAGGCGGCGATGGCGGAAGCCGCAAGCTCCGGCAGGCCGCTTGCGGAAGCGCTCATCGGGCATGATTTCACCACGGCGATCGGGCCGGTGCGCTTTGATGCGAAGGGCGACCTCAGCCGGAATCCGTACCGCGTCTTCCGGTTCGATGGCGCCCGCTTCGTACCGTTGGAAAGCAACTGATGTTTCGCACCGGCCCGCGCAACCTGATCACCGATGTCGCCGGTCTCAGCGTCGGCAACGCCTCCGATGCCCGACTGAAATCCGGCGTGACGACGGTCCTTTGCGACGAACCGGCCGTAGCCGGCGTCCAGATCCTGGGCGGTGCGCCGGGCACGCGCGAGACGGACCTGCTCGAACCCCACAATTCGGTTGAGACGGTCCATGCCGTGGTGCTGTCGGGCGGGTCGGCTTTCGGCCTCGACGCAGCGTCCGGCGTACAGGCAGCACTGCGCGAGCGTGGCATCGGCTTCGAGGTCGGCGGCTTTCGCGTGCCGATCGTGCCGGCGGCGATCCTGTTCGACCTGCGCAATGGCGGCGACAAGGACTGGGGCCGCTATCCGCCATACCGCGACCTCGGCTACGAGACGGTGCAGGCCGCCGGTTCGGATTTCCAGATCGGCACGACCGGCGCCGGCACCGGCGCGCTGACCTCCGGTCTCAAGAGCGGGCTTGGCTCGGCTTCGACGCTGCTTGACAATGGCGTCACCATCGGCGCGCTGGCGGCGGTCAATCCGATCGGCTCGGTGACCATCAGCCGAAGCCGCCATTTCTGGGCGGCTCCGTTCGAGATCGGCGATGAATTCGGCGGGCTTGGCTATCCCTCGCCAATGCCGGACGACGCCAAAAGCATCCTCTTGAAGTTTCGCGACAAGACGTTCACGGGCAAGGCGGATGCCGGCGGCAACACCACCATCGCCGTTATCGCCACCGATGCCGTTCTCACCAAGGCCGCCGCAAAGCGCCTGGCCATGTCAGCGCATGACGGTTTCGTGCGGGCCATATGGCCGACGCACACGCCGGCCGATGGCGATCTGGTCTTCGCGCTGGCGACCGGCAGGAGCGGTATCCGGCTCGAAGCCGACGCGGCAATCGACCTTTATGCCGCGGCAGGCGCCACGATGGCGCGCGCCATCACGCGCGGCGTTTTCGCCGCGACGCCCGCCGAGGGCGATCTGTTTCCGGTCTGGTCTTCGCGCTGACTTATACGCGATCAGGTGGGGTCGGACTTTTCTTCCTCGAAAGTGCCCGCGACGTCGGAATTCGCCGACAGCCAGACCTTCTTTCCCTCGACCTCCGCGACAAGGCTCAGGGGAATGAAATGATGGTGCCCCTTATGCGTGCCCATACCGCTGTCGGACTTGGTCAGCTTGATCCGCTGCCCCTCGACTTTGTCGACCGTGCCGACATGAACGCCATCGGCACCGATCACTTCCATATGCTCACGAATTTTGCTGGTGTCGGTCATGGTGGTTCTCCATTGGGACTGCCGACAATAACAGACGAGGCCGCGATTGGATGCATGGCGCTTGCTTTATCGGGCAGCGCGACGCCGGTATCTTGTCGTGATAGGGAATGGCGATATCGTTGGCCGGCGGAAAACCTCATGCAAAACCTTCTTCTGTTTGCCGTTTGCCTGCTTGCGCAGTTTTGCGCAGTCGTCGCCGCCCGGGCCGGGGATGTCGCCGAGCTTGAAATCCTGGGCTTCACCAAGGACGGCGGCATCTTCGCGTTCGAAGAATATGGCGTGCAGGATGGATCGGGATTTCCCTACGCCAATCGCTATTATATCGACACCAGCAACGACAGCTTTCTCCAGGGAACGCCTATTCGCGTCCGGCTCGACGACGAGAACGCCACGTTGACGGCGGCTCGTATTCAGGCCCGCGAGAAGGGCGAAGCGGTCGTCAGCCAGGCGGAGTTGGCCGCGAACAAGGGCATCACCGCAGGCTTCAACCCGGTAACGGAGATGTCCGCCGACCCGCATCGGATGGCGGTCAATCCGCGTCCGATCTTCTCGCCAGTCGACCAGCCGCTCGAGTTCCGGCTGGACGAGATCGGCATGAACGAGACTAAGGGCTGCGAGAGCCAGGGTGAGATCAATGGCTTTCGGCTGCTGCGCGTCGAGGCGCAAGCCGGCGGTACGACGAAGTTGTTGCACGAGGACAAATCGATCCCCAAGAGCCGGGGTTGCCCGAACGGCTACCGCATCGGAGCCGTGCAGACATTTTCGATGGACAATCCCAGCGCCTATGCGGTGCTGATCGCGGTGCGCCAATATGGCTTCGAAGGCCCGGACTATCGCTGGATCGCGGTGACCGGCCGCCTGTGACACCGCTCGTCCACCCCGCCAGGCGTCATCGCGCCCTGGGCCGCCTCCGCGGCGCCATACCAACGCCGGGCACGGCGCTGCTCGGCGCGCTGCTTTGGGCCGCCACGATGGGCGCCAGCGCGCTCCTCAACCTGTTGCTGGAAAGTTGGGTGACGCCAGATAAAATCCGCACCGTGACGCTGCTGTTTGCAGGCGGCGGCGCTCTGGCCTTTCCTGTTGGCCTGTTCGCGGCACGGCTGGTCTCGCGCGGAAGGAGCTGGGAAGTCGCCTTCGCGGCGGCATTCGTGGGTCTCGCCGCCGCGACGATCGGCCTGACCGCCGGGCTGTATGCCTTGCAATACCGGTCCTACTATGCCGCATGGCATGCACCCACCTTCACCCTCACCTGGGGGCTTCAGTTCGTCTTCACGATGGCGGTGGCGCTCTACCAGTTCGTGGTGCTGGGCATCAGGCTCTATTTCCCGATCGGGTTCCTCGCCTTGTTTGCCGCCAGCCTCTGGTTTGCGCGGCGGCGGCGTTGAGCATTTTGTCCGCCTCTGTTAGGACGCGGGCAAATTTCTCGACACGTTAGGACTGACCGATGATCCCTCGCTACTCCCGGCCGGAAATGGTGGCCATATGGTCGCCCGAAACCCGGTTCCGCATCTGGTTCGAGATCGAGGCTCATGCCTGCGACGCGCTGGCCGAACTCGGCGTCATCCCGAAACAGGCGGCGAAGACCATCTGGGAAAAAGGCAATGCCGCAAAGTTCGACGTCGATGCGATCGACGAGATCGAGCGCGTCACCAAGCACGACGTCATCGCTTTTCTCACCCATCTCGCCGAATTCGTCGGACCCGACGCCCGCTTCATCCATCAGGGCATGACATCCTCGGACGTTCTCGACACGTGTTTCGCGGTGCAGCTCACGCGTGCCAGCGACATGCTGCTGGCCGACATCGACGCGCTGCTTGCGGCGCTGAAGCGCCGCGCCTTCGAGCACAAGGATACCGTCACCATCGGCCGCAGCCACGGCATCCATGCCGAGCCGACCACCTTCGGCGTCAAGCTGGCGCAAGCCTATGCCGAATTTTCGCGCTGCCGCGAGCGGCTCGTGCATGCTCGCGAGGACATAGCCACCTGCGCCATTTCGGGAGCGGTCGGCACCTTCGCCAATATCGAGCCTTATGTGGAAGAGCATGTCGCGGCAAAGCTCGGGTTGAAGCCGGAGCCCGTATCGACGCAGGTGATCCCGCGCGACCGCCATGCCATGTTCTTCGCCACGCTCGGCGTCATCGCATCGTCGGTGGAGCGGCTGGCGATCGAGATCCGGCATCTGCAGCGCACCGAGGTGCTGGAAGCCGAAGAGTATTTTTCGCCTGGCCAGAAAGGTTCGTCGGCGATGCCGCACAAGCGCAACCCGGTGTTGACCGAGAACCTAACCGGCCTTGCCCGCATGGTGCGCTCCTTCGCGCTGCCGGCGATGGAGAATGTGGCGCTCTGGCACGAGCGCGACATTTCGCATTCCTCCGTCGAGCGCATGATCGGGCCGGATGCGACGGTGACGCTGGATTTCGCGCTGGCGCGGCTGACCAGCGTCATCGACAAACTGCTCGTCTATCCCGACAACATGCTGAAGAACATGAACAAGTTCCGCGGCCTGGTGCATTCACAGCGCGTGCTGCTGGCATTGACGCAAGCCGGCGTCTCCCGTGAGGATGCCTACCGGCTGGTGCAGCGCAATGCCATGAAGGTGTGGGAGCAAGGCGCTGATTTTCTTGAAGAACTACTGGCCGACAATGACGTCACCGCCGTCTTGCCGGAAGCCGAGATCCGCGAGAAATTCGACCTGGGCTACCACACCAAGCATGTCGACACGATCTTCCGGCGGGTGTTCGGAGAGGCGTGAGGGGCTTTCCTTCTCCCCGTCGCTATACTAGGAGAAGGTACCGCAGGACGTAACTGCCGATCACGCTTTGCCGGGAATGGTCCTGATCACCGTGCCCCACGGATCTTCGCGGGTCGTTTCACTGGCCACGTTGTCGGAACGCATCTCGACCCAGGCAAGGCCCGACCGGGCCGGGTCGCGGCGGCCGGCGCCGGCGCTCTGCCACGCATTGGCGCCTATATGATGATGGTAGTGGCCTGACGACAGGAACACAGCCTGGCCGCCATACTTCGCCACCGTGTCGAAGCCGAATTCCTGTTTCCACCAGGCTTCCGCCTCTTCCGGCCGGCCGACGCGCAGGTGGACGTGGCCGACAATGCTGTTTTCAGGCGCTCCCTGCCAGCCCGCGTCGCCCGCCGGCACTTCGGCGACGACCGAAGGAATGTTCAGCCGTTCGGTCGCCATCGCGATCTTGTCGCCGTTCCACGTCCAGTCCTGCGGACGGCGATCGGCATAGATCTCGATCCCGTTGCCCTCGGGATCGGTGAGGTACAGCGCTTCGCTGACCAGATGGTCCGAAGCGCCCTCTATGGCGATCTTGTCTGATATGGCGTGGTTGATCCAGCGGCCGAGATCGGCACGGCTGGGCAGCAGGAAAGCCGTGTGGAACAGGCCGGCGCTGCGCGGATCGTCAGGCTTGGCCGAGGCGTCCGGCTCCAGCACCAACAGCGGACGGTTGGCGGCGCCCAGGGTGATCGCGCCATCGGCGCGGCTTAATTCCTGCAAGCCGACAACAGCGCGATAGTAGGCCGCTAGGCTTTCGGCGTCGCGCGCCTTCAGCCCGACCCGGGCAACGCTCACCGGCGTGGTGGCGGCAAAGGGCAGTTCGCTCATGATTGTCTCCGTTGCGGCGACGCTTTGGCATAAACCCCGAGGTCAGGAGCCCGGCGCCGGCGATCATTGTACATCGTGTCAGCACCAAATGCGGTCCTTCACGGCTGTTTCTTTCCAGAGGACAAATCGGCGATCGTGATCGTTCACACAAGACAGCGAAAAGCGAACATGGTGTTCACCATTGCAAGCAGGAGCGTGTCCATCGACGGTTGCATGAGGCAATCACGCTCGCTATCTCAGCGCCATGAAAGTCAAAGACGCAGATATTCTCATCATCCCGGGCTACACCAACTCCGGACCCGAGCACTGGCAGACCCGCTGGCAGTCAAAGCTGTCGACCGCGCGGCGCGTCGAGCAGGCGGAATGGTCGAAGCCCGTGCGCGATGACTGGACGGCGGGCGTGGCAAAAGCGGTCAATGAAGCCGAGAAGCCCGTCGTCCTCGTCGCGCATTCCCTTGGCGTTGCCGCGGCGGTGCAAGCCGTCCCGCAGTTTCGCAAGCCGGTCGCCGGCGCATTCTTCGTGGCGCCGCCCGATGTCGCCAATCCGGAGGTACGGCCAAGGCACCTGATGACGTTCGGCCCCTACTCGCGCGAGCCGTTGCCCTTCCCGTCCATGGTGATTGCCAGCCGCAACGATCCGTTCTGCGCCTTCCACGTCGCCGAGGACATTGCCGGCGCCTGGGGATCTCTGTTCATCGATGCCGGTGAAGCCGGTCACCTCAACACCGATTCAGGCTTCGGCCCATGGCCCGAAGGTTCGATGACCTTCGCCAAATTTCTAACCGAACTGAAGGCCTGACGACCTCGACCGGATCGCGGCTCTCAGCCGCCGATCGAATCCTTGATGCCTTTCAACAGCGTCTTCGCCCCTAGCGAAATCAGCGAGTGCTCGGACCCTGTGGCCAGCAGGCGGTAGCCCATCGCCACGACGCGGCCGGCGATGGCCGGTTCGATGACGTAGATCGCCGCATGCTTGCCGGCCTTGCGGGTACGCTCGGCGATCGAACCCACCGTTTCCATCATGCTTTCGAGCGTCGAATCGACGGTCGCGCCGTTCGACCAGGCAATCGAGAAGTCCGATGGCCCCAGGAAAATGCCGTCGATACCGGGTGTATCGAGGATGCCGTCCAGCGCATCGAGCGCCGCCCGCGTCTCGACCATGGCGAAGGCCATGGTGCGCTGGTTGCTGTCGCGCAGCCATTCGGCATGATCACCCTTGCCATGGCGTGGGAAGGCATAGGTGGGGCCCCAGGAGCGCTCGCCCACCGGCGGGTATTTCATCGCCGCAGCGAACAGTTTTGCATCCGCCACCGAGTTGACCATCGGCGCAATCACCGCCTCGGCGCCGAAATCGAGCGCCCGGCTGGCCATGTCGAAACGGCCGACGGGAATACGCACCAATGCCGGCTTGCCGGTGGCAAGCACGGGCGCCAGGCCGCGCAACACGCTGTCTTCATGATGGCCGCCATGCTGCATGTCGAGCGTGACCGCATCGAAGCCCTGCCTGGCAAGGATTTCGACGGTCAGCGCGTCCGGCACGCCTGACCATGCGGTGACCAGCGTTTCATCGGCCGCAAGGCGGGATTTCAGGGACATCGGCTCTTTCCTCGCTAAGGATCGCAGTTTCAGCCGGAAACGACGGGAAACGCAAAGAAAAACCGCCCGGCTGGGCCGGGCGGTCGATTGGTCCAGTCATTCTTTTGCCGCAGGTTCCGTCGCAAAATTGTGGGACATTTTTGCGGAACCTGCTTCGGCCGGATCAGGTGTTCTTGATCTGCTCGATGGCCTGCGCCATCAATTCGTCCATGGTGCGGCGGATCTGATGGTCCGACTGGCTGACGCCGGCAGCGTCGAAATCCTTGCGGATCTTGCGGAAGACGTCGTGATCGCCGGCTTCCTCGATATCGGAAACAACCACTTCCTTGGCGTAGGCGTCGGCCTCGGCGCCGGATTTCCCGAGCTTTTCCGCGGCCCACAGGCCGAGAGCCTTGTTGCGGCGCGCCGACGCCTTGAACCGAAGCTCCTCGTCGAACACGAATTTGCGCTCAAAACCCTCTTCGCGATCCTTCATGTTGCTCATGGCGTCCCTCCGATGGAAATCGATTCGCTGGCATTGATGAATATGTGATGGCGAAGCACAAACCAAAAGGCTGGCGGCCGGTCAATACGCTTCGTGGCTTGCTGCGCTGCGGCATTTCGGTCCCGAAAGCAGTTGATTGAAAGGATTTGCCGATTGAGCAAACAAGGCGATTACGATAGACACCGGCATTGAACGCCACCGTCGCCACACTAATTTAGGCAGACGGACAGGAACTGGTCGCTTGCCGCCTGCCCGCAAATCCAGAGAAAAATCAAATGAAAAATCGCCGCCGCATTTATGAAGGCAAGGCCAAGATACTTTATGAAGGCCCTGAGCCCGGGACACTGATCCAGTTCTTCAAGGATGACGCCACCGCGTTCAACAAGAAAAAACACGAAGTCGTCGATGGCAAGGGCGTGCTTAACAATCGCATTTCCGAGCACATCTTCAATCATCTCAACCGGATGGGCATTCCGACCCACTTCATCCGCCGGCTCAACATGCGCGAGCAGCTGATCAAGGAGGTCGAGATCATCCCGCTCGAAGTGGTGGTGCGCAATGTCGCCGCCGGTTCGCTGTCCAAGCGCCTTGGCATCGAGGAGGGCACGGTCCTGCCCCGCTCGATCATCGAATTCTATTACAAGGCCGATGCGCTCGACGACCCGATGGTCTCTGAAGAGCACATCACTGCCTTCGGCTGGGCGAGCCCGCAGGAAATCGACGACGTCATGGCGCTGGCCATTCGCGTCAACGACTTCCTGTCCGGCCTGTTCATGGGCGTCGGCATCCAGCTCGTCGATTTCAAGATCGAATGCGGACGCCTGTTCGAGGGCGACATGATGCGCATCGTCGTAGCCGACGAGATCTCGCCCGATTCCTGCCGGCTGTGGGACGTGGCGACGCAGGACAAGCTCGACAAGGACCGTTTCCGCCGCGACATGGGCGGCCTCGTGGAGGCCTACCAGGAAGTCGCCCGCCGTCTCGGTATCATGAACGAGAACGAGCCGCCGCGTCCAACCGGACCGGTGCTCGTCGCGTCGAGCGAGCCGCCGAAGGGCATGAAGCACTAATTGCCAGCAACGGGCTTGCCGGAAACGGCAGGTCCGGCGCAGACCGATACCGATCATTCAGGAGCATCGATGAAAGCCCGTATCACCGTAACCCTCAAAAACGGCGTGCTGGACCCGCAAGGTAAGGCGATCGAGCATGCGCTGTCGGGGCTAGGTTTTGACGGCATCGGCTCGGTGCGGCAGGGCAAGGTGTTCGACGTCGAGCTCGCCGGGACCGACAAGGCCAAGGCCGAGGCCGATCTCAAGGCCATGTGCGACAGACTGCTGGCGAACACGGTGATTGAGAACTATAGTGTGACGCTTACCTGAGGTTGCGCCGGAGGCACGGATGCCCGAAGTCACCGACGATGTACGAACTGCTGAAGAAAATTCATTCGCGAATGGATCGACTTGAGAATGGTCTCGGCGAGGTTAAGCACGAGATCGTCGCGATCAGATTGCAGGCGTTGAGCACGCAGACAGACATCAACAATATCTACTCAATAACAAGCCGTATCGATCAACGTCTGGAGCGAATCGAGCAGCGCCTCGAATTGCGCGAACTGGCCGAAAAAGGCACAAACGCCTTATGATCCAAGACCATGAGAGATTGCCTTCATGGTTCGTCGAAATAGCTGACTAAATGGCGTTCCTCACGAGACAGATCAGATTGACCCAAACGATCAGGGTGCCAACAAAATGAAATCAGCCGTCGTCCTCTTGCCTGGCCTTAACCGCGACCGCGATATGATCGCGGCGCTGACCAAGATTTCCGGCAAGGCGCCAGCCACGGTCTGGCAGACCGACACCGAAATCCCGGATGTCGACCTGATCGCCATTCCCGGCGGCTTCTCCTTCGGCGACTATCTGCGCTGCGGCGCGATCGCGGCGCGCATGCCGGTGATGCGGGCGGTCGCTGAAAAGGCGGCCAAGGGCGTCATGGTCATCGGCGTCTGCAACGGTTTCCAGATCCTGGTCGAGGCCGGCCTGCTGCCGGGAGCGCTCATGCGCAACTCCTCGCTCAAATTCGTCTGCCGGCAGGTGAAGCTCGAGATCGCCAACGCCAACACCATGTTCACCCGCCGCTACCAGCCGGGCCAGATCATCCGTTCGCCGGTGGCGCATCACGACGGCAACTACTTCGCCGATGCCGAGACGCTTGCACGCCTGGAAGGCGAAGGCCAGGTGGTGTTCCGCTATGCGGACGGCACCAATCCCAACGGCTCGATCAACGACATCGCCGGCATCATCAGCAGCCAGGGCAATGTGCTGGGCCTGATGCCTCATCCCGAGAACCTGATCGAAGCGGCACATGGCGGCAATGACGGCCGGGCGTTGTTCGAAGGCGCGCTCGGCATCGCCGCCTGATATCTTCCGAAATTCTTTCAGAACCTGGGGGCGGCCTGACGATGAGACTGACGATTGCTCGCTTTGCTCTCCTGGCTGCCGCCGGCCTTGCGCTGGCATCCTGCCAGTCGGGTCCGAAGAGCGCTCCGCCGCCTTCCGGCAAGAGCGCCGCGCTGCTGGCCATGGAACAGGTGGCGATCTCCGCCCACAAATGCTGGATCGCCAGCAAGGACCCGGCCTTCAAATCCTACCAGATGGCCAATGAGCTGAATTCGTTCAGCGGCACGCCGCGCTTCCTGCTGGTGCCGGCCAAGCATTATGGCGGCAAGCCGCTGCTGGTGGTGCAGGCGCAAGGCAATTCGAGCCGTGTAGACGTGTTCGGTCCGCTGATGGCCGAGCCGCTCGGCGCGCGCATCGGCTCCGACATCGCCCGCTGGCAGGCCGGCAATCCGGCCTGCGCCGCCGCCGCGTAAGATGGGCCGGCTGCTGCAGGTCGCGGGTCTGGTCGCAGGGCTGGCCGGTCTTTTCCTGCAGTTCTCGATCACCGTTCCGGCCTCGATGGAAGCCGGCCGCGGCCTGATCGGTTCGGTCGTCTTCTACTTCAGCTTCTTTACCATCCTGACCAACATCGGTGCGGTGCTCGTCCATGCGTCGCTGCTGTCGCCCGCCGGCCATGCCTGGTTTCCGGCCTTTGCCGGAGCGCGGATGCGGGCAGGCGTCGCCGTCGCCATCACCGTGGTCTTCATGGTCTACGCCACCGTGCTGGCACGCCTCTGGCAGCCGCAGGGCCTGTTCCTGCTGTGCGACGTGCTGCTGCACTATGTGACGCCTGCACTGTTCGTGCTGTGGTGGCTGGCCGCCGGTGCCGACGGCAAGACGCGATGGCGAGACGTTTCCTGGTGGATGCTCTATCCGCTCGCTTATCTGGCCTATGCGCTGGCGGGGGCGTCCATAACAGGCGAAGTGCCCTACCCGTTCCTCGATGTCGCCAGGTACGGCATCGCCAGCGTCGCCATCGCCTCGCTGGCCATCACCGCCCTTTTCCTGGCGCTGTGCGTTGGCGCCGTGCTTGCGGACCGCGGCCTGTCGCGGATCAGGGCGCCAGTTGTGCAGCCACGCAAGCAGGATTGAACATTGCATCGCGCCTGTTCATTCCCAGAATGGCCTGATCCCTTCGCGATGGGCGTCGCAGCGGGAAATGCCGATGTCCTTCAACTGGTCGTCGGTCATGTCCAGCAAGGCGAGCCGGCTGCGCCTGCGCTCCAGCAGGCCGTCGATCCAGCGCCCCAGCGATTTGACCATACGCACGATGCGGCTGACAAAGCCGCCGCGGTCCACAGGTCGCGCGGCGAACAATCCTGCGGTTGTCTGGCTGATTGTCTCGATTGTATCCATCTTCGCTCTACCAAAGCTGCAAATTGCACTCTTTTATTCCACACAACGCATGTGAATTGACTCATCGTTCGACGCAATATACAAAATTGTCACCATGACAAATTGGCTTCCCGACCTCACGGCCAGCTCCGGCCCGCTTTATCAGCGCCTTGCTGACAGCATTGAGTCAGATATCGACCGCGGCGTGATCGACGCCGGGGCAAAGCTGCCACCGCAGCGGGATCTCGCCTATGACATCGGCGCAACCGTCGGCACGGTCGGCAGGGCCTATCAATTGCTGCGCGAGCGCGGGCTGGTCAGCGGCGAGGTCGGGCGCGGCACCTATGTCCTCGGCCGGCAGAACGCGAAGCCCGACTTCATAGCGCCGGACGCGCAAGGCACGCGCGACATCGATGCGCCGCGCGGCAAGCTGCGCTTCGACAGCACCGCGGCGCCCGATGTCGGCCAGGGCGCCATCGTCACCGAAGTGCTGTCGCGCACGGCTTCGGATCATGCGCATGAGATTTCGAGCTACACGCGGGATTTTCCCGAGCGCTGGTTCGAGGCCGGCGCCAGTTGGCTGTCGCGCAACTCGTTTCGACCGAGCGCCGATACGATCGTGCCGACGCTCGGTACCCATGCCGCTGTCATGGCGGCGATCGCCGCACTGACCACGCCCGGCGATTACGTCGCCTTCGAGCACCTGACCTATTCGCAGATTTCGCGCAGCGCCGGCCTGATCGGTCGTCGCACGGCGCTGGTGGCATCGGACCATCAGGGTCTCGACCCCGACGATTTCGAGCGCGTCTGCGCGCAAAAGCATCCGAAGATGATCTTTCTGATGCCTACGGTGCAGAATCCGACGCTGGCGATCCTGCCGGCAGCGCGACGTGAGGCAATCGCGCGGATCGCGCGTGAATACAATGTCGTCATTATCGAGGACGATCTTTACGGCGGCCTGACCGAAGATCCGACGCCAATGCTGGCCGACTATGCACCCGAGCGCACCATCGTCGCAGGCGGCCTGTCGAAATCGGTAGCGGCCGGCGTTCGCGGCGGCTGGCTTTCCTGCCCGCCCGCTTATCGCCATCGCATCCGTGTTGCCCATAAGATGATGACCGGCGGCATGCCTTTCCTGCTGGCCGAGGTGAATGCCCGGCTGGTGCTGTCGGGCCAGGCCGCGGACATACGCAAACGCGCCATCGCCGAAATCAACGCCCGCACCGCCATTGTGTGCGAGACTTTGGCCGGCTTCGAATTCAAGTCGCGGGACAATATACCCTTTGTCTGGCTGACCTTGCCCGACCCCTGGCTTTCCGGCACGTTCAAGAACGCCTGCCTCGAGCACGGCGTGCTGATCGACGACGAAGACGAGTTCAAGGCGGGCCGTTCCGAGCAGGTCTTCCACGGTGTGCGCTTCGGCATTTCGCAGCCGAGGCAGCGCAAGGACATCGCGGACGGCGTTGCGGCGATCCGGAGGCTCCTCGACGAAGGCCGCGCCGGCTACGACAGTTTTTCCTGATCCGCATCGCCTTGGAGCGCCGGCGGTTCAGGATGCCTCCAGGCAAGACCCGAGGCGCATCGGTTGAGTCCGGTCCGGTGGGACGCGCGTTCAAGGCGCCGTGGCTTTCTCCGGATTCAGCCACTTTTCGTCGGTCCATGGGTGTATCGGCCGCAAAGCTTGCGATAAGAGGAGACTCAAAATCCCAAGCTCCCACGGATAAAAACCGCCGCCCATGACCATTTCCAATTCCGTGCCGATCACGCCCGAGCTCATTGCCGCGCACGGGCTGAAGCCAGACGAATACCAGCGCATCCTCGACCTCGTCGGGCGCGAGCCGAGCTTCACCGAACTTGGCATCTTCTCGGCGATGTGGAACGAGCATTGCTCGTATAAATCCTCGAAGAAATGGCTGCGCACGCTGCCGACGACCGGCCCGCGGGTCATCCAGGGACCGGGCGAGAATGCCGGCGTGGTCGATATCGGCGACGGCGACTGCGTCGTCTTCAAGATGGAGAGCCACAACCACCCCTCCTTTATCGAGCCCTACCAAGGGGCGGCGACAGGCGTCGGCGGCATATTGCGCGATGTCTTCACCATGGGCGCGCGGCCGATCGCGGCGATGAACGCCTTGCGCTTCGGTGCTCCCGATCATCCCAAGACCAGGCACCTGGTGGCGGGAGTGGTTTCCGGCGTCGGCGGCTACGGCAATTCCTTCGGCGTGCCGACGGTCGGCGGCGAGGTCAATTTCGACGCCCGCTACAACGGCAATATCCTGGTCAACGCTTTTGCCGCGGGTCTTGCCAAGACGGACGCGATTTTCCTGTCGGAGGCCAAGGGCGTCGGCCTGCCGGTCGTCTATCTCGGCGCCAAGACCGGTCGCGACGGCGTCGGCGGCGCCACCATGGCCTCGGCCGAATTCGACGACAAGATCGACGAGAAGCGCCCGACCGTGCAGGTCGGCGATCCCTTCACCGAAAAGTGCCTGCTTGAAGCATGTCTCGAACTGATGGCGTCCGGTGCGGTCATCGCTATCCAGGACATGGGTGCTGCCGGCCTTACCTGCTCGGCGGTCGAGATGGGCGCCAAGGGGGATCTCGGCATCGAGCTCGAGCTCGACAAGGTTCCGGTGCGCGAGGAGCGCATGAGCGCCTACGAGATGATGCTGTCGGAAAGCCAGGAGCGCATGCTGATGGTGCTGCGCCCCGAAAAGGAAAAGGAGGCCGAGGCGATCTTCCACAAATGGGGGCTCGACTTCGCCATTGTCGGCAAGACGACCGACGATCTGCGCTTTCGCGTCCTGCATCAGGGTGATCAGGTTGCGGACCTGCCGATCAAGGATCTCGGCGACAAGGCACCGGAATATGACCGTCCGTGGATCGAGCCGAAGAAGCCGGCGCCGCTTGCGGCCAATGACATTCCGCAGGCCGATGTCGCCGACGCACTGCTGAAGCTGCTCGGCGGCCCTGACCTGTCGTCGCGCCGCTGGGTGTGGGAACAGTACGACACGCTGATCCAGGGCAATTCGCTGCAGCTTCCCGGTGGCGATGCCGGCGTGGTGCGGGTCGAAGGCCATCCGACCAAAGCGCTGGCTTTCTCGTCGGACGTGACGCCGCGCTATTGCGAGGCCGATCCCTATGAGGGCGGCAAGCAGGCGGTGGCCGAATGCTGGCGCAACCTGACCGCCACCGGCGCGCTGCCGCTGGCCGCCACCGACAATCTCAATTTCGGCAATCCGGAACGGCCGGAGATCATGGGTCAGTTGGTCGGCGCGGTGAAGGGCATTGGCGATGCCTGCCGCGCGCTCGGCTTCCCGATCGTTTCGGGCAATGTCTCGCTCTACAACGAAACCAATGGCCAGGGCATCCTGCCGACGCCGACCATCGGCGGCGTCGGGCTGATCGCCGACTGGTCGAAGATGGTGCGGGCCGGCTTCGCTGAGCAAGGCCAGATGATCCTGCTGGTCGGCGCGCCGGCCTCATGGGGCACGCATCTCGGCCAATCGGTCTACTTGCGCGACATCCACGGCCGCAGCGACGGCCCGCCGCCGCCGGTCGACCTCGACCATGAAAAGCGTGTCGGCGACCATGTGCGCGCCCTCATCGCGTCCGGCATCGTCACCGCGGCTCACGACGTTTCCGACGGCGGCATTGCGGTCGCGCTGGCCGAGATGGCGATGGCATCAGGCATCGGCGCGACGGTCCCCGGACTGGCCGGCACCGATCCTATTCCGGTCTGGTTCGGCGAGGACCAGGGCCGCTATCTCCTCACGCTGTCAATCGATCCAGACAGTGAGGACTGGGACGCGATCCGCAAACAGCAAAGCGAACTCGCCATTTTCGCGCCCTGGATCGGCTCGACCGGCGGCAACACGCTGAAACTCGGCGAGGCACGGGCGATCCCGCTCGGCGAATTGACCGCCGCGCACGAAGGCTGGTTCCCGCGCTTCATGGATCAGGCCATTTGAGCAGAGCGTGATCCCGAAAAGTGGGAAACGATTTTTTCGGAAAAATCATGCTCAACCACAGGAAACTGGCCGTCCGGGCACTGCTTGCAGTCGTCTTCTGGCCATCGCTGTTCTTCTTCTGGTTTCTCGGCCCGTTCGTCTTTTTCCTGCTGTCTACGACATCGAGCGAGGTCTGCGCCCGGTTGGATACACGCGCGGAGTTCCTCGCCGCGGCCAACGACACGCTTCCGATGCTTGGCCTACAAAACCTTTTCTATGCAGTTCCGCTTGTCTGCCTAGTGCTTTGGAGCCGGCTTCTGCCGGACCGGGCACGGACAAGGCACATCTTCACCTGCATAAAACTTTTCGCCGTCGCGGCCGCATTGGGGGCACTGTGGGAGTATGGCTCCTCGCTGGCCTGCGATGGCTACGGCCAGCCGTTCTTCTCGCCCGTCTGGCGGATGACCGCCTACCTGCCGATTGCCAACCTGGCGATCAACCTTCCCCTCTATGTGCTGACCTTCAGCCTTGGGCGGACCTTCTCGACGCCCGAGGACGACCCCGCAGACGACGCCGGCGGTCAGAGCGAGGACGCGTCGTGAGCCACAATCGCGCTGGGGCTGGACGGAACGGCTTCAATCCCGGCCGGAAAGGCTTTAGGTTCACTCCGACTCTCATCGCACGGGCAGCCATGCCGCAGCCCGCCCGAAAACAGGAACTTGCCATGGCAATGGATGCCCGCGACATCGAAAAACTGATCAAGGAGGGCATCCCGGATGCCAGGGTGACCATCCGTGACCTTGCCGGCGACGGCGATCACTATGCGGCCGAAGTCGTGGCCGAGAGCTTTCGCGGAAAAAGCCGCGTGCAGCAGCACCAGATGGTGTATGACGCGCTGAAGGGCAATATGGGCGGCGTGCTGCACGCGCTGGCGCTGCAGACCAGCGTGCCGGACTAGGGGCTTCCAACGCCAAAGTCGCTTGGCCCAAAACGCCGCATCTTTTGCGCCATTCAGGCCACCACGCGGCTAAAGTCTTGTTTCGGGCAACCTATGGGTTTATCTGATGGAAAAGCTTCGAGCCTGACTCCCACAGGCGGGAAAGGATATTCTATGAGCGGCATCAACGACTACATTGACAACGAGGTGAAGGGCAACGACGTCGTGCTTTTCATGAAGGGCACGCCCGGTTTCCCGCAATGCGGATTTTCCGGCCAGGTTGTCCAGATCCTCGACTATATCGGCGCCGACTACAAAGGCGTGAACGTGCTGGATTCGGCCGAGCTGCGCCAGGGCATCAAGGAATACTCCAACTGGCCGACGATCCCTCAGCTCTACGTCAAGGGCGAATTCGTCGGTGGCTGCGACATCGTGCGCGAAATGTTCCAGGCGGGCGAGTTGCAGACATTCCTTGTCGAGAAGGGCGTGAGCGTCAAAGGCGCCGCCTGATTTCGGTTGGGCATGTCGCCGTCGACATGCCCTGAGCACCGGGGCAGCCCCGCCTCGGCAATTTTGCGTCCGGGACCCGGACCAGGACGAGCCAATGCGCCGGGCCACCGGCGCGTTTTCGTTTGAGAGATCGGACTTGCCGTGGACCAGCAGACGTCAGCACCGCAATCGGCAAGCAAATTGCCCATTCCGCGCTGGGAGTTCATCGCGCTGTGCGCAGCGCTGATGGCGCTCAATTCGTTGGCCATCGACATCATGCTGCCGGCGCTGCAGCAGATCGGCGCCTCGCTTGGCGTCGAGAACGAAAACCACCGGCAATATGTCATCACCGCCTATATTCTGGGTTTTGGCGGCGGACAGCTGTTTTTCGGACCGCTCTCGGACCGATTCGGGCGCCGTGCGCCGCTTGTCGCCGGCCTGATCATTTATGTGGCGGCGGCCGCCGCGGCCGCCATATCGCCAAGCTTTGAAACGCTTCTACTTTGCCGGGCCGTGCAAGGCATCGGTGCGGCCGCGACCCGCGTCATCGCCGTCTCGATCGTGCGCGACACGTTCGATGGCCGGCGCATGGCCGAGGTGATGTCGCTGATCTTCATGGTGTTCATGGCGATCCCGGTGATTGCTCCCGGCATCGGCCAGTTCATCATGCTGTTCGCGACCTGGCATTTGATCTTCGTCACCATGGCCGTCGGCGCGCTTGTCGTCTCGGCCTGGTCGCTGCTGCGCCTGCCCGAGACGCTACATCCGGAATATCGCCGGCCATTGACCGTCAATGCCATTGTCGGCGGGTTCCGCATCGTGCTGACCAACCGCGTCGCGATCTGCTATGCCTTCGCCAGTACGTTCATCTTCGGCGCCATGTTCGGCTTCATCGCCTCGGCGCAGCAGATTTATGTCGACATATTCAATGTCGGCGAATTGTTTCCGGTCATCTTTGCCGGCGTTGCCGGCGTGCTCGCCTTCTCCAACTATCTGAACTCGCGTCTTGTCGGCCGCATCGGCATGCGCCGCCTGTCGCAGAGCGCGCTGCTGTTGTTTCTGGTCATCAGCCTGGCCTGGCTGGTCGTTTCGCTGGAAATGAAGATGCCGCTCTGGCTGTTCGTCACCTTCTTTGCCTGCGCCATGCTCCCTTTCGGTGCGCTCGGCGCGAATTTCAATGCCTTGGCTATGGAGCCGCTTGGTCAGCTGGCCGGCACGGCCTCGTCCATCCTGGGCTTCATGCAGACGTTTCTCGGCGGCATTCTCGGCACGCTGATCGGCCAGGCTTTCAACGGCACGGTGACGCCATTGGCCGCCGGCTTCTGCAGCGTCTCGGTCGCAGCCCTGCTGATGATCTTCATCGCCGAACGCGGCAAGATGTTCCAGCCGCAGAATCAACCCGTCTCGGGGCACATTGCCGATCTGCATTGAATTGTCGCCTTTGCGGCGCTCGGCTGGGTAATCGAATTGGCAGCCGGCTATTGCGCCCAGAGTTCGCTGCGCAACTCGCGCCAGCTTTCCCGGTCGGGTGCGACAAGCAGGCCGCCGCCGACATGCGACGGTAGGTAGGCACTGGCGTCGAAACGCGCGGCGTGGCCGCCGGCCTCGGCATGAATCAGGACACCGGGCAGATGGTCCCACGGCATCAGCTTGTTGTAGACGACGAAATGGGCATGGCCGCTGGCCAGCAGGCGATATTCATGCGCGGCGCAGCGATAGGCGAATTGCGACAGGATTTTCGTCTGGTTGCGCGCCAGCCGCGACCGCTCTGGTTCGGCCATGTACTGCCAGGAGACGGAGCCGGTCATTCCCGAGATCGGCACGGGCGCCGCGACACGCACTTTTTCCAGGTTGCCATGCGCGTGCCTGATATGGCTGCCGGCGCCCCTGGCGCCGATCAGCCAGTCCTTGCCGACCGGATCGTGGATGATGCCTGCGACGGTCTCACCCCGGACCACGACACCCAGCATGACGCCGAACAACGGCACGCCGGAAGCGAAATTGAAAGTGCCGTCCACCGGATCGATGGTGAAAGCCAGATCGGCATCGCCAAGACCGTCGAGCAGCGCCGGATTGTCGGAACAGGCTTCCTCGCCGACAATCATGGCCGTTGGGTAGCGCTCACGCAGCTTGGCGGTGATCAGCCGCTCGGCACTGACGTCGGCTTCCGTCACCAGGTCGGCGGCCGACGTCTTCTGGCGGACGTCGCCGCCGCCCAACCGGCGAAAGCGCGGCATGATTTCGGCTTCGGCTGCTTCGGCCAGGGTGCTGGCCAGCCAGTCGATCGCGGTATCGTCAAATGTCATCGGAAATGTCTTGCCTGCTGGAGAGCGTTTCATCGAGTGCGGCGAAATCGAACAGTTTCCTGTCGAGCAGATGCGACGGCCTGGTGTTGGACAACGCACGCAGCATCGTGTCCTTGCGCCCGGGCATGCGCTTTTCGATATCGTCGAGCATGGCCTTCATGGCGTTGCGCTGGAGACCTTCCTGGCTGCCGCAGAGATCGCAAGGGATGATCGGGAACCGCATCGCCGCGGCGAGCTTTTCCAGATCGATTTCGGCGCAATAGCTCAGCGGCCGCAGCACCATGACGTCGCCCTCGTCGTTGAGCAGCTTTGGCGGCATGGCGGCGAGACGGCCGCCGTGGAACAGGTTCATGAAGAAGGTTTCGAGAATGTCCTCGCGATGATGGCCGAGCACCAGCGCCGAGCACCCCTCCTCTCGGGCTACGCGATAGAGATGACCACGCCGCAGGCGTGAACAGAGCGAGCAATAGGTGCTGCCCTGCGGCAGCTTGTCGGTGACGACGGAGTAGGTGTCCTGGTATTCGATGCGGTGTGCAATGCCGTGGGCATTGAGGTAATCGGGCAGGATGTGCTTGGGAAAGTTCGGCTGGCCCTGGTCGAGATTGCAGGCCAGCAGCTCCACCGGCAGCAGGCCGCGCCATTTGAGGTCCAGCAGCATGGCAAGCAGGCCGTAGGAATCCTTGCCGCCCGACAGGGCCACCAGCCAGCGCTCGCCTGGCCTGACCATCGAAAAATCCTCGATCGCCTGGCGGGTCAGCCGCAGCAGCCGCTTGCGCAATTTGTTGAACTCGACCGAAGACGGCACATCGGCGAACAGCGGGTGAAAACCGCCTTCGATGTCGGCGGCCTGCTCAAGCGATTGAGCGTCTGGCAGCATGTTCATGGCGTCGGTTCCAAATCCTGGAGCAACGAACGTTCGGAGCTTCGTTGCCGCCCGGATTAGCGGACATGGCCGACAAAGAAAAGGCCGCCTCGATGGGCGGCCCCTTCCGGTCTCGCAAAAAGCCTTCGCTTAACGCGAATAGAATTCGACGACGAGGTTCGGTTCCATCTGGACGGCGAACGGAACGTCCGCCAGGCCCGGGATGCGCGAGAAGGTCGCGGTCATCTTGTTGTGATCGGCTTCGATGTAGTCCGGCACGTCGCGCTCGGCGAGGCCGACCGATTCCAGGACGATCACCAGCTGCTTCGACTTTTCACGCACTTCGACGACGTCGCCCGGCTTGCAGCGGTACGAGCCGATGTTGACGCGCTTGCCGTTGACGTTGACATGGCCGTGGTTGACGAACTGGCGGGCGGCGAAAATGGTCGGAACGAACTTGGCGCGATAGACGACCGCGTCCAGACGCGACTCGAGCAGGCCGATCAGGTTCTCCGAGGTGTCGCCCTTGCGGCGATCGGCCTCTTCATAGACCTTGCGGAACTGCTTTTCCGAAACGTCGCCATAGTGGCCTTTCAGCTTCTGCTTGGCGCGCAGCTGCAGGCCGAAATCGGAAAGCTTGCCCTTGCGGCGCTGGCCGTGCTGGCCGGGGCCGTATTCACGCTTGTTGACCGGGGACTTCGGGCGGCCCCAGATGTTTTCGCCGAGACGGCGGTCGATCTTGTACTTCGCGGATTCGCGCTTGCTCATCGCATTCCCTTTCAAAACAACATAACCCGGAGCCTCATGGTCCGGGTGAAGGAAACGCGCCCTCCTCTGGCCTCCGTTTTCGAGACCTGACAGGGTTTTTCCACGCAACGCGGCGAAAAACCCACGGGACACGTCAGT
This sequence comes from Mesorhizobium sp. B2-1-3, assembly GCF_006442495.1. Lineage (NCBI taxonomy): Bacteria > Pseudomonadati > Pseudomonadota > Alphaproteobacteria > Hyphomicrobiales > Phyllobacteriaceae > Mesorhizobium > Mesorhizobium sp. B2-1-3. Next base: position 80,029 of record NZ_VFWL01000022.1, read on the forward strand.
TCAAACAAGACCTTGGAAAACAGACTGGTTTCCGTCGAGGTCTTGCGCATGCAAAACAAACCACCGGGCGTTGCGGCCCGGTGTTGGGAGCGCTGTTAAACAGAGATTTAACCGCTGTCAAGGTTCCAACTGGCGCCGCCCCGCGACCATCTACGATTTTCAGTGTTGTTGTTCAATGCGGTGTCGCATCCGGCGGGAGGTTGTCGCGCCCGCGGTATTGGAACAATTCCCGGAAAGCGCTAGCGGTTTCTACCCGGGATTGTGTAAAAAACCGGAGCGGGGCGGCGATTCCCCGAAGCTGAACCGCTCCAGGAAGGGACTTGAGCAGAGGAGCCTGAATTCGGATGAAGAAGTTCTTTCTAAGCCTGACTGGTGCGACGGTGTTGGCCGGATCGATGGCCGTCATCACGCCGGAGCCGGCGATGGCAAGGCATTGGCAAGGTCACCGGCCTCATCAGGTATGCCGGATCGTGGTCAAGAAGCGCGTCGTCTGGCGCCATGGTCACCGCCATGTCATTCGCCAAAAAGTGCGACGCTGCCACTGGCGCTAACAGCTGCCACTGGCGCTAACAGCCGCCACTGGCGCTAACAGCCGCCACTGGCGCTGATTACGTCGGCCATTGACCAGACAATAACATCAAGGCCTGCGACCCCGTCGCGGGCCTATTTCTTGCCATTGGACGAGCCCTTCACAAAGGGCGTGCCAAATAGCGCTTCCCTCAGTGCTTCTTTTTCTCCGGCAGATCCTTGCGCTTGGTTTCGGCGAATTCCTCGAGCTGCTTTTCGCTCATGGATTCGTACATCCCTTTGGAAGCGCCTTTGAGCTCGCTCTTCTTGGTCTCGCCGCGCTTGGCCGACAATGCGGCGCCGGCGGCCTTCTGCTGGGCTTTCGAGGTGGCAGGCATGGTTTTTCTCCCTTCATTGCCTGGGAGAAAACGAAACGGCCTCGCCAATGTTCCGGAAATCAGGCGACCGTCAGTCCAAAGCCCTGCATCAAACGGCTGGTGGCAAAATCCGCCTTGCCGGACGTGAAGACCGCGATGTCCGGCTCACCATGCGGCAACGGCCCATTGACCGGCGACAGCAGCGACATCGCCCGCCGGGCGATCGCTTCGGCAGGATCGATCCAGTCGACCGGCCAGGGTGCGGTCTTGCGCATGCGGTTGACCAGAAAAGGATAGTGCGTACAGGCGAGCACGGCGATGTCGGTGCGCATGCCGTCGCGCTCGATGAAACATGGGGCGATCTCGGCGCGCACGGCTTCCTCGTCGACGAAGCCTTCGCGCATATAGGCTTCGGCCAGCCCCGCCAGACGGTCGCTGCCGACCAGCCGGACATGGCACTTCTGCGCCCATTTGCTGATCAGGTCGCGCGTGTATTGCCGTTTCACCGTGCCCGGCGTCGCCAGCACGGAGACGAGGCCGGAGCGGGTACGCTCCGCCGCCGGCTTGATCGCAGGCACGGTGCCGACAAAGGGATGGCCGGGAAATCTCTCGCGCAACGCGTCGATCACCAGCGTCGAGGCGGTGTTGCAGGCGATGACCGAGATGGCCGGGGAGAACCGGTCCAGCAATTTGCCGAACAGGTCGAGAATATGGATCCGCAGCGCCGGTTCCTCCCAGGCGCCAAAGGGGAAGGCGGCGTCGTCGGCGATGTAGACGAAGCGGCGGTCGGGCATCAGCACGCGCGCCTCGCGCAGCACAGTCAGCCCGCCAATGCCGGAATCGAACATCAGGATCGGCTGATCAGTCATTGTCGGTTCCCTTGCCGCCGAGCGGCGGCGCGGCGTTGTCGTCGTCATCGGCCACCTGACGATCCGCATTGGTCTTGCGGCCGGGACCGCCGGCGCGCGCCGCTGCCGGAAGCCGCCTTGGATCATCTCCCGGAGAGCCGTCGCCGCGCGGCATCGCCGGCGAGAACCTGTCCAGCGACGAGATGATGCCGCGCAGCACCTTGAGCTCCGGCTCGGCAAATCCCGCCCGGGTCAATACGGCGCGCAGATTGTCAACCATCTTCGGCTTCTTCGGCGCCGGCCGGAAATAGCCGCGCGCTTCGAGTGCGCCTTCGAGATAGGCGAACAGGCCGTGCAGTTCTTCCTTGCTGGCCGGCTTCATGTCCGGACCCGTAAAGTTGGTCTTGGTCTCGTCCTCGAGGCCGGATTTCATCCACTCGTAGGACATGAGAAGCGCGGCCTGGGCGATGTTGAGCGAGGAAAAATCGGGATCGACCGGAAAAGTGACGATCTCGTCGGCGAGGCCAACCTCGTCATTATAGAGGCCGAAACGCTCGCGGCCGAACAGGATGCCGGTTCGCTGACCCATGCCATGGCGAGCCCGGAGCACCCTGCCCGCCTCGACCGGCCCGCGCACGGGCTTGAAGCCGTCGCGTTGCCTTGCGGTGGTCGCGAAAACGAAATTCAGGTCGGCCATCGCCGTGGCGAGATCGTCGAAAACCTTGACGGCGTCGATGACATGGTCGGCGCGGCTGGCCGCCGCCCGCGCCTTCTCGTTCGGCCAGCCGTCGCGCGGGTTGACGAGGCGAAGTTCGACCAGGCCGAAATTGGCCATGGCGCGCGCAACCATGCCGATATTCTCGCCGAGCTGCGGCTCCACGAGGATGATGGCGGGGCTGGCGACTGAAGCGGTATCGGAATCTTTGGTGACGGGCATGATTGTCAATGAACTGCTGTTTGCGGCATTTCAGCGTCCCCTGCCATATTCGGCCGCGAAAATGAACCATTCGCAAATGGCGGGGCGATCGCTTCGCTTTCGTGACCGATCGTCGTTTGCGCGGCCAAAAACGCTTTGATATAGGGGCGCATCCCCGGCCGAACGCCACGCGGGCAAGGCCGTCCCATTTCCCAGCAACGAGGCATTCTTTCCATGGCGAAGATCAAGGTGGCGAACCCGGTCGTCGAACTCGACGGCGACGAGATGACCCGCATCATCTGGCAGTTCATCAAGGACAAGCTGATCCACCCTTATCTCGACCTCAAGCTTGAATATTACGACCTCGGCATCGAGCATCGCGACGCCACCAACGACCAGGTGACCGTCGATTCGGCCAACGCCATCAAAAAATACGGCGTCGGCGTGAAATGCGCGACCATCACGCCCGACGAGCAGCGCGTCGAGGAATTCAAGCTGAAGAAGATGTGGAAATCGCCGAACGGCACCATTCGCAACATCCTCGGCGGCACCATCTTCCGCGAGCCGATCATCATGAAGAACGTGCCGCGGCTGGTGCCCGGCTGGACCAAGCCGATCATCGTCGGCCGCCACGCCTATGGCGACCAGTACCGCGCCACCGATTTCCGTTTTCCCGGCAAGGGCAAGCTGACGATCAAGTTCGTCGGCGAGGATGGCCAGGTGATCGAGCACGACGTGTTCGACGCGCCCGGCGCCGGCGTCGCCATGGCCATGTACAATCTCGACGAGTCGATCCGCGAATTCGCCCGCGCTTCGCTGAACTACGGCCTGCTGCGCAACTACCCGGTCTATCTCTCGACCAAGAACACCATCCTCAAGGCCTATGACGGCCGCTTCAAGGATATTTTCCAGGAGGTCTACGAGGCTGAGTTCGAGGCCGAGTTCAAGTCCAAGAAGCTGTGGTACGAGCACCGCCTGATTGACGACATGGTGGCCTCCAGCCTGAAATGGTCGGGCGGCTATGTCTGGGCCTGCAAGAACTATGACGGCGACGTACAGTCCGACACGGTGGCGCAGGGGTTCGGCTCGCTTGGCCTGATGACGTCGGTGCTGATGACGCCGGACGGCAAGACGGTGGAAGCGGAAGCCGCGCACGGCACCGTGACGCGCCACTATCGCCAGCACCAGAAGGGCGAGGAAACCTCGACCAATTCGATCGCCTCGATCTTCGCCTGGACCCGAGGGCTGGCCCACCGCGCCAAGCTCGACGACAATGCCGAATTGAAGCGTTTTGCCGAAACGCTGGAAAAGGTCTGCATCCAGACGGTCGAATCCGGCTTCATGACCAAGGACCTGTCGCTGCTGATCGGCCCCGACCAGCCTTGGCTGTCGACCACCGGATTTCTCGACAAGATCGACGAGAATTTGCAGAAGGCGATGGCGTAGGCACCCGCGGGTTCAACACGCCGAAGGCTCCGGAAGGAGCCTTCGCTTTTTTGGGCCAACGAAATCGAAAGCAAAGGACTGGCAACATGGCCAAACCGGTCCTCTACGGCGCGGACTACAGCGTTTACGTGCGCATAGCGCGCATGGCGCTGGAGGAGAAGGGCGTCGACTATGAGCTTGTGCCGGTCGATGTCTTTGCCGCCGAGGGCATCCCCGGCTGGTATTTCGAGCACCACCCGTTCGGCCGCATCCCGGCCTTCGAGCATGACGGTTTTCGCCTGTTCGAGGCCAGCGCGATCACGCGCTATGTCGATGAAGCTTTCGACGGACCGCCCTTGCAGCCGAACGATCCGCGCGGCCGCGCGCGGATGAACCAGATCATCGGCATGCTCGACGCTTATGGCTATCGGGCCATGGTCTGGGACGTCGCCGTGGAGCGGCTGGAGAAGGCGTCGCCTGACGAAGCGCTGATTGTCAGCGGATTACGACAAGCAGGAACGGTCCTTCAGGCGCTCTCATCATTGAGATCCCCGGGGCCGTGGTTGCTCGGCAATCAACTGACGCTCGCCGACCTGCATGCGGCACCGATCATCGGCTATTTCGTCAAGGTGGCGGAAGGGCGCAAACTGCTGGCTCGCTTTGCCGACATACAGGACTGGTGGGATTGTATTGCTAAACAGACAAGCTTTGCCAGGACTGAAAAGGCCGGCTGATCTGCGACAGCGCAGCGCAGCGATATTCGATTCAGGTCAACGATTTCGCGGACAACCGATCATTGATGTCGCGCCGCCCCTCATGAGGGGCCGCGCGACCTCGAAGGGAAGCAACCGGCCTGGAGCGTTGCCCCCCAATTCTGCAATGAATCACGCTGCCTCCAGCGCCGCCCTCACCGCAGCAATCGCGTCGTCGGCCTTCGAGGCATCGGGGCCACCGGCCTGCGCCATGTCGGGCCGGCCGCCGCCGCCCTGCCCGCCGAGGGCGGCGGAGGCGACACGCACCAGGTCGACGGCGCTGAAACGGCCGACGAGATCATCGGTGACGGCGACCACGACGCTCGCTTTGTTGTCCTCGCCCGCACCGACGAACACGACCACGCCGGAGCCGAGCGAGCTTTTGCCGGCGTCGGCGAGCGGCTTCAGATCCTTCGGCGAGACACCGGAAACCGACTTGCCGAGGAAGCCGACGCCCGCGACGGTCTCGTTGGCGGCCGGCGCGTCAGCGGGCGACCCGCCGCCCAGCGCCAGCTTCTTGCGCGCTTCGGTGAGCTCCTTCTCGAGCTTCTTGCGCTCTTCGAGCAGGGCTTCAACACGCGCCGGCACGTCGGCCGGCGAGATTTTCAGTGTTGCCGCGGCCGCCTTCAGCCGCCGGTCCTGTTCGTCGAGATGCTTGCGCGCGGCCTCGCCCGTCAGCGCCTCGATGCGGCGCACGCCTGCGGCGACGGCGCTGTCGGACACGACGCGCACCAGGCCGATGTCACCGGTTGCCCTGACATGCGTGCCGCCGCAAAGCTCGACCGAATAGGGGCGGTTGGCCTTGGCGCCATGTAGGCCCGTGCCCATAGACACGACGCGCACCTCATCGCCGTATTTCTCGCCGAACAGCGCCATGGCGCCTTCGGCAATGGCATCGTCGACCGACATCAGGCGCGTGATCACCGGGCTGTTCTGCACCACGATCTCATTGGCCATGCGCTCGACCTCCTCGAGTTCCGAGGGCGAGATGGGCTTGTTGTGCGAGATGTCGAAGCGCAGGCGCTCGGGCGCGACCAGCGAGCCCTTCTGTGCGACATGGGTGCCCAGCACCTCGCGCAGCGCCTCATGGATCAGATGCGTCGCGGAATGGTTCGCGCGGAGCCTGGAGCGCCTCGCATGGTCAACCTTCAGCTCGACGGCGGCACCCGTCCTGGCAGTGCCGCTGACCACCTTGCCGAGATGCACGAACAGCCCGTCGGCCTTCTTCTGCGTATCGGAAATCTCGATCGAGAAGCCTTCGCCTGAAATGGTTCCGGTGTCGCCCATCTGGCCGCCGGATTCGGCATAGAACGGCGTCTGGTTGACGACCACGGCTACCGCTTCGCCCTTGCCGGCGCTGTCGACGGTCTTGCCGTCGCGGACAACCGCCTGGATGATGCCTTCCGCCTGCTCGGTCTCGTAGCCGAGGAATTCGGTGGCACCGGCTTTTTCGCGCACCGGGAACCAGACCGCTTCCGTCGCCGCCTCGCCGGAACCTGCCCAGTGCTTACGCGCCTCGGCCTTCTGCTGCTCCATCGCATTGGTGAAGCCGGCAAGATCGACCGAGATGTTGCGCTGGCGCAGCGCATCCTGCGTCAGGTCAAGCGGGAAGCCATAGGTGTCGTAAAGCTTGAAGGCCGTCTCGCCGTCCAGCATGTCGCCGGCGCCGAGCTTTTCCGTCGCCTCCGACAGCAAACCGAGGCCACGCACCAGTGTCTTGCGGAACCTGGTCTCCTCAAGCTTCAGCGTCTCGGTGATCAGCTGTTCGCCGCGCACCAGTTCCGGATAGGCCTGACCCATCTCGCGAACCAGCGCCGGCACCAGCTGCCACACCAGCGGCTCGTTCGCACCGAGCAATTGCGCATGCCGCATGGCGCGGCGCATGATGCGGCGCAGCACATAGCCGCGGCCTTCGTTCGATGGCAGCACGCCGTCTGCGACCAGGAACGAGGACGAGCGCAGGTGATCGGCTATGACGCGATAGGATGCGACGGTCTCGGCGTCGGGACCGCGGCCGAGCGCGGACGACGCCGCATCGATCAGATGGCGGAACAGGTCGGTCTCAAACACGCTTTCCACGCCTTGCAGGATGGAGGCCATGCGCTCCAGCCCCATGCCGGTGTCGATCGACGGGCGCGGCAGGTCAATGCGCTCGTCCTTCGTCACTTGCTCGTACTGCATGAACACCAGGTTCCAGAATTCCAGGAACCGGTCGCCATCCTCCTCCGGGGTGCCGGGCGGACCGCCCCAGATGTGCTCGCCGCGATCGATGAAAATTTCCGAGCATGGCCCGCACGGCCCGGTGTCGCCCATCGCCCAGAAATTGTCGGAGGTTGGGATGCGGATGATGCGATCATCGGAAAAGCCGGCGATCTTCTTCCAGAAGCCGGCCGCCTCGTCGTCGGTGTGGTAGACGGTGACGAGCAGCTTGTCCTTCTTAAGCCCGAACTCCCTGGTAATGAGGTTCCAGGCCAACTCGATGGCGCGCTCCTTGAAATAGTCGCCGAAGGAGAAATTGCCGAGCATCTCGAAGAAGGTCAGGTGGCGCGCGGTGTAGCCGACATTGTCGAGATCGTTGTGCTTGCCGCCGGCGCGAACGCTTTTCTGGGCGGTCGTGGCACGCGAATAGGGCCGCTTCTCCAGGCCGGTGAAGACGTTCTTGAACTGCACCATGCCGGCATTGGTGAACATCAGCGTCGGATCGTTGCGCGGCACAAGCGGGCTCGACGCCACGACTTCGTGACCCTCCTTGCGGAAATAGTCGAGAAATGTCGACCGGATCTCGTTCACGCCACTCATGAATGCTGCCTTTTCGAGAGAGCCGCCGGCCGGACCGGCGGAAAATGGGCTCTGCTTTAGAAGATGGAGCTGGCCTTTTAGCCGCCGCTTGGCACCCTGTCCAGAAACACGCAAGCTGGCCAATTCGCGGTTCGCCAGCCGCTCAAAACGCGAACCGCCGGCACGGGGCCGGCGGTTCGAAACGCAATACTACAGAACTCGATTACATAAGCTCAAGTTGATGAACCGGGATTATGGCCGAACTCGGGCCGTAAACCGAACGCTAGATCGCGCCAGCGAACGCTAGATCGTGCCGACGAGCGCTTACATCGCGCCGGCTTCATCCTCGAAGCCATCATCGCCACCTTCGGAGCCGCCATTCTCGAGGAATTTTTCGGCGATCAGTCCGGCGTTCTGCCTGAGCGCAAGTTCGATCTCGCGCGCCGTATCGGGATTGTCGCGCAGGAACAGCTTCGCGTTCTCGCGGCCCTGGCCGAGACGCTGCGAATTGTAGGAGAACCAGGCGCCCGATTTCTCGACCACGCCGGCCTTGACGCCGAGATCGACCAGTTCGCCGGTCTTCGACACACCTTCGCCGTACATGATGTCGAACTCGACCACCTTGAAGGGCGGCGCCAGCTTGTTCTTGACCACCTTGACGCGGGTCTGGTTGCCGACGACCTCGTCGCGGTCCTTGACCGAGCCGATGCGGCGGATATCGAGACGCACCGAGGCGTAGAATTTGAGCGCATTGCCGCCGGTGGTGGTTTCAGGCGAGCCGAACATGACGCCGATCTTCATGCGGATCTGGTTGATGAAGATGACCATGGTGTTGGAGCGCGAGATCGAGGCGGTCAGCTTGCGCAGCGCCTGGCTCATCAGGCGGGCCTGCAGGCCGGGCAACGAATCGCCCATCTCGCCCTCGATTTCGGCGCGTGGCGTCAGCGCCGCGACCGAATCGACCACCAGCACATCGATGGCGCCGGAGCGCACCAGCGTATCGCAGATTTCAAGCGCCTGCTCGCCAGTGTCAGGCTGCGAGATCAGGAGGTTTTCGAGATCGACGCCGAGCTTGCGGGCATAGACCGGATCGAGCGCGTGCTCGGCATCGACGAAGGCGCAGATGCCGCCCTTCTTCTGGGCTTCCGCCACCGTGTGCAGCGCCAGCGTCGTCTTGCCCGAGCTTTCCGGCCCGTAGATCTCGATGATGCGGCCGCGCGGCAGGCCGCCGACGCCAAGCGCGATGTCGAGGCCAAGCGAGCCGGTCGGCACGGTTTCGATCTCGACGACCTGCTCGTTCGCGCCGAGCCGCATGATCGAGCCCTTGCCGAAAGCCCGCTCGATTTGCGACAGCGCCGCATCCAGAGCCTTTGATTTGTCCACTGCCTTATCCTCTACAAGCCGCAAGCTGTTCTGAGCCATGATACATCACCCCGTAGTCGTCAATGAAGGCCGGACAATCCGTAATCCTTGGTTATTTGTACCTTTTTTGTTCTCATTTGGCAAGAGGGATCAAGCATTTGAAAAATAAGCAACATCCTGATTTGTTCTTTTTTTGTCTCAGGATTCGGCTCCAACATGGTCCGAATATTGGGCCAGGCTGGTTCGCCGTGCCGGCCTCACGAATCGCTGGTTGTTGCCTGCGAAGCTCCGTCGCACAGCATGGCGCTTGTGCGTGACCGCCAACAAAGGTCATATCGGCGCATGGTGAGATCTCCAAGAGTCCTGGCGGTGGGCGGCGCCCATATCGACAGGCGCGGCCAGGTGTCCGGCGCTTACGTGCCGGCTGCCTCCAACCCGGGCACGATGCGCGAGGATGTCGGCGGCGGCGTCTTCAACGCTTTGCGCAGCACGGTGCGGCGAGGCGTCTCGGGCTCGTTGCTGTCGGTGCGCGGCGGCGATGCCGCCGCCGACACGGTTTCGCGCGCCATCGCCGAAGCAGGCATTGCCGACCTGTCCGCGGTGTTCCTCGACCGCACGACGCCGAGCTATACGGCGCTGATCGACCGCGAGGGCGAACTGCTCGTCGGCTTTGCCGACATGGCGCTTTATGAGCTGGCATTTGCAAAGCAGATCCGCCGCTCCAGGGTGAGGGAGGAGATCGCCGCCGCAGATGCCGTCCTGTGCGACGCCAATCTGCCATCGGCGGCTCTGGAGCGGCTGGTATCGCTTGCCGCCGGCAAGCCCGTGTTCGCCATTGCCATTTCACCGGCCAAGGTCGTGCGCTTGACACCAGTGCTCGGCGGCCTGGCCGTCGCCTTCATGAACAGGCGCGAGGCGGTGGCGCTTGCCGGGCTTGACGATGCCGCCTCTCAAAAAACTGTCCTCGACGGGCTGAGAAGCGCCGGCCTCGACAGCGCGGTGGTCACGGCGGGCGGCGGCCCGGTGCTGGGCTTCGACCGCGACGGCAGCTTTGCCGTCGTCCCGCCCCCTCCAAGAAAGGTCGTGGACGTCACCGGCGCCGGCGATGCGCTTGCCGGCGCGACGGTCGCCGCCCTGCTGCGCGGCATGCCCTTGCGCGCGGCGTTGCGCGAGGGCGTCGCCGCCGCGACGCTGGCTATTGAAAGCGCGGGCGCCGTTCCCGATTTCACCGCGGCGACTTTCGCGCAAGCGCTGGCTCTTGTGCCCGAAGAGCAGGAAATGGCATGAGACCGGCCAGTTCACAGTGCCGCAGTGCCGATCGAGCGTCCAAAAAGATGCGCCGCACTCCGGATTGGAGATCAAGATGACCCCAGACACCGCCCGCCCCTTCATCGATGTCCACGCGCCGGTGGCGCAGGCCCTGTCGGCCGGAAAGCCCGTGGTGGCGCTGGAAAGCACCATCATAACCCACGGCATGCCCTACCCCGACAATGGCGCCATGGCGGCCGAAGTGGAAAGGATCATTGCGGACGGCGGCGCGGTGCCGGCGACGATCGCCGTGGTGGCGGGCCGCATCAAGATCGGCCTCTCCGACGGAGAACGCGAATCGCTCGCCATGACCGGCGACGCCATGAAGCTCTCTCGCGCCGATCTCGGCTTCGCCGTCGCGCAAGGGCGCACCGGCGGCACCACGGTTGCCGCCACAATGATCGCCGCGCATATGGTTGGGATAAAGGTGTTCGCCACCGGCGGCATCGGCGGCGTGCACAAGGGCGCCGAAAAAAGCTTCGACATTTCCGCCGACCTCGATGAGCTGGCGCGCACGCCCGTCATCGTCGTCTCGGCTGGGGCCAAGGCCATCCTCGACATCGAAAAGACGCTGGAGGTGCTGGAGACCCGCGGCGTGCCCGTGATCGGCCATGGCTGCGAGACCATGCCGGCCTTCTGGTCGCGGCAGTCGCCGTTCCGCGCGCCGCTGACCTTGCACGCGCCGGAAGAGATCGCGCATTTTTACAAGACGCGACAGGCGCTGGGCCTGAGCGGCGGCATGCTGATCGCCAATCCGGTGCCGGAGGATCACGAAATCCCGGCCGGCGAGATGGCCGGCTACATCGAGGCCGCCCAGAAGGCCGCCGAGGCGCTCAACGTTACCGGCAAGGCGGTGACGCCGTTCCTGCTCTCCAAAATCCTCGAACTCACCGGCGGCCGGAGCCTGAAGACCAACATCGCGCTGGTCGAAAACAATGCTCGGCTGGCAGCGCGAATTGCCGGGGCGCTGTAGGACGCCGGAAATACGAGCGGCGGCACCACGGCTACTCGCGACCACCGAGTTCCGTCACGCCCTCCTCTGTCCTGCTGGACGTCTCCGAAAAAGTCTGCACTGCCTCATCGCCCCGAGGTCCTAGCGTTATTTTCCCGCCCGCCGCCCCGCCTCATAGGCC
>NZ_VFWL01000023.1:0-82892 GCF_006442495.1 Mesorhizobium sp. B2-1-3
ACTCCCCTACTCCCCTACTCCGTGAGCATCATGCCCTACCAATCCCCGATCTCCCCCGGCCGTTCCTGGTACGAGGACACGGCCGGCCCGCGACCCGAGTATCCGGCGCTGGACGGTGACCGGAGCTGCGACGTCGTTATCGTTGGGGGCGGTTTCACCGGCTTGTCGGCGGCGGTGCATCTGGCCAAGGCGGGCACCAATGTGGTTTTGATCGAGGCGTATCGCTTCGGAGACGGCGCTTCCGGGCGCAATGGCGGCCAGCTCGGCACCGGGCAGCGCGCCTGGGCCGAGGAATTGGAGGCCGAGTACGGGTTTTCCCGCGCCAAGGCACTGTTCGACCTCGCCGAGGAGGCGAAGGCACATCTGCTCGAATTCGCCGCCGCCAACCAGATCGATATCGACTACATGCCGGGCCAGCTCTCGGTTGCGCACAAGCCGCGCTATGTCGACGACTACAAGGCGCATGCCGAGATCATGGCCAGCCGCTTCTCCTATCCGCACATTTCGTTCATGGACGCGACGGAAACTGCGCAGCGGCTGGGCTCGACGGCCTATTTCGGCGGGACGCGCGACACCGGCACCGGCCATATCCATCCGATGAAACTGGTGATCGGCACGGCGCGGGCGGCGGCACAGGCCGGCGCACGATTGTTCGAAGCGACGCCGTCGACCGGCATTGTTTCGAGCGGCGGCACGGTGAAGGTTTCGACAGCTAGGGGGACGATCACAGCGCAGAAATGCCTGATCGCGGTCAATGCCTATGGCGGCACGCTCGAACCGGTGAGTGCCGCGCACATCATGCCGATCGGCTCGTTCATCGGCGCGACCGTGCCGCTTGGAGCGGATTCGAACGTGCTGCCGGGCGGCGAGGCCGTCGATGATTCCCGCTTCGTCGTGCGCTACTTCCGCAAGTCGAGGGATGGCCGGCTGCTGTTCGGCGGACGCGAGGTCTACGGCGTCAACGACCCCAAGGACATCCATATCCATATCCGCCGCCAGATCGCGGAACTCTATCCCGCACTGAGGGACGTCGAAATCACGCATGGCTGGGGCGGCTATGTCGGCATCACGGTGCCGAGAAAGCCGTTCGTGCGGGAAGTGATGCCGAATGTGATCTCGGCCGGCGGCTATTCCGGCCACGGCGTCATGCTGTCGAACTTCTTCGGCAAGCTCTATGCCGAAACGGTAGCCGGCAACCGCGACCGGCTAAAGCTGATCGAGGATTTGAAGATTCCGCCGTTCCCCGGTGGCCGGCGCTTGCGCGCGCCGCTGCTTTTCCTGGCGCTCAACTGGTTCGCGTTGCGCGACAGGATTTAACAATTGTTGAGTAATATCATGGGGGCCGCGACATCCAAGCGTTGCAGAATCTTCAGCAATGGCGCACTGATGCCACAATCGCGGGCAAAAAGTGCAATCTCTAGCGAATATAGACGGGGATTTTCTGCGGGCCCGCCCGCTGTTTGATTTGGGACCGGTGCGACCGACGCACGCATTGCGGTGTTTGATCGAAGAACATCGGCCCCTTATGGAGGTGGCAAGAGTGAGAGAGCCCTTCAGTTTCGGTGCTCCGGAACGTCGGCGCTTTGCCATGCAGTTCGGCTACGACATGCGCCCGTCATTCTGGCAGGAAGTCCGTTCGAACTCGCATCTGGTGATTGCCGCGGTCGGCACGGCCGCGCTGCTCGGCGTGGCCGCGGTGGCACTGTGGTTGGCGTTGCCGGCGAACGAGCGGCAAGCGGTTGCCAATCCAGGGCAAGCCATTCCGGCCGTTCCGGTGAAGACGACGAAGATCGCGCCAGCGAGGATCACGGCGGCCGCGGCGGCGGTGCCGCAAGCGGCGCGAAAGTCCGACCAGGTCTCGCCGACCGTGGCTGTCTCGGAAGCCGCCATTCCGGCGCTCGCGGCGAACGACCCGCGCTGGACCGCCTCCCAATCGAAGACCGCACCGGCTGCTTCCGGCCAGTCGGCGAGCAAGGCCGGGCAGAGGCCTGACAAGCCGGCGGCGGCGGCATTCGCGCAACCCGCTGCCGACACCGACGCCGCCACCGAGCTCGCCAAGGTCGCCGCACCGGCCCCGGCGGCGGGCAGCAGTCCCGATGGCGCGCAGACCGCCGCCATTCCGGCCGCGCAACCGCAAGTAGCGTCGCAGCAATCTGCCGCGCAGGATGACGACAGCAAGGCCGAACCGCGCAAAGCGGCCGCGGCTGGCACCGGGCGCATCCTCAGGGCCGTGACTATGCGTAGCGGCCCGAAGAAGAATGCGGCCGCCATCGTCACGGTGCCCGCCAAGACCTCGGTGCAAGTGATGAGCTGCAAGCGTTGGTGCCAGATCGTCTACAACGGCAAGACAGGCTGGGTCTACAAAACCTACATCAAGACCGGCGCCTGACGCACCAGCGCCACGATTAAGGCAGGCACGGCCGAGCCGATCTTTGGCGCAGCGATGACGGTGTGCGTCAGATGCAGCGCCCGCCGTCGACCTCCAGCGCAACGCCAGTAATGAAGACGGCCTCGTCGGATGCCAGCCACAGTGCCGCATTGGCGATGTCGAGCGGGGTCGAAAGCCGACCGAGGGGGATCGAGGCGCGGAATTTCTCGCGGATTTCAGGTGTATCGGCGCCCATGAATTTTTCCAGCATGCCGGTCTCGCCGGCCACCGGACACAGGCAGTTGACGCGGATGTTCTTCGGCGCGAGTTCCACCGCCATCGACTTGGTGGCGGTGATCGCCCAGCCCTTGGAGGCGTTGTACCAGGTGAGGCCGGGCCGAGGGCGCAGGCCAGCGGTGGAGGCCGTGGTCAGGATGACGCCCCCGCCTTGCCGCTCCATGATCGGCACGACGGCAAGGGCAGCATGATAGATGGCCTTCATGTTGACCGATGTGATCAGGTCGAACGTCGCCTCGTCGACTTCGAGCATGTCGCCATTGCGATGGGTGAACCCGGCATTGTTGACCATGATGTCGATACGTCCGAAGGCGCTTTTGGCGGCATGGACCATCTCGTCGAATTCGGAGCGCTGCGAAACGTCGGTCTGGGTCCAGATCGCCGCCTCGCCGATCTCGCCGGCTACGCGTTCGGCGCCCTTGGCATTGAGGTCGGCCACGACGATCCTGGCGCCCTCCTCGGCGAAGCGACGGGCAATGCCCTCGCCGAAACCCGAAGCGGCCCCGGTGACGATGGCGACCTTGTCCTTCAGACGCATGTTTTTCCGCTCCCTGGGTTCATCGCGTGGCTTTTACCGTGGGCTGCCGGCATCATGGCCTGTGCCACGACAGGCAAAGCGCTGATTCTCCCTTAGCTTTCGTCACATTCACGTCCTATGCTGCAACTGCGAAGGCTTGGCGGAGTTGTCGTTTGCCGACAAGCCTTCGCTTGGTGCCAGTGTCAAGCGCACATCTGGACCGACGCAAATATGTAGCGATCGGTCGTCGATGTGACACCATGGCACTGGAAAATTTAAATCGATTAGAATATATCAGCCGCGTACTCGCGACCGGCGTCAAAGCGGATAGACCATGACCAGCCAGATCATCCCCGTCGACCCTTTCGACTTCATCATTTTCGGTGGCACCGGCGACCTGTCGGAACGCAAACTTCTTCCGTCGCTCTACTATCGCCAGCGCGACCATCAATTTTCCGAGCCAACCCGCATCATCGGCACGTCGCGTTCGAAGATGAGTGATGACGAATTTCGGGCTTTCGCCAAGCAGGCTATTTCCGACCACGTCAAGGCGGCCGATATCGATCCCAAGGAGCTCAAAACCTTCCTGGCGCGGCTTTCCTATGTCCCGGCCGATGCCACGAGCGGCGCGGGGTTCGACAGGCTGAAGAAGGCGATCGGCGACAGCGACTGCATCCGCGCCTTCTATCTGGCGGTGGCGCCGGCGCTGTTCGGCGACATCTCGCACAAGCTGAAAGAACACGATCTGATCACGCCGAATTCGCGCATCGTGCTGGAGAAACCGATCGGCCGCGACCTCGCTTCGGCGCAAACGCTCAACGATCTGGTCGGCGACGATTTCCACGAAAGCCAGATCTTCCGCATCGACCATTATCTCGGCAAGGAAACGGTGCAGAACCTGATGGCGCTGCGTTTTGCCAATGCGCTCTACGAGCCGCTGTGGAATTCCGCCCATATCGACCACGTGCAGATCACCGTCGCCGAGACCGTCGGCCTGGAAGATCGTGTCACCTATTACGACAAGGCCGGCGCGCTGCGCGACATGGTGCAGAACCATATGCTGCAACTGCTCTGCCTGGTGGCCATGGAAGCGCCATCGTCGATGGACGCCGACGCCGTGCGTGACGAGAAGCTGAAGGTGCTGCGCGCGCTCAAGCGCATCAACGGCAACGAGGCGCCGAAGCACACGGTGCGTGGACAATACCGCGCCGGCGCTTCCGCAGGCGGGCCGGTGAAAGGCTATGTCGAGGAGCTCGGCAAGGACAGCAACACCGAAACCTTCGTCGCGATCAAGGCCGAGATCGGCAACTGGCGCTGGGCAGGCGTTCCGTTCTACCTCAGGACCGGCAAGCGGCTGGCAACCCGGGTCTCGGAGATCGTCATCGAGTTCAAGCCGATCCCGCATTCGATCTTCGGCGGCGACAGCGCCGGGCCGATCTTCGCCAACCAGCTGGTCATCCGGCTGCAGCCCGACGAAGGCGTCAAGCAATTCATCATGATCAAGGACCCGGGTCCGGGCGGCATGCGGCTGCGGCAGATTTCGCTCGACATGAGCTTCGCGCAGTCCTTCGACGGCCGCGCGCCGGACGCTTATGAACGGCTGATCATGGATGTCGTGCGCGGCAACCAGACGCTGTTCATGCGCCGCGACGAGGTCGAGGCCGCGTGGAGGTGGATCGACCCGATCCAGAACGCCTGGGAAAGCGCCAGGCAGGAGGCGCAGGGCTATACGGCGGGCACCTGGGGACCTTCGGCCTCGATAGCGCTGATCGAACGTGACGGGCGGACATGGCACGAGAGCAATTGAACAGCGCCAGCTACAACTGGAATGGCTTTTCCGACCGCGCGGAACTGGCGGCTGCGCTGGCCGGCCGCGTCGCCGACCGGCTGGCAAAGGCAATCGCGGCGCGCGGCACGGCGTTACTGGCCGTTTCCGGCGGCACGACGCCGGCAAAATTCTTTGCTGCCCTGTCGGGAATACCGATCGCCTGGGACAAGGTAACGGTGACGCTGATCGACGAGCGCTTCGTGCCGGCCTCCTCGCCGCGTTCCAATGCCGGACTGGTGGCCGCCAATCTGTTGCAGAACGCGGCTGCGGCGGCACGGTTCGTGCCGCTCTATCACGAAGCCGTCAGCATCGAGGATGCCGCGGCATCGGACAATGCGGCGCTCCAGTCCCTGCCCTGGCCGCTCGACGTCGCCGTGCTCGGCATGGGACCTGACGGCCATACCGCCTCATTCTTTCCCGACGCCGACGATCTGGCGAAATTGCTCGACCCGTCCTCGCACAGGATCGTGCTGCCGGTTCATGCGGCAAGCGCCGGCGAGCCGCGGCTGACCCTGTCGCTGGCGCGCATTGTCGATGCCGGCTTCCTGGCGCTGCACATAGAGGGCGAGGACAAACGCACCGCCTTCGACGGCGCGGTGGCACCCGGTCCGCGAAAGCCGATCCGCGCCGTGCTCGACGCCGCCCCCAGGCCTGTAGAGGTTTTCTGGGCACCCTAACTCTAGACTTATCTGGTCCCGGCAAACGGCGGGAGGAGTTTCCGGGACCTCGCTTGAAAGGACCGAACGCCATGACCGCAAGACGCGATATCGAAGCCATCACGGAGCGCATCCGCCAACGCTCCAAGCCGGGCCGCGAGCGCTATCTCGGCCGCATCGCCAGCGCATCGAACCAGACCGCCAACCGGGCGGTGCTGTCCTGCGGCAATCTTGCCCATGGCTTTGCCGTGTGCAGCCCCTCGGAGAAAGTGGCGCTGGGTGCCGACAAGGTGCCGAACCTCGGTATCATCACCTCCTACAACGACATGCTGTCGGCGCATCAGCCCTTCGAGACATTCCCGGCGCTGATCAAGGAAGCGGCGCGGGAGGCCGGCGGCATCGCCCAGGTTGCCGGCGGCGTGCCGGCGATGTGCGACGGTGTCACCCAGGGGCAGCCGGGCATGGAGCTTTCGCTGTTCTCGCGCGATGTCATCGCCATGGCGGCCGCGATCGGCCTGTCGCACAATATGTTCGACGCCGCCGTTTATCTGGGCGTGTGCGACAAGATCGTGCCCGGGCTGGTGATCGCGGCACTGACCTTCGGCCATCTGCCGGCGGTGTTCATTCCGGCCGGGCCGATGACGACAGGCCTGCCCAACGATGAAAAGGCCAGGGTTCGCCAGCTCTATGCCGAGGGCAAGGCAGGCCGCGCCGAACTGCTGGAGGCCGAGTCCAAATCCTACCATGGACCGGGGACATGCACCTTCTATGGCACGGCCAACTCCAACCAGATGTTGATGGAGATCATGGGCCTGCACACGCCAGGCGCTTCCTTCGTCAATCCGGGCACGCCGCTGCGAGATGCCTTGACCCGCGAGGCGACCAAGCGGGCGCTGGCGATCACCGCGCTTGGCAACGCCTATACGCCGGTCGGGCGGATGATCGACGAGCGTTCCATCGTCAACGGCGTGGTTGGCCTGCACGCGACCGGCGGCTCGACCAACCATACCATTCATCTGATCGCCATGGCCGCAGCCGCTGGGATCGCGCTGACCTGGCAGGATATTTCCGACCTCTCGGAAGCGGTGCCGCTCCTGGCGCGCGTCTATCCCAACGGGCTTGCGGATGTGAACCATTTCCATGCCGCCGGCGGGCTCGGCTTCCTCATTCGCGAGCTGCTCGACGAAGGCGTGCTGCATGAAGATGTGCAGACGGTATGGGGCGAAGGCCTGCGGCCCTACGCAGTCGAGGCAAAGCTCGGTGCCGACGGCAGCGTCGTGCGCGAAGCCGCCCCGCGCGCGAGTGGCGACGCGAAGGTCCTGGCGCCGTTCAAGAAAGCCTTTCAGCCGACGGGCGGCCTCAAAGTGCTGGCCGGCAATCTCGGCCATTCCGTCATCAAGACGTCCGCGGTGAAGCCGGAACGGCGCCTCATCGAAGCGCCGGCCAAAGTGTTCGACAGCCAGCAAGGGCTGAACGAAGCCTTCAAGGCCGGCACGCTTACCGGCGACTTCATCGCCGTCATCCGCTTCCAGGGACCGAAGGCCAACGGCATGCCGGAACTGCACAAGCTGACCACCGTGCTCGGCATCCTGCAGGATCGCGGCCAGCGCGTCGCACTGGTCACGGACGGGCGCATGTCCGGCGCCTCCGGCAAGGTGCCGGCGGCGATCCATGTCACGCCGGAAGCGGTCGAGGACGGCCCGATCGCCAGGATCCACGACGGCGACATCATCCGGCTGGATGCCGATGCCGGCACGCTTGAAGTGCTGGTACCGGCAGCGGAATTCGCGCTGCGTCGGACGGCGGAAGCCGATCTCATCGGCAATGAGTTCGGCTTTGGCCGTGAGCTCTTCGCCGGATTCCGGCAGCTGGTGGGTCGAGCCGACCATGGGGCCAGCGCGTTTGGAACCGACGCAGCGGAATTCGCGCTGCAATGAAAAGGGACGGCTCCTGGCCGCCGTAGCTGAAATGTGGATTACTTGGCCGTAGCTGAAATGTGGATTACTTGCTTGTCGCAGGGATCGTCGTCAAAGTCGGTTATTTTGTTGCGAAGATTAGGATTTCTGACAATCGGACGTGGCCGAAAGGGCAAAGCGCAAGGCTTTCCGTAGATAACTCGTCCCACTGTGCTTCTGGAATGCAACTGCTCTCCGCTGGCGGCGTACGCTCGCTGTTCATGATTCCTCCGAATCACCACAAAATCGCGATTTTTTGCCAGCTCGCCATATGGGCAAATTCGCGAAGCTGCCGAAACCTACGACATGCAAGCCGAAGCTCCTCGGCAACGCCAGCTATGCGACGACCTTCGCCACCATGTCCGGATGCTGACCGATCACGCGCACATAGGCGATAGCGAAATCCGGCGCGGTTGCCCGCGCCTGCTCCCAATCGCGTAGCGTGCCGACCGGAACCCGGAAGCGGCTGGCGAACTCGGACTGCGACAGGCCAAGCCCGGTCCTCGTCTTGCGGATCAGGCGGGCGCGCTGGCCCCGGTCCATCGCCCCAGCCGTCACGTCGAAGTCATCGGCGTCAGCCGGGTCAGCAGGTAGCGAGATATGCTCGTTCTTCACCCTTGTTGCTCCTTCTCACTGAGATGAAGCGGGGCTGTTCACCCCGCCAGACGAAGACGCCGGTGAACAGCTTCTCCCCGACGATGCCGACCACCTTGAACCGTTCCTCGCCGTCGATCTCTCGGATGGAGGGGATAATGAGATGGTTGTCGTCCTCAAAAATCCGATCGCCAAAGGCCAGCGGTAATTTGTGCTTTTCGCGATTCGCCGCATCCTTGGCAGAGTCGAACCTGTCCTGCGTCATGGGCTACAATCATACGGGATTTCCGTATAGATCGCAAATCCCTTTTCACTCGTGAAATGTCGAGGGTTTTAGGAGCGCGACAAACCCACAGAGGAAAGGCGCTTAAACCGCTCGGTATGGTAACTGGAGCCGCTGGGTAAACCTTCGCTCGGCCGGCTAAAGCGCCGGCGATTTCGGGCAGCACATTCATCGCATCTCGGCCATGGTCGAGCTTTCAGCACGGCCGGAATGTCGTAGGTGTCGTTGATTGACTTGACGGTTCGCCAATCGAGACCGGCCTGGTAGGCCGGCTCGTGGGCCGC
Organism: Mesorhizobium sp. B2-1-3; assembly: GCF_006442495.1. Taxonomy (NCBI): domain Bacteria; kingdom Pseudomonadati; phylum Pseudomonadota; class Alphaproteobacteria; order Hyphomicrobiales; family Phyllobacteriaceae; genus Mesorhizobium; species Mesorhizobium sp. B2-1-3. The sequence continues at coordinate 8,783 of NZ_VFWL01000023.1, forward strand.
CCCTTCTGTTGCTGACAACCAAACCCTACTGAACCGTGATCTCGGCCCGTTCGCCAGCCTTGACTGTCACCGGCATCTCCTTGTCATGACCCTCATCCGACATATGCCGGACGACGACATAATCGCCGGCGGGGATCGTCTGCTGCCAGTTGTCGCCGTAGTTGAAGCCGAGCGATTTGCGCTTGCCATCGATGTCCTTTTTCGACGAAAACACCTCAATCGAATAAGCGCCGGGCGCCGATATTGCGAGCACGCCCGCATCGAGCACGACCTTCACGTCCTGGCTGTCGCCGGGCTTGATGCTGAAAGGCTGCTCGACGACGGCGAGATCGAGCGTTGTCACCGCCACATAGTCGTCGGGCGGCAGCCAGAACTTGCTGTCGGCCCCATAGGAGTGCTCGACGCTGTCGCGGCTGCCGTCGATCTTCTTCTTCGCCTTGACGATCTCAAAGCCGATGGCCGAATTGTCGGCCTTCTCGCCGCCAGACGTATAGTAGGCATTGAGCATGGCCTGGCCGACGCCGACCACGACGTCCTTTTCTACGGTCTGCCCGGCGGCGAGCTGGATTGTTTCCGTCACCGTGCCGGCACCGATCTGCACCGTCACCTTCTGTTCGCCCGCCGGCACGATGGCCTGGGTGTCGCCGTAATGGGTGGTGCTGCCACCGGGATAGGCGAAATCGACGCGGGCTTCGCTGCTGATCTCGGCACCCTGGCTGGCATGCGGGTGAATGATCAATGTGCCGGCGTTCAGGATAAAGAGCGGTTTTTGGACCTGGCCGGCCTCGATCTTGACCTTCTGCTCGACCTTGGCTTCGTCGTCGCGCGCGACGACGATATAGTCGCCGGGATCGAGTTTGCCGCTATAGCTGCCATATTCGGTGGTGACGGACTCGCCGCGCGAGCCGTCGGGGTTGGCTTTGTAAATCTCCCAGGCATTGCCGTCGGTGATCGGCTCGCCGCCTTCGGCCATCACCACGGTCGGCTGGAAATTGAAAGCAGGCCTTGCAGGCTCCGGCGCAGGCGCTGGCGCTGGCGCCGGTTCGGTTGCCGGCGCCGGCGCGGGGGGCGGCGACGGCGCCGGTGCGGCGACGGTTTCGACCAAAGCTTGCCGCAGCGCCTTCTCGTCGGACGCCTGGATGTACTTGCCGCCGGTGTTGTCGGCGAGGCAAGCGATCTGCTTGCCTTCGTCGGCCGTAAGGCCAAAGCCGACAACGTCGGCTGTGAAATCGACGCCGGACGATTCGAGTTCCTTGCCAAGCGCGCAAGGATCGCCGCCACAGGTCTCGAGCCCGTCGGTGATGAGAATGACGGTCGCCTTGTCCTCGGTGTATTTCAGCGCTTCGGCCGCCTGCTTGACGGCTGATGTCAGCGGCGTCTTGCCGAGGAATTTCATGCTGTCGGCCGCGGCCGAAATCGCGCTCGCCGAGCCGGCCTGCGGCGGTACGATCAGCTGGATGTCCTCGCAACTGCCTTTCTTGCGATGGCCATAGGCCATGAAACCGAGTTCATCGTCGGCGGGAACCGATTGCAGCACGCTTCTCAGCGACTCACGGGCGATTTCCAGCTTGGGCCTGCCGTCGATCTGCGCCCACATCGACCCTGAAGCGTCGAGGATGATGATGAGCTTGTTTGCGGCAAAGCCGAATGTCGTCATCGACAAAAGGAGAAACGCCGCAGCGACGCTCCGTGCAAGTCCCGCCATCAAAATCTCCTGAGTAGCCGCCCCGTCCGCCGGCTGAAGCTATTTGAGCCCACCCTGGGACACAAGCCCGGACGCGGCTTGTCCGCGGCTTAGTAGGTGGTGCGGCGCTCTTCGGAAGGCGGGCGGCCAAACTGCAGCCGGTAGCTCTGGGCAAAATAGGAATGCGAGGTGAAGCCGGTGGCGATCGCCACATCGAGGATCGGCATGTTGGTCTGGCGCAACAATTCGCGCGCCCGCTCCAACCGCAGCCGCATGTAGTAGCGGCCGGGCGTGACGTTGAGGTGGCGCAGGAACAAACGCTCCACCTGACGCACCGAAAGGCCGGCCGATTTGGCGAGCTGCACCGCCGAGAGCGGCTCGTCGAGATGGTCGGCCATCAGCTCGACGATGCGCCTGAGCTTCTCCGACTTGCCGGTGAGATCGCGCTCCGGCCCGACGCGCTGGCGGTCGCCGGCCGAGCGGATGCGCTCGTGCTGGAACTGGTTGGCGACGCCATTGGCGAGGTTCGAGCCGAAGTCGCCGCGCACGATCTCCAGCATCAGGTCGATCGAGGTGGTGCCGCCGGCGCAGGTGTAGCGCTTGCGGTCGATCTCGAAGACGTTGCCAGTGCAGTTGATGTCGGGAAAGCGCTCGACGAAGCCGGCGCGGTTCTCCCAATGGATGGTGCAGCGATAGCCGTCGAGCTGGCCGGCCTCGGCCAGCAAATAGGATCCGACCGACAGCGCGCCGAGCGCATTGCCGCGCCGGCCCCAGCTGCGCAGCGCCGCCAGAACCTTGCTCTTGCCGGGAAACTCCGTGGTCAGCCCGACCGAGACGAAGAGGATGTCGACCGGCGGAAGGTCGGCAACCGCATAGTCGATCTTGAGCGGCAAGCCGTTGGACGCCATCACCGGATCGCCATCGGCCGATACCGTCGTCCAGCCGTAGAAATCGCGGCCGAGCAGCCGGTTCGCCGAACGGAACGTGTCGATCGCGGCGGCCAGCGAGAACATGGAGAACTTGTCGACCAGCAGGAATGCGAATTGCCGGCCGCCTTGAACGGGATCATTCATGACCGGCCGTTCCAAGGGAATAGTTGGGTTCGGCAAAGCTGCTGCTTTCTGGTGGTCAGAAGGAGGGCCGTTTCAACCCGGCCGCAAGGTAGGCGGAGGCTAACGTATTGGCCATCAGCATGGCAATGGTCATCGGCCCGACGCCGCCGGGCACGGGCGTGATGGCGCCGGCGGCCTTCGCCGCTTCGGCATAGGCGACGTCGCCGACGAGGCGGGATTTGCCCTCCCCCTTCTCCGGGGCCGGGATGCGATTGATGCCGACGTCGATGACGGTTGCGCCGGGCTTCACCCAATCGCCCCTGATCATCTCCGGCCGGCCAACGGCGGCGACGAGAATGTCGGCGGTGCGGGCCAGCCCCGGCAGATCCTTCGTGCGGCTGTGCGCGATGGTGACGGTGCAATTGGCGGCGAGCAGGAGATTGGCCATCGGCTTGCCGACGATGTTGGAACGGCCGACGACGACGGCATTGAGGCCCGACAGATCCTTGCCGCGCACGCGCTCGATCAGGAGCATCGAGCCGGCGGGCGTGCAGGGAACGAAAGCGGTGTCGAGTTCGCCGGTGCCGAGCTTGCCGACATTGATGAAATGGAAGCCGTCGACATCCTTCTGCGGCGCGATCGCCTGGATGACCTTGCCGGCGTCGATGTGGGCGGGAAGCGGAAGCTGCACCAGGATGCCGTTGATGGCGGGATCGGCGTTGAGGTCGGCGATGATCTTGAGCAGCGCCTCCTGGGAGGTGTCCGCCGGCAGCGTGTGCTGGACCGAATGAAAGCCGCATTCCTTGGCGGTGCGGGATTTGGAGGCGACGTAGACCTGGCTCGCCGGATCCTCGCCGACGATAACCACGGCGAGGCCGGGCTGGATCTTGCCCTTGGCGACAAGCTCCGCGGTCAAGGTCTTCACCGTCCGCACCACGTCTTCGGCAACGCTTTTGCCGTCAATCACTTCGGCCATATGAATCACCCCTCGATACGTTCCGCCAAACCGGCCGCGTCTGAAAATGCGGCGCTTTGGATCCTTTTCTCAATCGTGTGCCGAAGCCTGCATGACCCGGCCAGCCGGGCTGCGTCTCCGGCAAGACACCGCGCGGCATTTTGACGAAAATTCGAACACGCAATCCCGTCAAAGCGCCGTCCGATGCCGTTTACGCGAAACCGGCCCGCTTTTGTTCGACACAGGAGACTATCTTGTGGCTCAGAAATAGCGGCGGCCGGCGCGGCTCTCGGTAAGCTCGCGAACAGCCTCGCGAAATTCGCGCAGGCTGGCGCGAATTTCCTCGATCGACGCCTGCTCGGCGCCCTTCTCGGCGGCGGCGGGCTGCTCCAGCGGCGCGGCGGGATAGGCCGACGGCTGAGCCGGAGCGGGTGCGGCCGGGTAGGGCATGGGCGCGCCATAGGGCGCCGCGGCCTGGGGATGGCCTGCCGCCGACCGCGTCTGCCAAGGCTGCATGTGCGGATAGACCAAGGGCTGCGCATAGGGATGGGACGAGGCCGGATACATCGCCTGCTGCGGCACCAGGGGCGACCGCAATGGCGGTCCCATGGGCCGCGTATAGCCGGCGTCCGCGTCTGGCTGAAAAGATGGCCGCGGATAGTCTGGAGCTGGCGGGCGATGTCCAAAGGCGGAATCCGGAGCCGGATAGTCGGGAAATGCCGGAGTGCTCGCCGGCCGGCCCTCTTCGGCGACAGCGGCCGATGCAGATGCACCGGGAAACGCATCGTCCTGCGCCTCGGTGCCGGGCTTGCGGGACACGGCTTTGCGCAGCCTCGACATCAGCAAGCCGATCCGGCTTGGACCCTCGGTGGCAGCGGCTCCGGGCTGCGCGGCAAGCGGCGGCACTGATGCTGGTGGCGGCGGCGGTGATTGCGGCGGCGATGCTTGCGGTATCGGCGGCGCCGGCGGAGGCGGCGCCCGGAATGCCTGGTCATCGAGCGGCGCCCGGCGTTCGTCCATCTTGCGGTCACGGCGGGATCGTGACCCGGCGGTCTCACGCAGGCTTTCATAGGCGCCGCGCATGGCGCCGAGACCGACGCCGGAGGCAAAGCCCAGCAGCAGGCCGGCAAGCGCCACCACGGCGCGCGACGGCCCGTTCGGCTCCAGCGGAATGGAGGCGGGCGAGATGACGCTCATATTGGCGGTGTTGATATTCTTCTGCTCGCCGGTCTCCTTGGCGCGCAGGAGATATTGCTCATAGACCGAGCGCTTGGCCGAGGCCTCGCGTTCCAGTTCGCGCATCGAGACAAGGTCGCTGTTGACGTCGCCGCTGCGCACCTTCATCTGCGCCAGGCGGGAAGCAAGGTCCTGTTCGAGCTGGACCGAGCGTTTCAGGTCAACCTGCAGCGACGACGCGATGCGGCTGAGTTCGGCGACGATGCGTTCGCGCGCGCCGGTGAGCTGGGCCTCGAGCGCCTGGCGCTCGGGATGGCGCGGTCCGAGCCGGACCGCTGCCCGATCAGCCTCCTGTTTGAGCGTTGCGTATTGCGAGCGCAGATCGCTCATGGAGTTGGAGTTGATCTCTTCAGGCAAGGTGCCGCTGAGCACCGAATTCACGTTGACCTGACGTGCCGAGGCCGCGCGGGCGTTCAGCTCCAGCGTGCGGGCGCGGGCGACGGAAAGCTGCTCGTTGAGCTTGAGCATCTGGTCGTCGCTGATCAGATGGCCCTGCGCGTCGACAAGATCATGGGTGGCCCTGAAATCCTCGACCTTGCGCTCGGCGGCTTCGACGCCCTTGCGCATCTCGTCGAGTTTCGCCGTCAGTTCGTTGTTGGCCCGGCCGGCAGTGTCGGACTGGATTTCACCCGAAGTCTGCAGGAAAACCTTCGTCATCGTTTCCGCGATGAGCGCCGATTTCTGGGCGTCCTGCGTGGTGACGCCGATGGTGATCACGGAGGTCTTGCCGCCGCGCTCGACCGAAACGCTCTCGGCCAGGTTGACGATGGCAAGGGAAAGGCGGCGGGATTGGTCGACACCGCCCGGTCCGTCCTGGCGCAACAGGATCGAGCGGATCAGCGACATGACGCCCAGGCCGCCATTGCCTTGGCCGTTGAACTCGGGGTCGTCGACCAGGTCGAGCTCCTGGACAACCTTGTTCAACACGGTGCCGGAGGTCAGCAACTTGATCTGGTTCTCGACGTTGACGAGCGCAGCGTCGGGCATGACCACCGCCTGGGTGAGATCGCGATCCGTAAGCTTCAGGTCGCGCGGGTCGACGATCAGTTCGGTGGTGGACTCGTATTTCTTCGGCGTCGACAGGGCAATCGCAACGCCGAGCGCCGCGCCCAGTACCGTCGTGGTGATGATCAGCGCTTTGGACCTGGCGACGCCGCGAACCACCTGCATCGGATCGATCAGGGGCTTCCATTGCTGGCTGTCGGCATCCTCGCCAGGAGATGTTCCCGCTTCGCTCGCGCTCAGCGGTTCGGATGTGCTGCGCGGGGAATCAACGCTCGAGGCGATCTCAGGAACCGTCTCTTCATACGGCATCGCCGAGTCCGAACCGCCGATACCGGCCCCATCGTGCGAACGCGAAATGCCGGCGGACGCCGGAGCCGGCTCGCCGCCCGGCTGCAAGCGTTGCGTTGCGGTGGATGCGGAAGGCGCCGGATTCATCTTCGCCTCGCGCTGCGAACGCGCCAGGCGATGACGTGTGGCGGCATCCTCGCGCCATGACGGATTTGCCCGATCCCCTAGCGAGACCAGCGATGCCTCGTCCTCACCGCGCACGGCTTGGCCAAGCGCCAGCAAGGATCGCTCGCGCCTCCAGTCCTCACGATTTTCCCTGTCGCCCATTGTCGCGGAGCTTACTTTCAGCCGCCAGACAGCGGCAGTCGGCCATTTGTTAAGCCACGCTAAACAAGCATAGAAAACAAAAGGTTAATTTTAGGCGGCCGAAAGCATTGCTTGATGCCGGCTGCTTGGAATTTCAGCAGATGCAGGAAGATTTCAGAAGGGCACGTTAAACTTTGCCGCCTATGCCTTTCCCTGACCTATGACTGAGGCCAGCGACATACCGCAGAGGCGGCCCCTCGCCCGGATCGGCACCTTCGTGGCCGAAAGACGGGGGATGGTTCGCGACTATTTTTCAGCGATCAGCGGCGCCGGCGGGCGGCTGGTGTTTTCACTCGCCTACTTCATCGCCTTGGCCAATACGCTTTCCATCGCCGAGTTCGGCATGTTCGCCACCGCCTCGGCCGCCGGAGTGATGCTGTCGCGGCTTCTGGCCTTCGGCTTCATCTCGGCACTCTACCGCACCGCCACCATCCGCCCCAACCTGATTGGCACCTTCACCGCAGGCTTCCTGCTGCTGGGCATCGTCTCGTTGCCGCTGCTCGCCGCGGCCTCCTACATCGTCTACCTGATCTTCTTTGCCAGCACCGTGCCGCTGCCGGTGTTCGCGGCAATCGTCTTTGCCGAGGCGCTTCTGTGGCGGCCGGTGGAGGTGGCGCTGATCGTCAACAACGGTCTCGGCAAATTCGGCCGTGCCGCCGTGCTGGCGATCCTGGCGACGGCGTTGCGGGCAGCCGGCGCGGTGCTCTTCATGTTCTGGGCGCAACACAGCGTCTGGGTGTGGTCCTGGTTCTATATCGGCGCGAACGCGGCCTCGCTGCTGGTCGCGTTCGGCCTCTTCTATCCGCGCCAGCGGCTGCGGCTGCGCGGCGAGCTCTATCTCAGGCGGCTCGCCGATTCGATCTACGTCGCCGGCGCCGAGGTGTTGTTCTACCTGCAGATGGAGTTCGACAAGCTTCTGGTGCTGGCGATCGGCGGGCCGCACCTGGCCGGCATCTATGCCATCATCATGCGGCTGGTCGACCTGACGGCGATCCCGATCCGCACCTTCTCCATGATGCTGGTGCAGCGCATGATGCGCGCCCCGGAGCTCTTGTCACGGCTGGCGGTCAAGAGCGGCATCGAAGGCGGCGTATTCGCGGTCTCGACGCTGGCGCTGCTGGCGCTTGCCGTGGTGCTGCATTTCTTCCCCGGGGCGCTCGGCAAGAACGTCTCGGAGGCCGCTCCCCTGGTGGCGCTTGCGATCGGCGTTCCGGGACTGCGCAATCTGGTCGAATACCAGGCGGAACTTCTGTTCGCGCGCGGCCAGACGCTGGTGCGGGCGCTCAATCTCGGCCTGCTCGCCGCTCTCAAGGCGCTGCTGCTGACCTATGTGCTGACAACCATTGCCGACACATCGAAGCTGGTGCTGTCGCTCAACGTCGTCTTCCTGCTGCTCTATCTCGCGTCGATGCTGCTGACCTATTCGGCGCTGCGCAAGCCGGCGAAGGCGATCTGATCCTTCATCCGGGCAGTCTTTCCGAGAACCGGTTCGCTTTTCAGGATCAGGATCGGTCGAGTCCGATCAGCCGGCGGATGCGGCCGGTATCGGTGCCGATGAAGGACTGCATGCCGATCGCCACCTGTTCGGGCGCCATGGCGGCAACGAAGCGACGGAATTCATCATCCGACAGCGCCTCACCGGTCCAGTGGACGCGGCAGAATTCTTCCGAGCCATGGAAGTGGCCGGCGCCGTCCAGCAGATCGTCGACATAGCGGCCATAGATCATGCATTCGGAGAATTTGCGCGCCGAGCCGACGACCTCGACCCAGTTTCGGCCATGCACCTCCTCGATCCGACTGCACATGGCCAGCACGGTGTCGCGGCGCCACGCGATCAGCGTCGAAATGTAATCGTGAACCGAATTCCTCGACGGATCGATGCCGAGCGCGGAGCCGGCATTGCGCGACCATATGCGATGCTCGTCATGACCGTCCTGCGCAAGCACGCCGTCACGGCGGAACAGCCGCGCCTTGCCGTCGCGCCAGAACGCGCCGCAATCGAAAGGCTTCAGGAAGGCGACGTCGGAATCGCAGAAGACCAGGACGTCCTGGCATGCGTGCGCCGCAACGGCGATGCGGCGCAGTTGCTGCACGTGCCAGCCGCGGAGCGGCTGCGTCTTCAAGCTGAGCCAGACGCGCCGCCGGAACAGGCTGAGCGGATCGTCGAAGACATGCAGCCAGCGCGGCAGCAGCTCACGTTCGTCGACGACGGAACGGTTGGCGCTCTCCAACCGTCGAAACAATTTGACGTCGCGGCCTTCGACCAGAATGTAGTGATGCGCGACGCCCGTGACGTGCCGGTCGAGGGTTTCGCAGAGCAAGCGGCAACGCTCGAAATCCGGCGCATAGCTTGCCGTCACCATGGCTGCCGTCGGCGTTGCCCGAAGCAGTCCGGGTTCGGCGATCGCGCCCGGAACGAACCTCTCGTTCAACGGACGTCTCCGGCTTGGGGCCGGAACAATTTCTGTTTGAGGACCCGCCACAGGAACAAGGGGTTGCCGACCACATAGCGGCGCCAGAGACGTCCCGGCTCGACCGCCAGGCGAAACAGCCACTCCAGCCTGAGGCGCCGTATCCACAAGGGCGCGCGCGGCACGGCGCCGCTGAGAAAATCCAGCAGCGCGCCGACCGCGACCGGCAGCGTGCAGTGGCGCTCGTCGATGTGCCGTTCGATCCACAATTCCTGGCGCGGCACGCCCATGGCGACCAGCAGCATATCAGGCCGCAGCGCCGCGATGCGTTCGATGATTTCCGGCTCCTGCGCAGCGGAGAAGTAGCCGTCATGGATGACCACGAATCTGTGCTGGACGGCAATCGCCGCGAGCTTCTTCGACGCGGCCTCGGCATTGACGCGCGTCGCGCCGAGCAGCCCCACGGTCAGCGGCCGGGTCACCGACCGCAGAAAGGCCGGCACGAAGTCGGTGCCGTTGAGATTGTCCGGGAACGGCGCGCCATAGAGAAGCTGCGCTGCGAGATCGACGCCGATGCCGTCCGGCAGGATGAGAAAATCGTCGAGCGCCTGGGCGAACACCGGATCGGTGTAGGCGAGATTGGCGTTATGGGCGTTGAGGAAGCTGACCTTGGTGAAGCGTCGTTCCACGATCAGCCGCGTCAGCAGGGCGATCGCGTCGTCCCAGCGAATGGCGAGCACGGAGATGCCGAAGATCGTCTTCAATGTGTCGGGCCCGAACGAGGCGCGGGCGGCGTGCATGTTCATGCAAACGCCTCCTGCATGACCGGACCGAGCTTCTCCAGGCCAAACCGAATGGCGGCGTCCAGCGCCTTGAGCTGCCGGCGGTGGAACGCGCTGCCGTCAACGTCGCTTATGTCGGCCGCCGCGGTCTCCAGCGCCTTGGCAAAGGCGACCGGATCGTCGGTGACCGCGCAATTGACCGGGCGATGGTCGATGCCGCGCAGCGCGTGGCTGGTGGCAACGGCGGGCAGGCCGAGCTCGAACGTTTCGATCGTCTTCAATTGCACGCCGCTGCCGGCGGTGCTGATGAGCGGGATGACGGCGCCGCCGCGTATGAAAGCCTGGGCGTCCGGCACGCGTCCGACGAAAGCGACGCCGGGATGCGTCGAGGCGATGTCAGACGGCATGCTGCCGGCGATCCTGATGCGGAAGTCCGGGCGCAGATGCGGTACCACCTTGTCCAGGAACCAGCCGAGCCCGATGCGGTTCGGCTGCCAGGTCCAGGTGCCGATCAGCGCGGCGTCGCATTCAATCTTGCGCCGGCCGTTACGCGCCGGTGGCGTGGCGCCCGTCACCAGCGGCAGCACCGCCGAGCGGTCGTCGGAGGCCACGCCAAGTGCCGAACGGTCTTCCTCGGCCAGCGTGAAGACGAAACGCGCGCGGCGGCACAGACGCTCTTCCACGCTCTCGAGCAGCCTTGCCTCGCGGCGGAACAACAGGCGCTGGAAGATGCCCGGGGCGGCAGCGGCATTTTCCCGCGCCGAAAGATGCTCGACATTGTGGGCGACGAAGATCGAAGGCCGCTCGTCGAAGAGTTTTTCGAAGGCGCCGGCGAACTGCACGGAATTGAGCACATAGCCGTCGAAGGGGCCGGCGCGCTCGATGGCGGCGAGGGCTTCGGCATCGGAGACCGCACGCAACTTGGCCGACGCGAAGGTGAGGCCCGAAAGCATCGCCTTGCCGACCCAGGCAAGCTTTTGCAGCGCTGAAGCATCTTCGGTGCGCACGTCGACGGCACCCAGAACGATGGTGCTTTCAGGATCGGCGGCGGCTTTCCCCGGCCAGATGAAGCCGATGACGGTGACGCGCGCGCCGGCGCGCCGCAAGGCAGCGATGATTGCAGCATTGGCGATCTCGTAGCCCGATGCGAGAGCGCCATCGGGCACGATCGATGTGGCGAACAGCAGATGCATCTCACCTATCCTGTGGTGCAGCCGGTAGCAAAGCGCGGTGAACCCTTGATTAAACGCGCGCGCATCGACGGCCCAAAACCTCGGCTTGAAGAGCCACTCCGTGAAAGGTGATTAACGAAACGTTATCGTCATGGTGCTAACAGAACTCGACCCACCATGCGGCTGACACGGATGATCCCTTTGCCATCGGACGGTTCGGTATCGATCGCGGGACGATCCCCCCGGCTTGACACGGAGGGCGTCGAAGCCGTCGTCACCTTGCCGACCTTCAAGCGGCCGGACCAGGTCCTGCAAACGCTGGCGTCGCTGCGGGCACAGCAGACCGGCAGGCGCTTTGCCGTCATCGTCATGGAGAACGAGGCCGAGGCACGTGCCGGCGCCCAGGCGTCGCTGCCGCTGTTCAAGCGCGGCGAGATACCGGGCATGGTGATCATCGCGCATCAGCGCGGCAATTGCAGCGCCTACAATGCCGGCTGGCAGGCGGCGATCCTGCACTTTCCGAATTTCAGGCACCTGCTGGTCATCGACGATGACGAGATAGCCGACCCGCACTGGCTGGAACGGATGTGCGGGGCGGCCGAGAGCCTTGGCGCCGATATTGTCGGTGGCCCGCAAGTGCCCGACTTCGCCGATCCCGCCCATGCGCGCTGGGCCAAGCATCCGGTCTTCGCGCCGCCCTACCGCAAGACGGGCCTCGTGCCGGCGCTCTATTCGTCCGGCAATCTCCTGGTGGGGCGCAACGTGCTTACCGCCATGGGGCCGCCGTTCCTCGACCTGAGATTCAATTTCATGGGCGGCGGCGATTCCGACTTCCTGAGCCGGGCGGCGCAGCGCGGCTTCGCGCTTGGCTGGTGCGCCGAGGCCAGCGTGACCGAGACCGTCCCGGCCCGGCGGGTCGAGGCCGACTGGATCCGCGCCCGCAGCCTGCGCAACGGCGTGATCTCGACGCTGGTCGAAAAGAAGAAACGCGCCGGCACCCCGCTGGCCGGCGTCAAGGTGTTGCTGAAGAGCCTGGCCCTGCTTGCCGCCTCGCCATTTCGCGGGGCCGCCAGGCTGGCACGGACAGGATCGCCCGCGGCCGCAATCTACCCTGTCCATGTGGCGCTGGGCCGCGTGCTGGCCGAATTCGGATATGCCAATGAGCAATACCGCCAGCCTGAAAAGAACTGAGCGCGCGCCGCTCGGCGCCGCGTTCACGCGCGACGGCGTGGCAACCGCGATCGCGGCGTTGCTGTTCACCGTCGTCATGGTGTCCTTCCGCCCGTTCCAGCCCGCGGGCGCGGAACTCACCGGCGAAGGCGGCGACATCGTCAACCAGCTCGGCTTCGGCTCGCTCGGCGCCGTTTCCGTCTTTTCGCTGATGGCTTTCGCCGATCCGCGCATCGTGCGCTCGCTGCTCAGCCCTTCCTGGGTGCTGATGCTGGGCTTCTTCTTTCTGTCGGTGGTGCTGGCGACAGACCCGCCCTCGGCGATGCGCGCCGCCTCCTTCACCATGATCGGCATCCTGACGATGGCGACGATCCTCGTGCTGCCGCGCGACGCGGACGCCTTCTCGAAGGTCATCATCTTCACCGCGGTGGCGGTCATGGGCCTTTCCTATCTCGGCCTCATCGCCTTTCCGCACGAGGCGATGCACACGGCCGATTCGCAAGAACCGGAACATGCCGGCCTGTGGCGCGGCGTCTTCACCCACAAGAACATCGCCGGCCCGGTCATGGCCTGCTTCAGTTTCGCCGGCCTCTATCTCTTCCGGCGCGGGCAGCGGTTCTGGGGCGCCGGAATTTTCTTCGCGGCGATGGTGTTCATGCTGCACACCGGATCCAAGACCACGGCCGGCCTGGTGCCGTTCTCGATCCTGATCGTCATGTTTCCAAGCATCGTCGGCATGCGGCTCGGCACGCCGATCCTGTTCGCGCTGGCGATCGTCGCTACCGCGGTCGGCACGCTGGGCATCGTTTTCCTGCCGCCGGTGAAACAGCTGGCGGCGATCTATTTCCCCGGCCTGACCTATACCGGGCGCACCACGCTCTGGGAGTTCGCCGGCGAGATGCTGGCGAAGAAACCGTGGACCGGCTACGGCTATGAGAGCTTCTGGGGAACGCCGCTGCTGCTCAACCAGGATCAGCCCTTCGACCGGCCGTGGGATATCAGGACTATCGTGCATGGCCATGACGGTTATCTCGATATCGCGGTGCTGATGGGCATTCCGGCCCTTTGCGTGGCGGTCTACACTTTCCTGATCGCCCCTTTGCGCGACTACGTGCGCATTCCCTTGCGCAAGGAAAACATCTATCTCGGCGACTTCTTCATGATGGTGGTGCTGTTCGCCGCGCTCAACGCCTTCCTCGAAAGCTTCTTCTTTCATCGCGGCGATCCGGTGTGGCTGTTCTTCGTGCTCGGTGTGCTTGGGCTCAGACAAGTTTCGCTGCGCCCGGTCACGCTGCGCAACGCCGGTCGTGGCGCGCGATTGGGCCACTCCACCTGACAGGGCTTCCCCGTTGATCCGCGAGCGTTTATGTGAAGCCTTTCCTCGGAGGGCTTTCGATGACGATCAGGCTTGTTCTCGCCGGCTGCGGCAATATGGGTTACGCCATGCTCTCGGGCTGGCTGAAATCCGGCAAGCTTGCACCGTCGTCCGTTTTCGTGGTCGAGCCCAATGCCGACCTGCGCCAGCGCGCGGCCGCACTCGGATGCGGAACGGCTGCCGACCCCACCGATATTCCGGCCGGTGCCGTGCCTGATCTCATCGTTATCGCCGTGAAGCCGCAGGTGATCCGCGACGTCACCGCCGCCTACAAACGTTTCGGCGATGGGCGCACCATTTTCGTCAGCATTGCCGCGGGCACGCCGGTCGCCACCTTCGAGGAAATCCTGGGCGACCGCGCGCCTGTTGTGCGCTGCATGCCCAACACGCCTGCTTCCGTCGGCAAGGGCATGATGGTGGTGTTTTCCAATCCGCTGGTTTCCGACGACACCAAGCGTTTCGTCGCCGACCTCTTGGCGGCCAGCGGCGAAGTGGCCACAATCGACGACGAGGGCCTGATGGATGCCGTGACCGCCGTCTCGGGATCTGGCCCGGCCTATATCTTCCATTTCATCGAAGCGTTGACCGTCGCCGCCGAGAAGGCGGGCCTGCCGGCGGCGACCGCCAAGCTGCTCGCCATGCAGACCGTCTATGGCGCTGCCTCGCTCGCCGCCGAAAGCGGCGAGGAGCCGGGCCTGCTACGCCAGCAGGTCACCAGCCCCAACGGCACGACGGCGGCCGCGCTGGCAGTGCTGATGGGCGAGGACCGGTTGACCAATCTCCTCACGCAAGCGGTGGAAGCGGCGCGGCTGCGGTCGATCGAACTGGGGAAATAAGGCCGTCTGGTCGCTTCAGCTTTTCGCGGCGCCGATGCGCCGCAACAAGGCTGTGAGTGTCGCGCACTGCGCCGACGTCGATAAACTGGTCGTTTCAGGTGCCCCACAGCATCTCATCCTGCAGCCGGCGCAGAGCGAACAGTCTCGTCGCCCGGTCGGGTGCGGCGTTGTCGGCCGTCAACAGCTCGCCTTTCCTCACCGGTTTCAGCACCTTGCCGCCCTCGAGCAGGCCGACCGGCACGGCACGCCGGGCGCGAGCGTCTTCGACGGTCATCGTCCAGGAGCGATAGCAGGTCTCGCCGATCGCATCGAAGCTTTCGCCGGCGGCCAGATCCCGCTTGGCGACGGCGCATACCTCGGCGACCGGCCTTGGCAGCGGCACCATGTCGGGCTTGCCGAAGAGCACGATGCGGGCCGCCGTCAGCGGCACTTCCAGCGAGGTCAAATGGTAGGGTCGGAACAGGCTGTAATAGGGACCGTGGCCGATATGCAGGTCGTCCATGCGCTCGACGATGCGCGGGTGGGTCGCCTCGACGATGACGAAGACACCGGGTGCGACACCCTTGCCGATGGTGTAGTCGACAACGCCCTTTTTCGTGAGCAGCCCGCCATGCTCGCGCGGAATGAGCACCTTGACGAGGTCGTCGCGGTCGGCCTTCGGGCCGTGCATGCCGGGCACGTCGGGCACCAGCCCGGTGGCGTTGGCGATGGCGCACATCTCGACCATGGTTTTCGAACCGTCGACGAACTCGACCAGCATGCGCGGGTTCATGTTGCGGCGGATCGCTTCCTCGCGATAGTCGTCGGGCACGGCATCGTGGTTAAGCGGGTTGTTCTTGCCCTTGCCGGCCGAGACGATGGTCAAGTCCAGTGCGGAGGCGAACTCGATCAGCTCCATGCAGCTCGAGGGCTCGTCTCCGGCGCCGACCGAATAGACGACGCCGAGGCGATCTGCCTGCTGCTTGAGATAGCAGCCGATAGTGACGTCGGCCTCGACATTCATCATCACCAGATGCTTGCCATGCTGCATCGCCATCAGGTCGAAGTCGGCGGCGACGCCGGGCTTGCCGGTGGCGTCGATGACGACGTCGATCAGCGGATTGGTGACCAGCATCTCGTTGGAGGTGATGGCGATCTTTCCCGACTCGATCGCCGCGGTGACTTTCGAAGCGGTATCGGCTTCGACGGCCATCGCTTCGTCACCATAGGCGATGCGGACCGCTTCGCGCGCCGTATGCGGACGTCTTGTCGAGACCGCGCAGACCGAAATGCCGGGCATCAGCATGCCTTGCGTGACCAGATCGGTGCCCATTTCGCCCGAACCGATGACGCCGATGCGTACCGGGCGGCCCTCGGCGGCACGGCTGGCGAGATCGCGGGCGAGCCCGGTCAAGGCGACATTGGTCATGCGGGGATGTCCACAGCTTCCTGGTTCGCGTCGGATTAGCAGGGAATAGCTCCTCCTTGCCAACGAAACTGGCCTCGGCCCGTCAATTTCCCATGAAATCGCGCAGGACAGAGGCGCTCGCCACGGTTCGGTTGGCCCAAAGACTGGGCTCCGAACTCGGCGACAAAGACCTGACGACTGCCAGTCCGCTGTGCCGGCAGCTTCTCATGATAGGAATTTTTTCTTGACTGGGTGAGGGCAACTATGCTACATATTTGCCCATGGTGCTGAGTTGCGCCAAGGGCCCGCCGCACAGGCGGGTTTTTCCGTTCAATGCTCCGTCAAGAGCGCACAGGCGAAGGCTCCGTCAGCCCGGATGCCTTGGGTTCAAAGACTTGCCAATTGACATTGCCTTGAACTGCCTCAATAAAACATTCGTTCGCCAGCGAAGGCAAATGTTCATCCCGCATCACCGAGCGGGACGCATTCCGCCTCGCGGGCAGAACGGGGAGTGCCTTTGCGCCGAGGTTGGCGGCAAAGGCGTTGGAGGTCAACGGAGCATCATTTCGAACCCGGGGGTCGGGCTCGGTGCTCCAGGGGAGGACAAATGGATACTATTCTTGCGGGCCTCAAAGGGGCCATCGACACGCTCGGCGCAACAGTGCTGCTGCCGATCGTCATTTTCATCATAGCCGTCGTTCTGGGCGCAAAGGTCAGCAAGGCTTTTCGCGCCGCGGTCACCATCGGCGTCGCCTTCATCGGCATCAACCTCGTGCTTGGCCTGATGTTCACGTCGATCGGCGACGTCGCCAAGGCCATCGTCACCAACACCGGCATTCATCGCGACATCATCGATGTCGGCTGGCCGTCGGCGGCCGCCATCGCCTTCGGCTCGTCGGTCGGCCTGTGGGTCATCCCCGTCGGCATCCTAGTCAACATCGTGCTGTTGCTGACGCGCATGACGCGCACGCTCAATGTCGACGTCTGGAACTTCTGGCACTTCGCCTTTGTCGGCTCGCTGGTCGTGGCGGCGACCGACAATCTGGCCTACGGCATCGCCATCGCGGCATTGGTCGCGGCACTGTCGCTGCTGTTCGCCGACTGGTCGGCGCGCGCAGTGCAGCAGTTCTACGGCGTGCCCGGCATTTCGGTGCCGCACCTGGCTTCCGCGCAGATCCTGCCGATCGCCATCATCCTGAACTGGATCATGGACCGCATTCCCGGCATCAACCGCATCAACATCAACACCGAGACGATCGAGCGCCGGTTCGGCGTGTTCGGCGAACCTGTCGTGCTCGGCTTGATCATCGGCCTCGTGCTCGGCGCCATCGCCTTCTACAATGCCGGCGATCTCGGCACGGTGCTCGCCAAGGTGCTGGGCACCGGCATGACCCTGGCAGCCGTCATGCTGCTTTTGCCGCGCATGGTGAAGATCCTGATGGAGGGCCTGATCCCGGTCTCCGACGCGGCGCAGGAATTCGTGCGCAAGCGCACCGGCGACCGCGAGCTTCTGGTCGGCCTGGACTCCGCCATCCTGATCGGTCATCCCGCCGCGATCTCGTCATCGCTGATCCTTGTGCCGATCGCGATCATCCTGTCGGTGATCCTGCCGGGCAACCGCGTCATCCTGTTCGCCGACTTGGCGGTCATTCCCTTCATCGTCGCCATGACCGCGCCATTGGTCAAAGGCAATGTGTTCCGCATGGTGGTGATCGGCACGGTGACGCTGGCGATCGGCTTCTACGTCGCCAACGCGCTGGCGCCGCTGTTCACAAGTGCTGCCGTCGCCTCGGGCTTCAAGCTGCCGGCAGACGCGCTGCAGATCACCTCCGTCGTCGACGGCTTCCTGTGGGTGCCCTATGTGATCATCGAGGCGATCCAGGGACTTGGCCTTACCGGCATCGTCGTGATCGCCGTGGTCATCGCGGCACTGTTCGTCCTCTATCGCCGCAACACGCTCGGCTGGGAACGGGCAGCGGGCGCCGAGGACGAGCCGGCCGAAGGCACGGCCTGAGCCTCATCACGCCTGACGTTTGAAATGATCGTGCGCCCTCCCCGGGCGCACGATTTTATCGACGGAGCAAAAACATGTCTGACGGACTCATGCAGCTTCTGGACCCCGAAGCGATCGTGCTCGGATCCGATGCCTCGACCAATGAGCAGATCATCCGCATCCTGGCCGGCCGGCTCGAGACGCTCGGCTATGTCAAGAACTCCTATGCCGACGCGGTCGTGCGTCGCGAGTTGACCATCCCGACAGGACTGCCGCTGGAGCGCCCCGACAATGTCGCGGTGCCGCACACCGATCCCGAACATGTCCTGAAGCCCGGGATCGCTTTGGGCACATTGAAGCACCCCGTCGTCTTCGCCAACATGGAAGACCCTGACGAGAAGCTGCCGGTCGGCTTCGTCTTCCTGCTTGCCATCAATGACAAGGACAAGCAGATTGAAGCGCTGCAGGCCGTCATGGCCACCATCCAGAATCCAGATGCATTGGACGGCCTGAGGTCGGCCACGACGCTAGACGACGTTCGGGCCGTGCTCGGCTGAACAAGGAGAAGCAAGAGATGTCCAGACAGAAAACAATTCTCTTTGCCTGCGGCACGGGCATAGCCACCTCGACCGCGGTCAACGTCGCCGTCACCGAGGCGATGAAGCAGCGCGGCCTGACCTTCAACGCCCAGCAGGCCAAGGCGACCGAAGTGCCGGGGCTGGCCGACAGCGTCGACTTCATCGTCGCCACGACGCCGATCTCGGCTTCGGTGACCAAGCCGGTCATCAAGGGCCTCGCCTTCCTCACCGGCATCGGCAAGGACAAGGTGCTCGACGAGATCGAGGCGCAACTGCGCAAGTAGGCCGCGGCGCGCTCGGTTTCAGGTCACCCTGACGTAGCTCGTCATGCCCGACTTCTGATGCTCGATGATGTGGCAGTGCAGCAGCCAGTCGCCGGGGTTGTCGGCGACGAAGGCGAGGCTCACCTTCTCGTTGGGCTGGATGAGATAGGTGTCGGAAACCAGCGGCTGCACGGGCCGAGTCGAGGATGACAGCACTTTGAAGCTCATGCCGTGCAAATGCATCGGATGCGATTGCGGCGTCAGGTTCTCCATGTCGATGACATAGCTCCTGCCAAGCTTCAATTCGGCCAGCGGCGCGGTCGGATCCGGCGTGTCACCCGGCCACGGCACCTTGTTGATGGCCCAGAAACTGTAGCCGAGCGAACCGCATATGCCGTCGCTCGGAATGTTCTCGGCCGTGGCGCTGAGCGCCAGCGAAATATGCTGGGCAGCGGAGAGATCGACCTCGGCCACCGGATTGGCCTCCAGCGGCGCGACATCACGAATGTCGCGCTTCAGCGAGTTGCCAGCCGCACGCAAGGTAGCCAGCACCTTGGGCTTGGTGCCCCTGACGTCCCGCAGGCTCACGACCGCGCCCTCCGCGTCCGGCATGCGGATGGCGAGTTCCATGCGCTGTCCCGGGCCAAGCAGCAAGGCATCGGGCGAAAAACGCTGCGGCACCGGATTGCCATCCTGCGCGATCACCGTCGCCTCCGCGCCGTCGACGCGAAAGGCATGGATGCGCGTCACGTCGGTGATGGCGACGCGCAGCCGCACCAGCCCGCCGGCTGGCGCGTCATAGTGCGGCTGGTCGAGCCAGTTGGCCGTGCGCACCGTGCCATAGGTGCCGGTTCTCGCGGCATCCCGCGGCCGGAACTGATCGATGAACTGGCCATCGTCGCCGAGGCGCCAGTCGCGCAGATTGAGGACGATTTCGGCATCGAATTTCGGATCACCGGGATTTTCGACCACGATGACGCCGGTCAGGCCGTGCCCCATTTGCTCCAGCGTATTGCAATGCGGGTGATACCAGAAGGTGCCGGCATCGGGCGGCGTGAAGGCGTAGTCGAAATGATCGCCGGTATAGACGTAGGGCTGGACCAGGAACGGAACGCCGTCCATCTTGTTGGGGACCCGAACGCCGTGCCAGTGGATCGTCGTCGGGTCGTCGATCGCGTTGACGAGCCGGGCGGCGAAGGGCTCGCCCTTTTTCATCCTCAGCACCGGCGGCATTCCGGCGCTGCCATAGGTCAGCACTTCCCGGGTCGGGCCGATCTCCATCAGCCTGGCCTGGATTTTGGCCGTCTGCAGCACCACCGGCTCGGGGCCGGCGGCGGCCCAGCCGCCAAGCCTCCCCATCGCGGCGAGCCCGCCCGCACCGGCAAACGCTGCCGATTTCAGAAGTCGACGGCGTGTGATCAAGGTCATGCTGCGCTCCAGCGGGAAAGCCCTCGGAATCGCCGACTTGAATCATGATCGGGCGGCCAGCGCAAATCCCGATATCGGCATTTGCGTCCCGATGAAGCCGCAACCAGCGCCGTCTGCGCGGACGGCGCTTCGCCCTGCGACTCTGATCGGGACGACGGCCGCGCCAGATCATGCTTCAAGGCACTGACCGGAGCGGACTCGCCCGGGTCGCCAATGCCGATGTTTTCAACCGTCCGATCGGGCGGGTGGGGGGCGGAAGGGCGCCAAGCGGTCGCCCGCTATGGGCCGGCGCTCGTCGCGGAGGAAAGCAAGCAGGCCGATTTGCTCCCGCCATGAAAGCACGACGGGAACCAACCTTGCGCGAAATCCTCAAATTCAGGTGCCGGGATGCGCCTTGTGTTGCCCGCCCGTGCCGGAAAGACACAAGAACGGGATGCATGGCGCTGAAATGTCCGACAGACTGGTGCTGCGAGAGAGGATTGAACTCTCGACCTCTCCCTTACCAAGGGAGTGCTCTACCACTGAGCTACCGCAGCCGCTGATGGCGGGGCTTCTGCCATATCGAACCGGCGAGCGCAAGGCCAAGTGCAAAGCATCTGTGAAAGCCTTTGCCGGATAGGTTCTGATGACATGGCCGCGCCACAATGTTGGTTATGCCTGAATAGCGGGCTGGCCGGCCGCCGGCTAGGACGGGACAATGAACGACACGACAACTCCACCGAAAAGGGGCGGCACCGGCCGCAAGGACCGCCTGGCCGAGCAGCTGCGCGCGAATCTGCTGAAACGCAAGGCGCAGTCGCGCTCGCGGCGCGCGGGAGACGCGGACAAACAGCGCACCGGCGAGGCTGACAAACATCGCGCGGGCCACATTGGCAGGCAGCACGCCGACGACGCCGACAAGCGGCGCGCCGGCGAGCCCGACGAGCCCGACAAGCGGCCGGACGGGCTCGGCGCGGCGAAGGAAATACAAAAAGATTAACTCAAATCAGCGACTCTTGGGTCGGGTACCAGGAAATCCTATTTCTTGAACCAGGCTGGCCGATGGTCTAGACGGGCCGATACTCAAACGATTGAAACCGGCTTTCGGGGCCGAGGGGATAGTCTTCATGGATCGCATCAGAATTGTCGGCGGCAACAAGCTCGCCGGAAGCATTCCGATCTCGGGCGCGAAAAACGCCGCCCTGCCGTTGATGATCGCGTCGCTTCTGACGGACGACACGCTGACGCTCGAAAACGTGCCGCATCTGGCCGATGTCGAGCAGCTGATCCGCATCCTGGGCAATCACGGCGTCGATTATTCGGTCAACGGACGCCGCGAAAAGCAGAATGAAGGCTATTCGCGTACCATCAACTTCTCCGCCCGCAACATCGTCGACACGACGGCACCCTACGAGCTGGTGTCGAAGATGCGCGCTTCGTTCTGGGTCATCGGCCCGCTGCTGGCCCGCATGGGCGAGGCCAAGGTGTCGTTGCCGGGCGGTTGCGCCATCGGCACGCGGCCGGTCGACCTGTTCCTGGAAGGCCTGCAGGCGCTGGGCGCCGACATCGACGTCGACACCGGCTATGTCATCGCCAAGACCAGGAATGGCCGCCTCGTCGGCAACCGTTATGTCTTTCCGAAAGTGTCGGTCGGCGCCACCCATGTGCTCATGATGGCGGCGTCGCTCGCCAAGGGCGAGACGGTGCTTGAAAACGCCGCCTGCGAGCCCGAGATCGTCAACCTCGCCGAATGCCTCAATGCCATGGGCGCCAAGATTTCCGGCGCCGGCACGCCAACCATCACCATCGACGGCGTCGAGGCGCTGTCGGGCGCGCGCGTGCGCGTCATCCCGGACCGCATCGAGACCGGCACCTATGCCATGGCCGTCGCCATGACCGGCGGCGACGTCGTGCTCGAAGGCGCGCGTCCCGATTTGCTGCAGACCGCGCTGGACGTGATCTCGCAGACGGGCGCCGAGATCACGCCGACCAATTCCGGCATCCGCGTCAAGCGCAACGGCAACGGCATTTCACCGGTCGACGTGACGACGGCGCCCTTCCCGGCCTTCCCCACCGATCTGCAGGCGCAGTTCATGGGCCTGATGACCATGGCCAAGGGCAAGTCGCGCATCACCGAGACGATCTTCGAAAACCGCTTCATGCATGTGCAGGAACTCGCGCGCCTGGGCGCCCACATCACACTTTCGGGCCAGACGGCGATCGTCGACGGCGTGCCGAAATTGAAGGGCGCGCCTGTCATGGCGACCGACCTTCGCGCTTCCGTTTCGCTGGTCATCGCCGGCCTTGCGGCCGAAGGCGAAACCACGGTCAACCGCGTTTATCATCTCGACCGCGGCTTCGAGCGGCTGGAGGAAAAGCTGTCCAATTGCGGCGCCGTGATCGAACGGATCTCGGCTTAGACCGATCCCCGCCCGCCTCACGGCTGCGCGGACCGGAACGACCTCCGGATTCCTGCTTGAGCATGATCTTTTCCGAAAAGCGGTTTCCACTTTTCGGGATCATGCTCTAACAGAAGGCTGAACAGTCAATTTTCAGGTGCGAAATCCGCATGAACGGCCTTAAGCTTATCGCCCTCGACGACCAGGACCTGAGCATCGTCTCCGCCCATGTCCAGGACGCCGTGATGAAAGTCTCGGACCTTGAATACCTTCCCGCGGCCAAGCGTTTCGTGCTGACCATGAACCGTTTCGTCTGGGAGGCCAAATCGGGCTTCTTTCGCCAGCACAACGAACGGCGCCAGGCCGTGCTGCATTTCGATCGGGTTCTGGGCGCCAAGACCAGCGGCATAGCCCGCGACAAGCCGGCCGAAGTGCTGTCGCTGCTGGCGATCAGCTTCATCGAGATCAGCAAGCCGGCCGGCATAGTCGAGCTGATCTTTTCGGGAGGCGGCGCAATCATGCTCGATGTCGAATGCATCGAGGCCCGCCTTGCGGATGTCGGCGGCGCGTGGGAAGCCACGTCGCGTCCCGTGCACAGGGCCTGAGCGATGGCCATCACGCTTCGCCAGTCCGACGCCGATTTCGAACAGCGTTTCGCCGCTTTCCTCACCACCAAGAGAGAAGTGTCGGCCGATGTCGACGCGGCCGTGCGCCAGATCATCGCGCGCGTGCGCGCCGACGGCGACGCCGCCCTCGTCGACTTTACCAGACGCTTCGACAGGGCCGACCTCAGGGAACTCGGCATTGCCGTGTCGAAGGACGAGATCGCCCGCGCCTATGCCGCTTGCGACCACCAGACGATCGAGGCGCTCGAATTCGCGCGCGACCGCATCCGCGCCTACCACGAGCGGCAGCGGCCGAAGGACGACCGCTTTACCGATGCCGCGGGCGTCGAGCTCGGCTGGCGCTGGACCGCGGTCGAGGCGGTCGGGCTCTACGTGCCGGGCGGCACTGCGAGCTATCCGAGTTCGGTGCTGATGAACGCCATACCGGCCAAGGTCGCCGGCGTGGAGCGCATCGTCATGGTGGTGCCGGCACCCAGTGGCGTCATCAATCCGCTTGTGCTGGTGGCGGCCGATCTTGCCGGCGTGCCGGAAATCTATCGCGTCGGCGGCGCCCAGGCGATCGCTGCCCTGGCTTATGGCACCGAGACGATCAAGCCGGTCGCCAAGATCGTCGGCCCTGGCAATGCCTATGTCGCGGCGGCCAAGCGCCAGGTGTTCGGCACCGTCGGCATCGACATGATCGCCGGCCCCTCGGAAGTGCTGGTCGTGGCCGACGGCGACAATGATCCCGACTGGATCGCCGCCGATCTCCTGGCCCAGGCCGAACATGACGCGTCGGCGCAGTCGATCCTGATCACCGACGATCCGGCCTTTGGCAAGGCGGTGGAGGAGGCGGTCGAACGGCAGCTGCCAAACCTGCCACGGGCGGAGACGGCGGCGGCGAGTTGGCGCGATTTCGGCGCGGTGATCGAGGTTGCGGCGATCGAGGCGGCGCTGCCGCTGGTCGACCGTATCGCGGCCGAGCATGTCGAACTGGCAATCGACGATGCCGAGGGTTTCCTGTCGCGGATGCACAATGCCGGTGCCGTGTTTCTCGGCCGCCATACGCCGGAAGCCATCGGCGACTATGTCGGCGGTTCCAACCACGTGCTGCCGACGGCACGCTCGGCGCGTTTCTCGTCAGGCCTTTCGGTACTCGATTTCGTCAAGCGCACCTCGATCCTGAAGCTCGGGCCCGAGCAATTGCGCGCGCTGGCGCCTGCCGCGATCGCGCTGGCCAAGGCCGAAGGGCTCGACGCGCATGGACGCTCCGTCGCCATACGGCTGAACATGTAGGCGCCATGTCGGGCTCCGATCAAACCCGGGCGAGGCTGATCGATGTCGAACTCGATGAATCGATCGGCCGTTCGACGCCCGACGTCGAGCACGAACGCGCGGTGGCGATCTTCGACCTGATCGAGGAGAACAGTTTTCAACCGGTCAACGACAGCGGCGCGGGCCCCTACCGGCTGAAGCTGTCGCTGGCCGAGTCCCGCCTGGTTTTCGCCGTGACGCGCGACGACGGTTCCGCCGTGGTGACCCATATCCTGTCGCTGACGCCGCTCAGGCGCATCGTCAAGGACTACTACATGATCTGCGAAAGCTATTACGACGCCATTCGCTCCTCGACGCCGAGCCATATCGAGGCGATCGACATGGGTCGCCGCGGCCTGCACAATGAGGGTTCGCAGACGTTGATGGACCGGCTCGCCGGCAAGATCGACATCGATTTCGACACGGCGCGCCGGCTGTTCACGCTGGTCTGCGTGCTCCATTGGCGGGGTTAACCCCTGACCGCCGGCGCACCGCCCCGTTCGATCCTGTTCCTGTGCGGCATGAATGCCGTGCGCTCGCCGATGGCCGAGCTGTTGGCGCGGCGCATGCTGCCGGCCAGCACCTTCGTCGCCTCCGCGGGCGTGCGCAGCGGCGAGCGTGACCCGTTCGTCGATGCCGTACTTGCCGAGGAAGGCCTGTCGCTGGGCGAGCGCCATCCAAGGACGATGGACGAGCTGGAAGACGACTATTTCGATCTCATCGTCACGCTCGCGCCGGAGGCGCACCATGCCGCGCTGGAGCTCACCCGCTCGCTCGCCGTTGAGGTCGAATACTGGCCGACGCCGGATCCTACCGGCGCCAGCGGCACGCGCGAGCAGATCATCGCGGCCTATCGCGATGTGCGCGAACGGCTGAAGTTGCGCATAGGCCGACGTTTTTTGCTTCCAGAAGCAAAAAACGCGACGGATTAAGCGTGTTCACAAGCCGACGATTATCATATAGGTTCCGCCGAATTTCCGGCTAGAGTCGGATGCGGTTGGGTCTCTTCGACCTGACAGCTTCCGACTCTAGATCAAAGAAGTAGAGCATGATGTCGTCCGAAAACCGCTTCATACTTTTCGGCATCATGCTCTAAACGCCGGGAAACCATCCAAGCAAAGGTATCGAATGCCGAAGGAAGAAGTCCTCGAGTTTCCGGGTGTCGTCACGGAACTGCTGCCCAACGCCATGTTCCGGGTGAAACTCGAAAACGAACACGAAATCATAGCCCATACGGCCGGCCGCATGCGCAAGAACCGCATCCGCGTGCTGACCGGCGACAAGGTCCTGGTCGAGATGACGCCCTACGACCTGACCAAGGGCCGCATCACCTATCGTTTCAAGTAAGATCAAGGCCGACTGGTCCGCGATGAGCATTTTGCTGAAGCTGGTGCTTGCCTCGGGTTCGCCGCGCCGCATCGAACTCCTGCAGCAGGCCGGCATCGAACCGGACCGCATATTGCCTGCCGACATAGACGAGACGCCGCTGCGTGCCGAGCATCCGCGCTCGCTGGCCAAAAGGCTGTCGAAGGAAAAGGCCGAAAAGGCATTTGCCTCGCTGAAGTCGGAAACCGACTACGCGCCGGCCTTGGTGCTGGCCGCCGACACGGTGGTCGCTGTCGGGCGGCGCATCCTGCCCAAGGCCGAGACGCTCGACGATGCCGCCAACTGCCTCGGATTGCTGTCGGGGCGTTCGCACCGGGTCTATTCCGGCATCTGCCTGATCACGCCCGGCGGCAAACTGCGCCAGCGGCTGGTCGAGACGCGCGTGCGGTTCAAGCGGCTGCCGCGCGAGGAGATCGACGCCTATGTCGCGTCGGGAGAATGGCGCGGCAAGGCCGGCGGCTATGCCGTGCAGGGGCTTGCGGGCGCTTTCGTCGTCAAGCTGGTCGGCTCCTACACCAATGTCGTCGGCTTGCCGCTTTACGAGACCGTAGCCTTGCTTTCGGGCGAAGGCTTCAAGGTCCATCAAAACTGGTCCTCGGCGCGGCCATGAGCGCGGACGACAAGGTGACGCCGCTGCGGCCAAGGCGCCCCTGCCCCGAATGCGGCAAGCCTTCGGCGCGCGAGACCTACCCGTTCTGCTCCAAGCGCTGCAAGGACATCGACCTCAACCGCTGGCTGAAGGGCGCCTATGTCATCAAAGCCCGCGACGACGAGGAAGAACCCGACGCCGACGAGCCGAAATAAGCTAAGAGCGACGCTTGGTCAGGCGGCTTCAGTCTTGCGGCTCACGCGTGCCCAGGCCGGCAGCCAGTCGCCGTGGGCGGCAAGAAGCTCGTCCACCAGTGACCATATCTGGTCGAGATCGAGCTCGGCTGCCGTGTGCGGATCCATCATCGCCGCATGGTAGACGTGTTCCCGGTTCTCGCTCGTCAGCGCCCGCACCGTCAGTTCCTGCACGTTGATGTTGGTGCGGATCAGCGCCGTCAATTGCGGCGGCAGGTCGCCGATGTAAGTCGGCTGGATGCCGGAGGCGTCGACCAGGCACGGCACCTCGGCGGCGCACTCGCGGGGCAGCGAGGTGATGCAGCCATTGTTGCGAACATTGCCGTAGATCACCGACGGCTCGCCGGTCCAGACCGAATTCATGATCAAGGAGGCATATTCCTTCGACTGCTCGACCTCGATGCGCTCGGCCGAACGATAGGCTTCCGCCTGTCCCTGCCAACGCTCGATCTGCTCGATGCAGCGCTTGGGATATTCATCCAGCGGGATACCGTATTTCTCGATCAGGTCGGGACGGCCGCTCTTGATGAAATAGGGCGTGTATTCGGCGAAATGTTCGGAGCTTTCGGTGACGAAATAGCCGAGCCGGGTCAGCATCTCGTAACGCACCTTGTTGGGGCAGCGCGGATTCCAGCCG
Organism: Mesorhizobium sp. B2-1-3; assembly: GCF_006442495.1. Taxonomy (NCBI): domain Bacteria; kingdom Pseudomonadati; phylum Pseudomonadota; class Alphaproteobacteria; order Hyphomicrobiales; family Phyllobacteriaceae; genus Mesorhizobium; species Mesorhizobium sp. B2-1-3. Next base: position 35,927 of record NZ_VFWL01000023.1, read on the forward strand.
GGCTTGGGCGCGCGGCCATCGCGATAGGCGCGCAGGAGATCCGGGTAGAGGTCGCGGTAGGAGCCGTCGGCCTGGCGGTGCTCGAACTTCAGGTAGAAGGCCATGTGGTTGATGCCGGCGGAGCGATAGCGGATGTCCTCGTAGGGAAGATCGAGATCGTGCGCCAGTTCCATCGCGGTGCCCTGCACCGAGTGGCAGAGGCCGACCTGCCTGATCTCTGGATATTTCTCCGATATCGCCCAGGTGTTGATCGCCATCGGGTTGACGTATTGCAGCATGATCGCCTCGGGGCAGACGGCGAGCATGTCCTCGCAGATCTTCCACAGATGCGGCACGGTCCTCAGGCCTCGCATGATGCCGCCGACGCCGAGCGTGTCGGCTATGGTCTGGCGCAGGCCATATTTCTTCGGCACTTCAAAGTCGGTGACGGTGCAGGGCTCGTAGCCGCCGATCTGGAAGGCGACGACGACGAAATCGGCACCGGCCAGCGCCTTGCGCTGGTCGGAATAGGTCTCCGCTTTCGCCTTCACGCCGAGCGTCGCGATCAGCTTGTTGACGACGACGGCACTCTCTTCCAGCCGCTGCGGATCGATGTCCATCAGCGCGATCGTCGCGCCCGAAAGCGCCGGCCGCTGCAGCACGTCGCCGACGATGTTCTTCATGAACACGGTCGAGCCGGCGCCGATGAAAGTGATCCTGGGATTTCTTGCCACGCTAACCTCCGGCATGTGTTCAGGCCACGTCGAAAGCGGCCCGGACGAGCCGTTCGGTGTAGGCGGTCTTGGGATTGGTGAGGACCTCGTCGACAGGTCCCTGTTCGACGATCTTGCCGTGCTGCATGACGATGACGCGGTGACACAGAGCGCGCACCACCTTGAGATCGTGCGAGATGAAAAGATAACTCAGGCCGCGCTCGTCCTGCAGCCTGCGCAAGAGATCGATGATCTGCGCCTGGACGGAGAGGTCCAGCGCCGATGTCGGCTCATCGAGCAGGATGAATTCCGGTTCCAATGCAATGGCGCGCGCAATCGCGATGCGCTGCCGCTGTCCGCCGGAGAACTCGTGCGGAAATCGCGAAAGGATGTCGCCCGGCATGCCGGCGCTGACCAGCGCCTCGCGCACCCGCTCGACCCGCTCGCGCCGCGTCGCCCCGATGCCGTTGACGATCAGCCCTTCCTCGATGATCTGCCCGATCGTCATGCGCGGGTTGAGCGAGGAGAACGGATCCTGGAAGACGACCTGCATGCGCGATCGCAGCGGCCGCATCTCGGCCCGTGACAGCCCATGGATCGGCTGGCCGTCGAAACGGATCTCGCCGCGCTTGGCATCGATCAACCTGAGCAGGCACTGGCCGAATGTGGTCTTGCCGGAGCCGGATTCGCCGACCAGTCCCAGTGTTTCGTGGCGGCAAAGCTTGAGACCGAGATCGTCGACGGCGACCAGCTCGCGCCAGTCGGGTTTGAGGAAGGTGCCGTGACGCAGCATGAAGCAGACGCGCACCCCGTTCGCTTCGAGGATGGTGCCGGAGCCCTCCGGCAGCGGTTGTGGCCGCCCGCGCGGTTCGGAGGCGAGCAGTCGTTGCGTATAGGGATGCTGGGGATCGGAGAACAGACGTTCGGTGACGTTATGCTCCCGCATCTCGCCATGCTGCATGACATAGACGTAGTCGGAGAATTTGCGCACGACCGTGAGGTCATGGGTGATCAGGATCACCGCCATGCGCAGCTCTTTCTGCAGATTGCGGATCAGGTTCAGGATCTGTGCCTGGACGGTGACGTCGAGCGCCGTCGTCGGTTCGTCGGCGATCAGCACGTCGGGATCGTTGGCCAGCGCCATGGCGATCATCACGCGCTGGCGCTGGCCGCCCGAGAGCTGATGCGGATATTGCTTGAGCCGCGCGACGGGATCCGGGATCTGGACATGCTGCAGGAGTTCGAGCGCCCGTGCCCAGGCTTGCCGCCGGCCGACCTTGCGATGAACCCTGATCGCCTCGACGATCTGGCTGCCGATCGTATAGATCGGATTGAGCGAGCTCATCGGCTCCTGGAAGATCATCGAGATGCGGTTGCCGCGCAGCTTGCGCCGGGCGCTTTCGGGGAACTTCAGGATGTTCTGCCCATCATAACAGACGGTCGATCTCGGCGACACGGTGGCGCGCCGGGACAGCAATCCCATGACGGTGCGCGCCGTCACCGATTTGCCGGAACCGGATTCGCCGACGATGGCGATCGTCTCGCCGCGATAGAGCTGGAACGAGACGTCCTTGACCGCCTCGACCGTGCCGTGCTCGACCTTGAAGACGACCTCGATGTTGCGGGCATCGATGACGGGTTCTCCCTGGCGTCCGTCATGGTCGTGCCGGACGGAAGGTGCGAAAGGTTCGGCGAGCGCGAGCGTCATCCCAACCACCTCAATAAGGATCGACGGCGTCGCGCAGCCCGTCGCCCAGCGCGTTGAAGGCAAAGACGGTGACCAGCACGAAACCGACCGGCGACAGGATCCACGGATAGGTGCCGATGACGGAGTAGGTCGCGGTGTCCTGCAGCATCAGCCCCCACGAGATCAGCGGCGGCTTCACCGCGAAGCCGAGGAACCCGAGGAAGGATTCGAGCAGCACCACGGTGGGGATCGCCAGCGTCACCGCGACGATCACATGGCTCATCACATTGGGGAAGATGTGCTGCATGATGATGCGCCGGTCGGTGGCACCGACCGCCATGGCGGCGCGTACGTATTCAATGCGCGCAAGCGCCAGCGTCTTGCCGCGCACCTCGCGCGACATCTGCGCCCAGCCCAGCGCCGACATCACGATGATGACGAAGGCGAGGAAGACGTTGGTGGGCGCGGTGACCGGGATCAGCGTCGTCAGCGCCAGATAGAGCGGCAGCTGCGGGAAGGCCAGCACGAGTTCGACGAAGCGCTGCATCCAGACATCGAACCGACCGCCGAAATAGCCGGAAGCCATGCCGACCGTAGTGCCGATGACGGTGATGATGAAGACCACCGTCAGCGCGATCATCAGCGAGACTCGCGAGCCGTGGATGGCGCGCGAGAGCACGTCGCGTCCAAACTTGTCGGTGCCGAGGAAATGCACCGGCTGGCCGTCCATCGAGCCGAAGAAATGCCGGTTCGCCGCAATGAGCCCGAAGAGCCTGTAGGGCGCACCCTCGACGAAGAAGCCGAGCAGTCTTGGATGATCATAGTCGGGGCCGACGATGGGCTGGAAGGTGACCGGATCGAGATCCGCCGAATCCGCCAGCGCATAGACCCTGGGCCGGGCGACGAAATCGCCGTCCCGGTCGTGGAAAGCAGGCAGTTGCGGCGGCGCGAAGGCGACATCGGTCACCTTCGGGTCCATCGGCGCCAGGACCTCGGCGAACACCGCCATGAGGATCAGCAGCACGACGAGCCAGAACCCCGCCATGCCGGTCCAGGAGCGCTTCAGCCGGCGCCAGACGAGCGCGGTGTAGCTCTCGTTGCCGCGCGCGGGTCTCTCGACGGGTCCTTCGGCCGGCAGCGGCGGTGGCGATGTATCGCGGGCTAGCATCTAGCTCTCCCCGAACTGGCGCACGCGCGGATCGAGCAGGACCAGCAACATGTCGGCGATGATGTTGCCGACGATCAGCGTCGCCGACAGCACCATCATGAAAGTGGCGGTGACATAGACGTCGCCGACCGCCATCGAGCCGACGATCGCCGGGCCGACGGTCGGCAGCGCGAAGATGATCGCCGTCTCGATTTCGCCGGTCAGCATGTAAGGCAGCACCACGCCCTGATACATGACCAGCGGATGCAGTGCATTGGGCACGGCGTGGCGCATGACGACGGCGCTGCCGGTCAGCCCCTTGGCTCTGGCCGTCTCGACATATTGCGCATTCAGCGTGTCGAGCAGATTGCCGCGCATGACGCGCATGTTGTAGGCGAGCCCGCCGAAGGTGGCGATCGCGACCACCGGCCAGACATGCTTGACCAGATCGACGAACTTGGCCCACGACCATGGCGCACCGCCATATTGCGGCGAGAAGAAGCTGCCTATCTCCGAGACGTTGAACTGGAAGACCAGGAGATAGACGATGATCAGCGCCATCAGGAAGCGCGGCACCGTCATGCCGAGGAAGGAGATGGCCGAAAGTGTCGAGTCGATCCAGGTGTATTGCCGGGTCGCCGCCCATATGCCGAAGGTGATGCCGAGCACCGAGGCGAGCAGATGGCACACAAGCGCCAGGATGAGGGTGCGCGGCAGGCGCTCGCCCACAACGTCGGCCACCGGCTTGTTGTAGTAGAGACTGTAGCCGAAATCGCCGCGGGTGACGATGCCGCCGATCCAGTTGAGATACTGGACGGGCAGCGGCTTATCGAGGCCATGTTCGACCCGGTAGGCGTTGGCCTGCGCGTCGGCTTCGGCGAAGGAGGCGCCGCCCTGGTTGATCAGCTGCGAGCGGATGTAGTCGGCATAGTCGCCGGGCGGCGCCTGGATGATGGCGAAGGTGACGAGGCTCAGTATGGCAAGGACCGGGATTGCCGACGCTATGCGCATGAGCAGAAATCGCAGCATGGACGGTCCGCTTCCTCGTCTTGCCGATCGCGTCCTTTTGGTGCGTTCGGAGGTTGCCTTTGTCCGGCCGCGCCAGCGGCGCGGCCGGAGGTCTCAGTCAGGGGAGGTAAACTTACATCGGGCCCTTGTCTCCAGGCTTGCCGGGCAGCTCTTCCGGGAACAATTCGTATTTCGCCTGCTTGTCGGCCGCCACGAAGACCCGTTCTCGAATGATCGAATCCTCTGCCCAGTTGAACATGTAGATCGGCGTGCCCTTTGGAACGTTGGAGAAGCGCTTATTGACGATCAGCGCACCGGGATATTCCGTCAGGCCGACATTGTAGACGTGCTCCGTCGAAATCTTCTGGAAGTCTCTCATCAGGGCGGCGCGCTGGTCATTGTCCTCAGACGTGACAAATTTGTTGACGATGTCGACGAGGTCCTTCTCGAAAGGCATCAGGTCGACCTCGCCGCTTTCAGGTGCGCGGTGATCCCAGCTGGTCTTGGGGCCGACGGGAGCGAGCTGCACGGTGTTCTGTACGACGGAGGTCAGCTCCTGGTCGTTGCGCCGGATCAGCCAGTCGAAACGCCCGGAATATTGCGAGGCATCGCGCTGGGTGCCGTTGAGACCGTTGAGCACGATCCGCAGCCCGAGTTTCTCCATCTGCGCGACGACGCCTTCGGCGAGGCTCTTGTCGGTGCCGTAGTCATTGTTGACCAGCATGACGATCTCGACATTCTTGCCGCCGGCCGTGCCGGCCGGGAAGTTCACGAAACCGTCGCCATCGATATCCTTGAGTCCGGCCTTGGCGAGTTCGGCCTTGGCGCCCTCGAGGTCGAAGGGATAGTAGACCGTCGACTTGCGGTCATAGAAGCTGGTGCCGGAGGACAAGCCACCGGGGTAGATGGCGGTGAACGGCCCCTTGACCAGGGAGTTGCCCAGCGCCTTGCGGTCGAGCGCCATGGTAACCGCCTTGCGGAAATCCTCATTGCGGTTTAGCTCGCGAATCGCCTGACCGCGCTCGTCCGGGTTGCCCCAGCCATTAGCGGAAAAATTGAGGCGCAGATTATAGCCGATCAGCCGTGGACCGAACGCCAGGCGTGCAGGCGCATTCGCCTCCGCGGCCCGCTTCAGCGAGGCGACGAAGTTCTCCGGCTGCTCCAGATTGGAGAAATCGCCCGAGCCGGCCACCGCCTGGACATCGCGGTCGGCCCAGGTGGACAGCTTGTAATGTAATTCGTTGAGGTAGGGCAGCTGATTGCCCTTCTCATCGACCTTCCAATAATAGGGATTGCGGCGCATGACGATGATGTCGTCTGGCCGGTATTCAACCGGCACCCAGGCGCCCATGACCGGCATGTTCATATATTCCGGCGGGAAGGCGTTCTTGAACTGGTCGTAGGTGTTCTTCGAATATTTCGGATGCTGCGGCTTCAATAGGTGCGCGGGGCCAGGACAGAAAGTGCCGTAGGCCATCGCGTAGAGATACTGTTTCGGGAAGGCTTCCTTGAAGGTCCACTCGACGGTGTAGTCGTCGATCTTCTTCAGCGTGGTGCCGACGCCGAAGGTTTCCTCGGTGGCGCCGTTGAGCGGCGAGACGTTCGGGTCGACGACCTCGTCCTCCCAGTAGAACATGACGTCGTCTGAGTTGAAGGGCGCGCCGTCGGACCATTTGGCACCCTCGACGAGGTGCATGGTGAGCTTGTGGCCATCCGCCGACCAGTCCCAGCTTTTGGCGAGGTTGGGCAGCGGTTCGGTGTCCTTGGCCTCGACCTGGAACAGCGGCGCGGTGCGCGTCAGGCATTCGGACAGGCCGATATCGATGCCGCCCCATCCCTGCGTCTGACCGGCGCCGTAGTTCCAGCCTTCCGGCCGCCCGCCGATAACGTGGCGCATTGTATCGCCGTAGACGCCGATGCCATCAGGCATGTTGCCCGTCTTGAAAACCAAGGGCTCCTTCGGCAGCCTGTCTTTCACCGGCGGCAGCTTGCCGGCCTTGACGTATTTCTCGGTCACCCAGTCCGGCTCGTGATAGTCGGGCAGCGCCTTGAACTCCAGGATGGAGTCGCGCGGCACATAAGTGATCTTGCCTTCGGCCGGAAACGCCGCCGGTACCGGCGGGACCGTCGGCTCGGAGGCGAAAGCGTTAAGCGCCGGGACGGAGACGCCCAGCGCCAGTCCCGCGACCATGCCAATGCTGCGTAGGTTCCTCATTGTCTCCTCCCTCGTGTTCTGACGTTTGTTTTGCTGCTGCTCGTCTTCTGCCCGGACGGCGACCGCGGCGGACCTGTCTCCCGCAGGCCCGTCGCCGCCACCTGGGTTTTCAGCCGGCCTGCTTCAGCGCGGCCTTTTCGGCGCGCAACTCCTCGATCGAGCGGACGCTGCGCCAAGCGGCGCCCGCCCATTCGCGGGTCTTGACCCTGGATTTCGACAACCTCTCTTTTGCCGCCGGAACGGCGTGCGCATATTGCGGCAGCCAGGCGGCTTCAGCGACGACCATTTCGTCGACCATCTGCCAGACCTCCTCCGGTGTCGATACCGCACCAACCAGCGGGTCATGCAGCACGGCAAGCTTGAGCAGGTCGATGTCGCCGGATATGGCGGCATGCACCGACATGCGCTGGACATTGATCGAGGATATGCAGGTCGCGGCACATGCTTCCGGCAAGGTGATGCCGGCCGCCATGTTGATGCCGAAGCGGTCGACGAAGCCGGGCGATTCGACGATGGCGTCCTGCGGCAAATTGGTGATGACACCGTCATTCTTGACGTTGAAGTGGCCGCGATAGACGCGGTTGGTCTCCAGCGCCTCCAAGATGTGGCTGGCATGCTCGTTGGAGCGTTTTGACGGATCGATCGGCTTCGACGCCGCTTCGAGGAATTGCGGATATTCCGTCTCGAACCAGTTGCGGGTCTCGGTGGAATAACGGAGATAGCCGCCCGTCTCGCCATGGATCCAGTCGGACATGTCGATCCAGCGGGTGATCTCGTCCGGGCGCTTGCGGTACCAGGGAAGATACTCGGACAAATGGCCGTTGCTTTCGGTCGAATAGACGCCGAAGCGCTTCAACACGTCTATGCGCAGCTTTTCCTGCCTGGAATAGACCGGGTGAGCCTCGAAGGCGGCGACCAGCTCGTCCTTGCCGATTTCGCGCCCGTTCAGGCGCAACTCGATGAACCAGGTCTGGTGGTTTATGCCGGAACAGACATAGTCGAGCTCCCGAGGTGACTTCGCGCCCAGTACCTCGGCGATCTGCTCGGCGCCGTGCTGGACCCCGTGGCACAGCCCGACCGTGTCGACCTTGCCGTACTCGATCGCCGCCCAGGTGTTCATCGCCATCGGGTTGGCATAGTTGAGGAATTTCGCATCGGTCTCGGCGACATCGCGTATATCCTTGCAGAAATCGAGGATCACCGGGATGTTGCGCTGGCCATAGAGGATGCCGCCGGCGCAGATCGTGTCACCGACGCATTGGTCGATGCCGTATTTCAGGGGGATCCTGATATCGTCGGCATAGGCTTCGAGGCCACCGACCCGCACACAGCTGATGACATAACGTGCGCCCTCGAGCGCCTTGCGGCGGTCCGTCGTCGCCGTCACCGTGGTCGGCAATTTGTTGGCCTCGACGATCCGGTCGAGGATCGCTTTGATCATCTGGAGATTGTGTTCGCTGACATCGGTCAGCGCGAATTCGATGCCCTTGAATTCCGGCACGCACAATATGTCGGTGAACAGTTTTTTGGTGAAGCCGACGCTGCCGGCGCCGATAATAGCGATTTTGAAACTCATCACCTTCACCTCGATCCGATCGAATGCTAGGCAAGGAGCAGTAAGGGAGGATATGGCCACACGCCAAGGTGCGCGTGCCAATCGAGCCGAATTCCGGCTTTTTTCCTCCCGCCCGCTCCTCGACCGCGGGTTCTTCACGTTCTTCGAGGATGGATTATGCGCTTATTCGCGAGCACGGCCAGAGAAGGATTATGCTTTCAAGGGTAATTTTGTGCTGCGGGATCTGATCGCCAACGGACAGTCGATGCGTACGATCTCGCTGCCGCGCGGTCGCCAGCGCCTGCATGCCATGCCGACGAGCACCGGCTACGAAGTGCGCGAAGGCGAAATCTATGATTGGGACGGGCGCAAGCGCGGCCAGACGCCATTCACCGTGCTCCAGCACACGATCAACGGAAGCGGCCGGCTTCGCTATGAGAACCGCGACTATCGCCTGCAGCAGAACGACACGCTGCTGGTGCTGGTGCCGCACAACCATCGTTACTGGCTGGCCAAGGACGAGCGCTGGGAATATTTCTGGATCTCGATGAATGGCGAGGAGGCGCTGCGCATCCACAAATCCATCCTCGACGTCTCGGGTCCCGTGTTCCGGCTGCAGCCGGAGACGATCGATCACCTCGCCCATTGCAGCCTGCGTCTCATCAACGGGGCCGCTGCGCCGGGGGCGGCTTCTGCGATCGCCTACGAGGCGGCGATGGCGCTCTACGACGATGTCTTCGGCTCACATGCCTTTGCCGAGAAGCAGAGCGCCATGCAGCCGGTCATCGACCACATCAACGCCAATCTCGACAGGCCGCTGCCGGTAGCGGACCTCGTGGCGATCAGCGGCCTCAGCCGGGCGCACTTCTCGCGCTGCTTCGCCGAGAGCGAAGGCATCCCGCCCGCGGAGTTCGTGCTGCAGCAGCGGCTGCAACGCGCCGCCAAGCTTTTGACCAAGGCTGACTTCCTGCCGGTGAAGGAAGTCGCCATCCTGTGCGGCTTCGAGGACGCGAACTATTTCTCGAAGGTCTTCCGCCGCTGTTACGGCATTAGCCCGGGCCAGTTCCGCACCACCGGCATGTATGCCAGCATGAGGGTTCCGGCCAGGCGCGACATCAGGGTGTCCGACGACGAGACCTGACCCCGTAGCCGTCCAGCGCAGCCTTGCATGACATGCACTACGCCGCTTGCCGGCTGCCGCCGTCCAGCCATTGGAGATCGGCAGGTGAAAGCGCGATGTCCAGGGCGCGCAAGCTGTCGTCCAGTTCGCCCAGCGTGCGCGGGCCGATCAACGGCACCGATGGGAAAGGCTGGTTGAGCACATAGGCGAGCGCAACATGGATCGGGCTCTTGCCCAGCCGCGCGGCAAGTTCGATCGCCCGGTCGCGGCGGCCGAAATTGCGCTCCGAGTACCAGACCCGCACCAGTTCTTCATTGTCGCGCCGGTCGCGCCCGGCGCGTTCGGTGAAGAAGCCGCGCCCTTGGCTCGACCAGGCGAAATTCGGCATCTGCCGGGCGGTCAGCCAGGCCTTCCAGTCATCGGTGGAGGAGGTCACGCAACCGGCCCAGATCGGCTCCAGCATTTCAGCCAGCGAGAAGTTGTTGGAGAGCGCGCCGGGCTTTTGCTTGCCGGTGCGCTCGGCATAGGCGATCGCCTCGTCCATGCGCTGCATCGTCCAGTTCGAGCCGCCGAACGGGCCACGGATGCGGCCTGCCTTGACCTCGCGGTCCATCGCATCGACGAATTCTCCGACGGGCACGTCCGGATTGTCGCGATGCATGAAATAGATATCGACATGGTCGGTCTGCAGACGGTCGAGCGACTGGACGAGCTGCTTGCCGATCACGTCGGGATAGCAAAGCGGCGAATGTGCCCCCTTGGCGATGACCACCGACTGCTCGCGAACGCCACGGTTCTTCAGCCATTGCCCAAGCAGCGTCTCGGTGTAGCCGCCGCCATAGACATAGCCGGTGTCGAACAAATTGCCGCCAGCCTCGAAGAAGGCATCGAGCAGGATCGAACCCGAGGAGAAAGTGCGGAAATCCTCGAAACCGAGCGCCACGATCGAGGCCGGCTTCGACAGGCCCGGAATGGCGCGTTTGGCGATCGCCGTGCCGCCGGGGCGCAAGGGCCGGCCGGAGATGGTGTTGGTGCGCAGCGGGGCCTTTTCGATCTCGTATTCCAGCCCCACGGCCGCGCGCCATCTGTCGAGCACGCGCAGTGTGCCGAGGCTGTCGGCCCAGGCCATGCCCGGCCAGGCGAATTCCTGCCGCCCGGAGAGGATGGCGTCGCCGGCGGCGTCGACCTCGAAGGAATAGACGTGACGCTTTTCGTTCACGCTGATGGTTTCGCGCACGCCGTCCGCGCCGATCACATCGATCCGGCCGAGGCCGACATCGCGGTCGCCGCCGGCGAACCAGAAATCCGGCACTTCGATGCGGCCCCTGGTGCCGAAAATCCTGAGCACATTGTCCTGGTTGAGGGAGATGCTGCAGGAGACCTCGGCGACGATGCCGCCCGGGAAATGCAGCAGCGCGGAGGCCCATTCGTCGACGCCGGACTGGCCAAGATGGGCAACGCCGGTCACCTTGTCCGGCTCGAGGAACGGCTTGCCGGCCGCGGCGCCGGCAATCAGCCGCGCCATCGAGACGGGATAGCCGCCGACGTCCAGGATGCCGCCGCCGGCGAGGTCGTTGGCATAAAGCCGGTGCTGCGGCATGAAATCAGGCATGGCAAAACCGAAGCTCGACTTGATCATCCTGATCTCGCCGATGACGCTGGATTTGATCAGTTCCACCAGCTTCAGCGTCTGCGGGTGCAGCCGGTACATGAAGGCCTCGCCGAGAAAGGTGCCGGCCTTGCGCGCCGCATGCATCATGGCGTCGGCCTCGAAGGCGGTCAGCGCCAGCGGCTTTTCGCACAGCACATGCTTTCCCGCGTCCGCCGCCCGGATCGCCCATTGCGCGTGGCCCGGGTGCGGGACCGAAATGTAGATCGCGTCGATTTCCGCGTCAGTGAGCAATGCTTCGTAGCCCTCGAGAATGCGCGCGCCGGGAAAGCTCTGCGCCAAACTCGGCTTGCCCGGATCGCGCGCACCGATGGCGACCAGCTTTCCGTTGCGGGAGCCGGCGACGCCGCCGGCGAAGGCCTTGGCGATGCTGCCCGGGCCGAGAATGCCCCAGCGGATGGGCGTGGTTGCAGTCATTGTCATTCTCCTTGCGGGATGGGAAAGGGCAGCCGATCAGCGCAGCCGCAGCCCTTTTTCGTCGAACAGGTAGGATTTGCGGATGGATACGATGATCTCTGATGTCTCGGGGACCTTGGCCGCGTCGCGCTGGATCACCACGTCCTCGCCATTGGCCGTTCTGGCGTAGAGAAAGCTCGTACCGCCCAGGTGCTCGACCACATCGATGGTGACGGCAAGATCGGCGTCGCCTTCTCCGGCGCTGCCAAAATGTTCGGGTCGCACGCCAACGATGACCTTGCTGCCGATTGCGGACGCGGCGCCCTTCAACGGCTGCGTGATGCGGGTCTTCTCCTGGCCAGCGAGTTCCACCACGACGCCGCGCGCATCGCAGCCGACGACGCGGCCCTTGATGAAATTCATCTTCGGCGAGCCGACGAAACCGGCCACGAACTGATTGTCGGGATTGTCATAAAGATCGAGCGGGCGGCCGATCTGCTCGACATGGCCGCCGCGCAGCACGACGATCCGGTCGGCGAGCGTCATCGCCTCGGTCTGGTCGTGCGTGACATAGACCATGGTGGTGCCGAGCTCCTTGTGCAGGCGCGAGATCTCGACCCGCATCTGGACGCGCAGTTCGGCGTCGAGGTTGGACAGCGGCTCGTCGAACAGGAACACCTGCGGCTCGCGCACGATGGCGCGGCCGATGGCAACGCGCTGGCGCTGGCCGCCGGAGAGTTTCTTCGGACGGCGCTCCATCAATTCGCTGATGCGCAGGATCTCGGCCGCCCGTTTCACCCTGCGGTCGGTGTCGGCCTTCGGATTGCCGGTCATACGCAGGCCGAAGGAAAGGTTCTGTTCGACGCTCATATGCGGATAGAGCGCGTAGGACTGGAAGACCATGGCGATGCCGCGGTCGGCCGGCTCGACGTCGTTCACCACCTTGCCGCCAATGGCGATCTCGCCATCGCTGATATCCTCCAGTCCGGCGATCATCCTGAGCAGCGTGGACTTGCCGCAGCCAGACGGGCCGACGAACACGACGAACTCGCCATCCCTGATGTCGATGTTGGCGCCATGGACGACCTCGAAAACGCCGAAGCGCTTGACGACATTCGTGAGCGTGACGGTTGCCATGCCTACCCTTACTTGACCGCGCCGGCGGCGATGCCGGCAATGAAATGGCGTTGCAGCAGCACGAACACGATCAGCATCGGCACCGTCAGCATTACCGCGCCCGCCATGATGCCGCCCCACGACACTTTGGTGAGGCCGATCAGCGTGCCGAGCGCCACCGGTGCGGTCATCGCGCCGGGCTGGCTGTTGATCAAAAGCGGCCAGAGATAATTGTTCCAGGACGCCAGGAACAGGATGATGCAAAGGGCGGCCAGCATCGGCCGCGCCAGCGGCAGCGCGATGAAGACGAAGATGCGCCACTCCTTCACGCCTTCGACGCGGGCGGCATCGAACAGGTCATCGGGCATCATGGAAAAGCTCTGGCGCATGAACAGCACGCCCAGCGAATTGAACAGCGGCGGCACGATCAACGCCACCCAGGTATTGGCGAGCTTGAAATCGCGCGCCACCATGATGAATTGCGGGATCAGCACCACCGCATAGGGAAGCGTGATGGTGCCCAGGATGATGGCGACGACCAAGCCCTTGCCGACGAACCGGTAACGCGCCAGCGCCCAGCCGGCCATCGACGTCAGCAGCACCGACAGAAAAGTGTAGGTGACCGCCACCGAGACGGAGATGAAAATCGCGCCGACAAAGTCGGTGTCGCGCTGCAGGTTGTTGAAATTGTCCCCGAAATTGCCATGCGGCAGCAACTCGATGCCGGGGCTGAAGATGCCGTTGTCCGGCATGGTCGAGAACACGACCATCATCCACAGCGGAAACAGCCAGATCAGCGCCAGTGGCGTGAGAAAGAGATGCAGCAAAAGGCTGCGCTTCAGCCTGGCCGAGGCGAGCGAGCTCATTTCGGTTCCCTCGTCAGCCACAGTTGCACCAGCGTGATGGCGATCGCCAGCCCCGCCATGGTGTAGGCGACGGCCGAGGCGTAGCCGAAATTGAGCGACCGGAAGCCCTGGCGATAGAGCAGCAGGCCGAGCGTCTCGGTGCCGCCGCCAGGTCCGCCGCGTTCGGTGATCAGGAACGGCTCGGTGAACAGCTGCATGGTGCCGATGATCGACAGCACGGTGCAGAACACGATGACCGGCTTCAACAGCGGCAAGGTGATGAAGAAGAACTGCTTGAGCTTGCTGACCCGGTCGAGCGTCGCCGCCTCGTAGACGTCCTCGGGGATGGACTGCATGCCGGCCAGAAGGATGATGGCGTTGTAGCCGGCCCAGCGCCAGGTGACCGCGATCATGATCAGCGCCATGGCCGGCGTGACATTGGAGAACCAGTCGATCTTGGGCAGCCCAACGCTGTTCAGGAGCTTGTTGATGATGCCGAAATCGAGGTTGAACATCAGCCGGAACACCGCGGAATAGGCGACCTCGCCGACCACCACGGGAGCGAAGAAGGCGAAGCGGTAAAGTCCTCTCGCCTTCAGGAGCGGCGAATTCAAAAGCACGGCCATCACCATCGCCAGCGCGATCATCACCGGCACCTGGATGACGAGGATGAGCAGCGTGTTCTTCAAGGCATTGAAGAAGGCCGGATCGCCGATCAGCCGGCCCCAGTTGAAGCCGGGCGCAAAGCGCCAGGGCACGGTGCGCGTCGCCTGGAACGAGATCAGGAACGAAGAGATGATCGGCCATACCCAGAAGACGGAGAAGATCAGCAAATAGGGCGCGAGGAAACGATAGGCCGTGGCGTTGCGGTTGCGCATCGTGCTCCTCCTTCTCTCGTCGGCGTTTCAAGCTGTGGTCCCGCGCGCAGCGGCAACCGGTTGGTCGGGACATGCGACATTTCACACGTCCCGCGAGGAAGCCCCGCGGGCCGCGGTCGGGTCCGGGCGGCGCATGCCTGCCCGGACCCCGTCTGGGAGGTTATGACTTGACCGGCAGCCCGGTCGCCGCCGCGATCTGGCCGGCGGCATCGTCGAGTGCCGCCTTGGCATCGGGATAGCCGCCGGCGAGATATTTGGTCTGCACCGCGCGCATGATGATTTCGGCATCGCTCTGGAACTGCGTGCCGCGGCTGGGGACGATCTTGGGCAGGGTGGCGAGGATGTCCTTCCACACCGCCTGGCCGCCCCAATAGGGCAGGCCTTCAGACACGTAGGGGTCGTTCAGCGCCGACACCAGCGAGGGAACGAGGCCGAACTCCTTCAGCATGGTGATCTGGCCCTCATTGGTTTCGAGCGTGTATTTCAGGTACTCGTAAGCCGCTTCCTTGTTCTTCGACCCGGAAGTGATGGCCAGCGACGACCCGCCGAGATTGGCGGCGCGTGGCCCGTCGGCGGTAAGGCTCGGCATCAGGTAGACGCCCCATTTGCCGTTTTCGCCGGCCGATTCGGTGCGGATTGTGCCTTCATACCAACCGCCATAGATCTGGGTGGCGACGGTGCCGGCGGTGTTGTTGGTGATCTTTGTGCCCCAGTCGGCCGACGAGATGACGCCGGCGTCCTTCATCTCCTTGATCTTGGCCAGCGTATCGATGCATTTCGGCTGGTTCACCGTGATCGACTGGCCATCCTCGGAGAAATAGCCGCAGCCCTGTTCATTGGAGATCATGCGGAAGAATTCGGTGTCGCCGTTGAAGTCGGCGTTGGTCATGGTGACGCCGGGATTGGCGGCCTGGATCTTCTTGCCGGCGGCAATGAAATCGTCCCAGGTCTTGATCGACGCCGGATCGACGCCGGCCTTTTCGTAGAAGTCGCGGCGGTAGAAGGCGGCGACCGGGCCGGAATCCCACGGCATTGCATAGGCTTTGTCGCCGACTTCGAGCTCGGTGCGCTTGAAATCGGGGAATTTCGCCTGGTCCTCGGCGCTGTAGCCCAGCGTGTGCAGGTCGACAAAGCAATCGGGAAACTGGCTCCAGTAATTCTCGGCCTCGCCGTTCTCGATGGTGACGACGTCAGGCAGGCCGACGCCGCCGGCGGCACATCCGGCGATCGACTTGTCATAGGTCGGCTGGTTGCCGAGATCCTGGACGGTGACCTTGATGTCAGGATGCAGCTTGTTGAAGCCGGCAATCGTCGCCTTCAGCGACGAGGCGGCGATGTTCCAGCTCCAGATGGTGATTTCGCCCGATTGCGCGAAGGCCGGGGCTGAACCCAAGGCAAGCGCGAGCGCGGCGCAGGACAGTGTGATGCGCATTGAAATCCTCCCATTTCATTTGCTCTCTCTGCGAGCCGGGCTAGACTATGCGGCGCGGAAGGCTTGTCCCCGACAAAGGGAATACGAAATTGGCGGAAAGTAAGATGCCGGACCGGCCGTTTTACCAGCCTGGCGCCAGCAGCGTGGAAGGAATGCCGCTGCTGTTGCAGATGTTCCACACCGCTCCCCTGGTGATGCTCAAGCCGCATTGGCATGCGCAGGTCGAGGTGAACTTCATCGTGCGCGGCAGCGTGCATTACCGCATGAACGACCACGAAATCTCGCTTTCGGCCGGTGAGATGTGTCTGTTCTGGGGCGGACTGCCGCACCAGATGGACGATTTGAGCGACGACGCCATCTATGCCGGCGCGCATCTGCCGCTGGTGCATTTCTTCCGGCTGCATCTGCCGGCTGACATACGTCACCGGCTGATGACGGGTGCCACGCTGGTGACCAGCGCCACCGATCAGTCCGACAACGATAATTTCCACCGCTGGAACCGCTACGCCCGCTCCGGCGACCCGGCCAAGGCGGAGCACGCCGTCAACGAACTGTTGCTGCGGCTGGAGCGGGTGCGGTTCGAGCCGTATAGGCTGGTGCCGGAAAATGCGGCCGGACAGGAAGCGGGCAGTCCGTTCGACCAGCAGTCGTCGCGCAATGTCGGGCGCATGTGCGATTTCATCGCCGAGAATTTCCTCTACGACATCGATTGCATGAACATAGCGGCGGCCGCCGACCTCCATCCCAAATACGCCATGAGCATCTTCAAGAAATCGACCGGCATGACACTCAACGAATATGTCAACCTGTTGCGGCTGAGCTATGCGCAGGCGCTGCTCATGCACCAGGATGCCAATGTGCTCAGGGTCGCGATGGATTCGGGCTTCGGTTCGCTCAGCGCCTTCAACAAGTCGTTCCGGAAGCTCGCCGGCATGACACCTACGGATTTTCGCAAGGGATTGGCGGGCGCCAGATAGCGGCGGCGTGGCGCGGAAACCAGCGCATCGGGCGGCACTTCTTTTCCTGCC
This sequence comes from Mesorhizobium sp. B2-1-3, assembly GCF_006442495.1. Classification (NCBI taxonomy): domain Bacteria; kingdom Pseudomonadati; phylum Pseudomonadota; class Alphaproteobacteria; order Hyphomicrobiales; family Phyllobacteriaceae; genus Mesorhizobium; species Mesorhizobium sp. B2-1-3. The sequence goes on from NZ_VFWL01000023.1 coordinate 52,715, forward strand.
GGAAATCCACATCTGGGCGCTGGACAGGCCGGATTCCCATGCTATAACCCACGCGCTTTCAAGGGACGCCCACGGCGCTTCCATGAAATCCGGAGCGCGAGTTTTCGTTAGCCGGAACAGGCCCAGATAGCTCAGTTGGTAGAGCAGCGGACTGAAAATCCGCGTGTCGGTGGTTCGAATCCGCCTCTGGGCACCATTTCCCCCTAAGCCGCTGATTTTCCTGAAGCGTTATTTTCCAAGGGTTTGACCCACCTCGACTGTCATACACGCTGTGATACAGTCGAGGAATGGACGACATGCGCAAGATACCAAACACAATCATCCGAAATGGCATCTACTATGTTCATGTCCGCGTGCCGAAAGACCTCATAGAGAGTTAGCCGCCCTGCTTGGGGCAAGAGTTGTCGAAGGTGACGATGGCCCAGCGGTTCTGGCGCAAGGCCAACTTCCGCATCCATCCGGTCCTCTCCCCGAACTTGGCGCGGCACCAGGCGCCGTCGGTCGCCGTCATGCACAGTTCGGTCGTGACGCAGGTTTGCGACGGAACCACGCCGACCACCTCAGCGTCGTCGCGCGCCTCGGCGCGGACGTTCAGGTTAACCAGGACCTGGACGCTGGCGCCTTCCGGCGCGGGAGGCGCGGCCTGTGCCGCATCCGCGCACTTGCTGGTGAAGCCCGAATAGAAGCAGCCCCCGGCCCGCTTGGCAGTCTTGAGCATGGCCGCCGTTCCGGCAACACCGACCTTCTCGAAGATCAGGGGAGCGCCCGATACGCTGGTGCCGCTGATCCGCCGCTGGTTGCCGCCAAGACGGGCGATCACCGCTCCGGCCGCATCGAACAGGGCCATCTGACCCTCGCTCACGCCCCAGGAACTGACCAGAGCGGCATCGCCGCGGCAACCCAGCCCCTTAATGGCGAAGCGGCCGTTCGCATCGGCTGTCGACCCCAGCGCCATGTGGCAAGTTGAGGGAAGGTTGGAATAGCGCGCATCAACGAGCTGCCAGGTGCCGCTGAATGCCTGAACGAACTGGTCCACGGACTGCGCCCGTACCACCGTGGCCGGGAACGACATGCCCGCCACGACCAGAACGACGGTCAAAAATCTCGCAACCTTCATGATGCCCTCTCCGCTGCGCGAAAGTCGAAAATTAGGGAGCTAGCGACTTCCTCAGGGCTCGCCCGCCGAAACCTCGGCCTGGCCGACGACCCTGCCGTCCTGCCGGAGAACAACCCTGATGGAGATGTGGTCGCCCTTGGCGAGAGACAGCGCAGTCCTGGCTATGTCCTGGGATTGGCCGGCGGAGAGCCTCAGTGTGCGGTTCTGGCGCGTGGTCATCGTGCCCGAGCCGCCCGTCCGGTCGATCTCAACCGAGCCCTCGATCTCCACAACGCCAAGGCCGACGGCCGATGCAGTGATCTGGACCCCGGCGCCCGTGGGCACGATGGCGATGGAGGGGACCGCGACGGCGCCTCCGTGCTGCGCCACCGCGCCGCCTGCACCGCAGGCGGCGGCAAGACCCACGACGAGTGCAGCCGCGCCGCGCATCGCTAGAAACCGGTCTGGGTGATCGAAACTGTTCCCGGCGCCGTCGAGAACACCTGCATGCCTGTCACGCCTACCGGGCTAAGATTGTTGCCGTTCTGCGTGATGGTCACGGCGGTGTTGGCCGCCACGGACGTGGAGAAGGTGTTGCCGTTGCCGTTCTGAACTATCTCGCCGCTGCCACCAGAACCCACGGTGAGTGAGTTGGCATTGCCGCTGCCGTTCTGCACGATCAGACCGGTTGCGCCACCGCCTACGGTCAGCGATGCATCGTTGCCATCGCCGAGCTGCAGGACGGCGCCAAGGGAATCGGCTCCAAATGCGCTCAACTGAGCCGAATTGCCCAACGTCCCGCCAGCCGAATTGTCCTGGAGAAGAAACAACTGACCACCATCGCCTTCGATGGTCAGCGTTGCGGTGTTGCCCTGGCCTGTCTGAAGCGCGGACGGCGCAGTCGCCTGGTCCATCCGGTACAGGTCGCCGACAGCAAGCGTGCCGCCGAGCGCGTTATCGATCATCTGCTGCGTCGGGCCGGCGACAAGCGAACCGGTGGCGCGCGACTGGTCTGACGACAGGACGTTTCCCTCGAGCGCGCCAGGAGGGCTGGTCTGGATGATCTTCAGGACGTTATTGTCGCCAGCAAAGGCCGGAGAGGAACATAAGACGAGAGCGCTCGCCAGAACAGCCGTAGATTTGCGCATGATGCGAACAAGCTCCCTGTGTTGCGTCACCAGGATGTCTGCGAGACGCTGACCGTATTGCCGTTTCCGGACTGTGAAAATCCCACGACGTTATTTCTTCCGGATTGGGTGACGGCTGCCTGATTTGCCATGCCCGAGATCGAGGCTGTAAGCCGGTCGCCGCTGCCCTCCTGCGCGAAAGCGAAGAGATTGTAGCTGCCGGTTACGCTGGCGATGATGTGGTCGTCGAATCCGCTCTGTGTGATCGAACCGGGCGTGAGGCCAGCCGAGAGGATCGCTCCGATGAAGGACGGGCCAAGCGGGCCGCCGTTGAAATCGCTCTCGATGTTGACGTCGATCACGTTCGCCGCGCCGAGACCGTGGTGGGCCTGAAGAACGGACACCGCATTGAGGCTGCCGCTCACGTCGAGCATGAGCGAATTGGACAACCCGTGCTGGGCCAGGATAACCAGTTCGTTGCCGGCCTGGGCAGGCGCCGACGCCAAGACGACGCCCGCAACAAAGACAGAATGCAGATTCATTGTTACAGTCCCCTCGTAATGTGGGGAGATCATCGCAAGTGCTGCCTAATATTCGGGCCTCGGGATCGATCAAAGTTGAAGCAACGTCGCTTTCTCCGGTCCGACCGAAGACAAGGTCATTGCTGGAGCACGACGGCGCTCTGCCAGAACCAGCCTGAGGCGCCACGCCACCGAACTGGTTGCTGTCGCCGTGCACCGACGCCAGGAGGGTAAGCGCCGCGCCGCCCTTTGCGTTGGAGAACGGATTGAGAGGGTCCATGAGCATCGTCAACGCACCGGCGCTATCGAGGCCACATAGTCACGTTGCCGGGCCGCCTTCGGAGTCGCGGCAGGGTTTGGCGCCGTCGCCGCGCCGGCGACCGCAGGCGAAGCCTCGGGAACGGCCACGCCCGGCTCAAGCGAGCCGACGGTTTCGTCCGGCGCTGCGGGAGGCGGAGCCACGGGGACGGGCGCGCCCGGCGGCGGAGCCGCCAGGGCCGGAGTCGTGCGTCGCGGCGCAGCCGCCGCGCGCGGCCATGCGGCTGTCGTCTCGACGACGTCCGCGGCGTTGCGTGTCTTGGGCGGCGGCACGATTTCAGCGGCCGCGGTCAGCTTGGTGCCATACTTCTCGTTGCGGTAGTCGGCTATCAGCTCGCGTCCTGCATCCCGGTCCTCGAACGACCAGACACCGAGTTCGGCGCCCTCGATGATCATACCCATCACCGCCTTCTCGATGGCCTGCTGCACGGCGATCTGCTTGGGCTCGTTCTGGGTGACGCCCGCCTCAGCCTCGAGGATCTTGTCCAGGGCGACATAGCGGAATGCACCGCCCTGCAGCGCGTAGGAGGCGATCATCTTGTGAACCGCCACGCTGGACAGCACCTCTCCCGTGTTCGTCGAAACGGCCCGCAAAGTGACGGTCACAGTGTCCTGCTGCCACTTCACATCGCCGCCGATGCCCAGGTAGCGCGCGCCGATGCCGCCCGTCATGGTGTTGGTGTCGTAACCGGTGATTCCGCCCTGGAGGATGATGCCCGCGTGATCGAGCGGCGGCAGGATCCGCGCGTCGATACGCTGCTCGTTGCGGTAGAGCCGCCGCATCTCGGTGACGATCTGCCGTTCCTTGAGCAGGTCGTCAAGGCGGGCACGGTCGAGCACGGTGAACCAGCGCTTCTCGCCAGCATCCTGCAAGGCCTTGATCAGCATGGGCGCACCGCCCTGGGTGACAGCCCGCGACAGGGTCTGGACGTTCTCGCGTTCCTTGTACTGGCCGGTGAGATCGGGGAAATCGTAGACGGCGACGGTAATTCGCTTCGAGGGGGCCGGGATGGTGCGCAGGCTGTGGCTCTGCTTCGTCACAGGCGTATAAACAGGCTGCAGAACGCCTTCGGTCGGCACCGCCTGGCATCCGCCAAGCACTGACACGAGTGCGCCTACGACGGCGACCCTTGCGATCTTTGTCCCAAAGCGCCGGCTTTTCGGCATGTCGCCCTCCCGTGAGGCCGCTGCCCGCACTCGCACTGATCCATCCCGCATCGAAATCAATTGAGCCCCGGGCTGAGCGACGTGCTCGACGTCAGGTCGCCGCTCAGGGCGCCGGTGTTCAATCCGCCGGACAGAGCGTTGCCCGACTCCAGGCCACCAGCGCCCTGCATGAGGGAATTCACGGTGTTGTTTGTCGCGACCAGCAGGGGCACCACGATCTCGGTGACGCCGGTCGGGTCAGTGATGATCAGCCGGATCGAATCGACGGTCCGCTCGAAGGTGACGGTCGTCTCACCGAAACGGACCGTACCCGAGTCCTGGGGATTGTCACCGAAGATCGCCTCGGTAACCTGACTCGCGAGCCCCGAAAGCAGGCGGCTCTGGAGCTGGCGGATGAAGAGGTCCGCGTCGGTGGAGCCCGGATCGCTCGGATCCGTCGAATCCGTGCCCGGGCCTGGCGTACGGGCCGTGGCCGTACGCTGGGCGTTGGCGAGGCCGAGCAGGTGAGACGAATTCAGCGGGCTGCCGCCGAAGGAGGGGTTGACCGGAGTGTAAACCATATCCTGAGCGACCGAACCGCCCGCGGCAGCCAGAACAACGCCAGCGGTCAGAAGCGCCGCACAAGCAGTCTTCATCATCTCATCTCCCCCAACACCTTGCGAATGAAAACCGCCATAACGGCGTTTCTTGCAAACACTTCCAGGCACCGTTTCCGCCACCCTGCCGCTTTCCCCCACGTACATGACAGGATCGCTATTGCGCCTGCGCCCGGCCTCACTGCGCTTTTACGGGACGTGCTGGCGGGGCGGCCTGGCAACCCTACTGCGAGACGCCGATGCTGTTTGAGCTGCCGATCTGGCTGAACGATGCATAGTTGCTGTTCCCCGCCTGGACGATCGCGACCTCGTTGCCGGTTCCCATGACCGACCCGTCGATCGTGTTGCCGCCGCCGATCTGGGCGAAGGCGAACTCGTTCAGATTGCCGACGACGTCATAGGTCAGGCTGTTGCCCGACAGCGCCGAGGACGAGTCCTGAAGCGCCCTGCCCGCCACGAGTTGACCGCCAGACGTGCTGACCAGCAATCCCGCGGCGCCGGTCAGGCTGCCACTGCCGTTCGAGTCCCCCTGGAAGGTCATGCTGACCGTATTGAAGCTGCCGTTCTGGTCGATCGCTACATCGTTCTGGTCGCCGAAGATGTCGACAGAGCCGGTATTCACGTCTCCTGTCTGACTCAGCGTGACCTCGTTGGCATTGCCGTTCGCCAGCGCCACCGCGTCGTTGAAGGTGCCGTCCTGATCGACGTCGAACTGGTTGCCGTCCCCGTAGATCTCGATGAGCGCGCTGTTGATGGCGCCGTCCTGGGCGAGCGTTGCGCCGTTGAGGTTTCCGGTGACGACCATCCCGCCCGTATTGCTGCCCTCCTGGTCGACCGCCACGTCGTTCTGGTCGCCCTGGATGTCGACTGTCGCTTCGTTGGAGCCGGCCGCGCCGAGTTGATCGACGACAAGGTTGTTGCTGTTTCCATCGACGCGGATCCCGGCTTCATTACCGAAGGAGGAGATGGCTTCCTGGTCGAGCGAAACGACGTTGAGGTTTCCGGTGACGAACACCTCGCCCGTATTGCTGCCGTCCTGGTCCACCGCCACGGCGTTCTCGTCGCCGAGAATGTCGACGGTCCCGTAGTTGCTGCCGATCACGCCCAGCTGGTCGAGCGAAATCGTGTTGGCGTTCCCGTCGACGTCGATCTCGCCGACATTGCCGAACGAAGCGAGGCTGTCCTGGTTCAGGACCACCGCATTGTCGTCGCTGCTGCCGGCGGTCCGGGATCCGATCAGGACCTCGCCGAGATTGGCGATTCCGATCTGGCTCAGTGTAAGTTCGTTGGAGTTGCCGTTCGCAAACGCCAGCGCCTCGTTTGCCTCGCCAATCTGGGCAATGCCGAACTGGTTGCTGTCTCCGCGGATCTCGAGTTCGGCGCTGTTGACGTCGCCTTCCTGCGATACCGCGACCTGATTGGCATTTCCGTCCACAGTGCCGACGATCCGGTTACCCAGCCCGTCCTGGACGAAGCCGAACAGGTTGCCGTCGCCGGTCGCGACATAGCTCAGGTCGTTGCCTTCCCCGGTCTGGCGAATGCGCGACTGGGAGATCCCCACGCCCAGCGCCACCCCGGTGAAGACGCCGGACGTCACCCCGTTGCCGGCACCCGAGAAGGTCAGCCTCGCGGTGTTGTCCAGGGTGCCGGTGTTGGTCTGGCTCAGCTCGCGAATCTGGTTGCCATTGCCGCCGCCCTGGGTCACCGACGCGACGTTCGTGCCGCCGCTCGAGGCGCTGTTGATCTGCGTCGCCGTGTAGACGAGCTGGGAATTGCCAGTCTGGTTGACGGTCAGCTGGTTGCCGAAGCCGGTCTGGTGCGCGCCACTGCCGTCATTGCGCGGGCCGCTGCTGGTGTTGCCCACGCGCGAAGACTGGCCGGTCTGGGTGATGGTGACGTCGTTGGAACCGTCCGCGGCGCCGCCGGTGAAGGTCTGCCGCAAGTTGGAGACGCGTGCCGACCAGCCGCCGTTCTGGGTGATCGTTGCGTTGTTGGAAGAGGTCGTCGCAGACGTGCCGCCATTCTGCTGCACCTCGAAGACGGCCTGGTTGGCACCCGTCTGATCGATTCGCAGATAGTTGGAGTTTCCGATCTGGTCGATGCCAAGACCCGCCTGGTCGCCCGGCGCTCCTGCCCGGTTGATCTGGTTGCGCGGCGGGCTGTTCACGTTCGAGTCATGCGTCTGGTTGATGATCAGTTCGTTGTCGGTGCCGTCCTGCCGGATTCGCTGCGTCGTATGTCCGGCTCTGTTGCCGACGGCTGAACCGTTCGACTGGCCCTGGACGATGGAGGCCGAGTTACCGTCGCCGATCTGGTCGATATAGGCCTCGTTCTCGCTGCCTGCGAGTGCCGCCCCCATGAGAAGTCCGACCGCCGTGGTGGTCGCAAGTGTCAGCTTGAATGTCATCGTGTAACCCCTGTCACGCGGTTGAATGTTGCTCGAAGACGTCGGCCGGGCGGCTTCCCGCCCGGCCGATAGTGCTTACTGCGAGACTGAGAGGCTGTTCGAGCCGCCACCGTTCTGGGTGAACGACGTCACGTTGTTCGACCCGTTCTGCAACACGGCAACCTGGTTTCCATCGGATGCGCCGGCGTTGCCGACGAGGCCGGTGATGGAGTTGCCGCCACCGATCTGAGCAAAGGCGAACTGGTTCAGATTGCCGATGGCCTCATAGGTCAGGCTGTTCCCCGTCAGGGCCGAGGACGAGTCCTGAAGAGCCCTGCCCGCCATGAGGAGGCCGCCAGAGCTGCCGGCCAGAGCTCCCGCAACGCCAGTCAAGCCGTTGGCGCCGTTCGTGTCACCCTGGAAGGTGATGAGGGCCGTGTTGAAGCTGCCAACCTGGCTGATCAGCGCTTCGTTGCCATTGCCGGTCGCCAGGCCCAGCGCATCGTTCAACGTGCCGGACTGGACCACGACCAGCTCGTTGCTGTCTCCGAGGATCTCGATCTGCCCATTGTTGAAGTCGCCGGTCTGGTCGAGCGATGCGGTGTTGAGGTTTCCGACCACCGACACCAAGCCCTCGTTCCTGCCGACCTGGTCGACCGTCACCTGGTTCGTGTCGCCGAAGACATCGACGAGCACGTTGTTGCCGTAATCGAGACTGGTCACGCCGAGCTGGTCGACGGAAATCGTGTTGGTGTTTCCATCGACGAGAATCTCGGCTTGATTGCCGAGCGAGGCGCCGCTGTCCTGGTTCAGAACCACGACATTGTCGTCGCTGCCGCCGTTGCGGTCGCCGATCAGGATCTGGCCGATATTGGTGCCTCCTGTCTGGCTCATCGTAACGTCGTTGGCGTTGCCGGTCGCCCGCGCCGTCGCCTCGTTGTAATCGCCGGACTGGTCACCGTCGAACTCGTTGTAGTGCCCGATGATCTCGAGCCGTGCGCTGTTGACGGCTCCGTCCTGGTCCAGCGTTGCGTCGTTGGCGTTTCCGACGACGTACACGTCGCCCTGATTGCTGCCGTTCTGGTCGACAGCCACGTCGTTGTCGTCGCCTTGGACGTCGACGCCCGCATCATTGTAGCCGGTCGCGCCGAGCTGATCGACCGACACAGTGTTGCCGTTTCCGTCGACCAGGATCTCGGCTTCATTGCCGAACGAGGAGCCGGTGTCCTGGTTCAGGACCACCAGGTTCTCGTCGCTGGCGCCGTCCCGGTCTCCGATCGCGATCCGACCGATATTCGCGTCGCCCGTCTGGCCCACCGCGAACTCGTTGGCGTTGCCGGTCGCCCGAGCCACCGCGTCGTTCCCCGAGCCGGACTGGTCGATGCCGAACTGGTTGCCGTCACCGAGGATGTCGAGCAGCAGGCTGTTGCCGTTGCCTTCCTGCTTGATCAAGCCTTGCGTCACCGAGGACGAGGTGCTGACAAAGGTGCCGAAGCCGGTCGTGCCGTTCGAGTTGCCGACCTGCGACGCTTCCGCGGTGTTGCCATCGCCGACCTGCGACCCGTCGATCGCGTTGCCGTCGCCGTCCTGGCTCATGGCCGTCGCATTGCCCTGGCCGTTCTGGAGCGAGGCGCCGATGCGGTTGCCTGCCCCGGTCTGGCTCAGGTTGGCGTCGTTGCCGCCGCCGGTCTGCGTCACCCCGCCGCTGACGGAGTCAGCGTTGCCGGTGCCGATGATGTTGCCGCCGGCGCCTTCGCTGGTCTGGGTGATCGCCACAGTGTTGGCAGCACCCGAGACATGCGTCTGTGCGATGCCGGTGACGGTGGAGAGCCCATCCACAGGCTCGCCCGAAGCGGTCTGCTGGGTGACGGTCGCGCTGTTGAGCCTCCCCGAGCCGCTTGCGCTGCTCTGGTTGATCTGGTTGACGCGGTTGCCGTCGGAAAGCTGGTCGATGACCAGCACATTGCCGTCGCCTGTCTGGTCGAGGCCGGTGCCGCGGGTACCCACCTGGTTGCGGTTGCCGGCCTGCCCGACATCGAGGTTGTTACCCGAGCCGTTCTGGCTGGCCGCGTCCGTCGCGGTGCCGACTTCGTTCTCGTCGCCGGGACCCTGGACCACCATGCCAGTGTTGCCGCTGCCCGTCTGCGAGACGTTAGCGAAGTTGTCGTCGGCCCAGGCCGGCGCAGACACCAGCGCCATCGCCGTCGCGGCCAGAAGTGTCGAAGCGAAACGTTTGGATGAGAGTAGTGCCGTCTTCTTCATTTTGATTATCCCCAACTAGAGTGAGAGATGTCGATGCCGGTCGCGCCCGGATGCCGGAAGCCGGATTGGAGCGCGGGGGCATCGTCAATTTGTTGAACCTTGGCGTCTGCGACGTGTCGTAAGCCGCGCACACTGCTTGCGGCTTCAAACTGACTCGGACGCACGATGCTTCTGCAAATGGACGCCGGAGCAGGCGAACCTGGCTCCGGCGCCATAAGACCTCTATGGCTTGGCAACTGCCGCCATAGCGGCGCGCGCCTGCTCGACCAGATCGACGCCGATCTTTTCGCTGTACTCTTTCACGACAGGCGCAACGCGTTCGGTCATGGCTGCGAGCGCTTCAGGCGTGGGTTGGGAAATCTCGAAGCCCTTCGCCGCGAGCTCCGCCTCCAATTTCCCTGCCTCCTTGCGAGAAAGATCCCGTTGGAAGGCTGCCGATTCCTTCGCAGCTTCCATGACGGCTGCCTTGTCCTCCTCGGAGAGGCTTCCAAACCATTTCTGGCTCGCGAGAAGAACAAACGGCGTATAGACATGGCCCGTCTTGGTCAGATACTTCTGCACCTCATAGAACCTTGCGGTGTAGATAAGAGCGTACGGCGTCTCCTGGGCATCGACGGCGCCATTTTCGAGCGCGCTGTACAGCTCAGGCCAAGGAAGCGGCGTCGGATTGGTTCCCAAAGCCGTCCAGGTCGCAATGAACAACGGGTTGGGTATGACGCGGATGTTGATCCCTGCCATATCGTCCACCGTTTTGACGGGACGAACCTTGTTGGTCATGTGGCGGAAGCCGTTGTCCCACCACGCCAGACCGACGATGCCGGTCTTTTCCTTCAGCTGTGCAAACAGCTGCTCGCCGACCGCGCCGTCCATGACGGCATCGACCGCGGCGAAGTCCTTGTAGAAAAACGGAAGATCGTAGATCATGAATTGCGGAACGACGCCGACCAGGTTGGGCGTGGGGCCAACCATGATATCGATGAAGCCGGCCTGAACCGACGCCTGCATCTCGGGCTCGCTGCCGAGCACGCCATTTCCGAACGTGTCGATCTTGATGCGCCCGCCCGTCTTCTCTTCCACCAGCTTCGCAAAATAGCGCGAAGCCTGTCCGACCGGATGGTCTTCCGTAGGCACGTAGCCCAGGCGCGGGTTCTGAGCCATGGCCGGAGCGGCGGCCAAGAGCCCTCCCAGCAGCGCCGCAGTCAGAAACAATACTTTCTTCATAGTTCAACCTCCCAAGAATTGGTTCAAAGGAACCAGAATGCAGGAACTGCAACCACTAAGGAACAGGACCGGCGGTACGAGAATGGCCTATTCGGCCAAGACTAACGATATGGCGTCCCTGGCTGCTGAAGCGGACGGTACGCCGCTTCTGCTACGGCGCCGACGAGCCTCCGACGGGCGGTGTGATCAATTTCTGCGGCCACGATGAACGCGCCCCCCCGAATACACCCCGGCCGATGCTCCCCCGCGCCAAAGTCAGGTCAGACCAACGGCCCGCCCTCACGATGAGGACGGGCCACCGGCAACATCAATCAAGCCATCCCTTGCCCGAGATCGGGGGCATCGGTGGGTTGGGCTGGCTGGCAGTCGGCGGCCAGTTATGCGTACCGGTCGGGAAGGGATTGATGGCAATCCGCGTGTCACTCCCCGGACAATAGTTCGCCGCCGAGTGCCACCGGCCGGCCGGGACATAGACAATGTCGCCGGCCTCCGAGACGAAGCCCGGCAGGCCTTCGAGGTTGTATTGGATCTGACCTTCCATGATGAACCAGAATTCACCATAGTTGATGTGCCTGTGTCCGAGCGCCGTGGGGGACTGCATATTGCAGTTGAACGCCTGGCCGCGGATGGCGTTAACGAACAAGCCAGGGGCGGTTACGAATGCGCCGCCCGAGGGCGAAGCAAGGAAATCCCTGAAAGTAGAATTGCCTGTCCCAAGGGCTTCTGCACCCGGATCCTGTCGCGTCAACGCCCAGGTCATCCCCGGCTGCGGCTTAGGCAAGGTTGCCGCCGCCTGCGGGTAAGTGATCTTGGCGTCCGCGGTGAAGACCTCGAAGTGCAAGGACGGCACCGCGCCGACGTTCTTCATCTGGAACTGCGTGCGCGCGGGGACCTGGACCATAAAGCCTTTGGTGGCCGTAAACGGCGCCTCGCTCCCGATCGTGAACTCGACCGAACCTTCCCAGACAATGAAGGCCGCGCGGGTATCCGATATGAACATGGCCGGCGACTGATCACCGACCGCCAACTGAACCCATGAAGCCCGCAGGTGCGCGTCGCTGACGATCTCCTGGTGCCAAGTCTTGGACTGATTGGCGGGAGAAATCTTGGCGCGCACGTCGGCTATCGTCGTGTGCGGCTTGTTCGGGGCCTTGTATGGTGCCAGCGCCACCGGCTTTGGCGTCCAGGTGAACACCGTCTGTGCGAGCGCCGCGGTGGACGATACCGCCCCGATCGCCAGCGCGGCCACCACGGCCAATCCGCCTTTCCATAGGTTCATGAGAGTCACTCCTCCGTTTTCTGCTTGACCGATGGTGACACCGCGAATCTGACCGAAACCCCAAGCATCGACCGATCAGAAAAATCCACAATGTGGACGCGATGTCCAACAATGCATATTGGGCAGACTATTAATGGGTTGTCAACGCCTCACCGCGGCGCTTCAGGGCCTGTCGATCGGATGCTTGCCTGTTGGGTTAACGTGCATGGATCATAACGTCCGCTGACAGTGCAGGAGGCCTCGGCGGCTGATCGGAGGCTGTCTAGGGTACGGGTGTGATCGCCGCTCCACTCTGGAACCAGGCGATCACGTTCTGGGCCACGAGGTCCGCCATTGCGGTGCGCGTACTGACCGACGCGGACCCGATATGCGGCAGGATCGTCAGGTTATCGAGCGCCAGCAGGTCTTCGGAGACATTGGGTTCATCCGCGAGCACGTCGAGGCCGGCCGCCGCAATGGCTCCCGTGCGCAGGGCGCCGATCAGTGCATCCTCGTCCACGACGGTTCCGCGGCCTACATTGATGAACACGCCCTCGGGCCCGAGGGCGGACAGCACCTCGGCATTCACGCTGTTTGCGGTCGACGGGTCGCCCGGCACGATGGAGATGAGCACATCGACGGCACTGGCAAGTTCCAGCAGTGAAGGAAAGTAGTCGTACGCAACCCCCTCCGCCGGGCGCCGGCTGTGATAGGCAACAGGAAGCCCAAACGCTTCAACTCGTCGGGCGATGCAGCGACCGATCCGCCCCATTCCGTAGATGCCGACCCTGCGGTTCCGCAGTGTCAGACGGCTAAGCGGGTAGTCCGATGCTTTCCAGTGGCCCCCGCGAACGAAGGCTGCCGCCTTGGGTATCTCGCGCACGACGCTGATAAGGAGCCCCAACGTGAGATCGGCGACCTCCTCGTTCAGGACATCAGGGGTGTTCGTGACGACGATATTCTTGCTGCGTGCGTAGGCAGCATCCACCGCGTCGTAGCCGACGCCGTAGCTGGCGATGATCTCAAGGTTGGGAAGGGCGTCTATGAACTGCCGATCGATTCTGGCGCGACAGGCCACGCCACGAATTGACGCCCGCACCTCCGGGGACAAACGGGCGTGAATGTCACAGTCAGGGGTTTCGACCAGGCTGAAATGCGTTCCGAGCATGCAGCGGGCATGCTCGTGCATCCAGCCTGGTATCAACACGGTGGCGGCGGGTTTCGACAAAGGCTTTCCTTCCGGTTCGGGGTGTCACTGCCGGCACGAATGGCCGCAGGTGAATCAGGGTTTTCGCACGGGAGGCCTTTGGATTGCGCAATGCGCCGATAGTGAGCCGCGGACTTGATTTTGGCTTCGAGTTCGCGGCGGCTGGCCAGTTTCTCCAGCGCAATCGGCATGTCAGCGGTTCCTGTACCACGTCCTCCAAGGTCGCCATCGATGTGACCATAATGTGGTCAATCTGCCCAAACTTTGATAGGAGCCCGCGACCTCTTTGTCAAGGCGGCGGGAACGCCGTGTCGTAAGCAGATGAGTTGGGTATCGAACATATTCCAGCCTATTCCCCTGAAGCGCGAGGCCGCTCGGAGCGGATGTTCTCCACCTTGCAGGATCGGCTGCCGAGGGAGCTGGCGCTGGCCGGAATTGCCGACATCGAGGCCGCCAACCGGTTCATCGCACAGACCTACCTACCAGCTCACAATGCCCGCTTCGCCAGGCCGGCCGCGGTCGAGGACAGCGCCTTTGTCGCCGCAGACCCGCAACAACTGGCCCAGATCCTGTGCATCGAGGAGGAGCGCGTCGTTGCCCGCGACAACACGGTCGCCTTCGCGCGGCTGCGATTGCAGCTGCCGCAGAGCCCGATCCGGCATCACTTCGTCAAAGCCACCGTCAAGGTCAGGCACTACCCGGATGGAACCCTCGCGATCTTTCACGGGCCGCGCCGCATCGCTCGCTACAGCTCTGACGGCGCCGCAATCGAAGACACTTGCCCCATCAGGCAAGCCGCGTGAACCGCTTCGACGCCAAAACAGAAGCGGACAGATCATGTGCTACCAAACCGGACAACTTGATTAGCTACCGACAGGCGGCGGGAACGCCGCAACCAAAAGGGGGAGCTTGACAAGTGTGCCGTTCCACCCAATGCTTGGGCATATTGTCCATATTATGGACGAAGCGATTCCAAAAAGGTCGCGCGTTCGCATTCACCGGCTGCACGAATGTGCCGAATGCCAGGCGGTGGCTGCAGCGATGCATGTGCGGAATGTCAAGGAGAGTGGCAGCGTGAACAACATAAACTACCTTACAAATATCAATTTCGGGCTTGGAGCGGCCGAGTCACTGGCGGAAATTTTGGGCGAACTCGGCGTGTCCCGCCCTTTGGTGATCAGCGATCACGGCATCAAATCCGCTGGTTTGCTTGAGCGTCCGGTATTCGAGTTCCTGAGAACAGCGCCGATCTTCCTGGACGTTCCCTCCAACCCGACTGAGAGCGCAGTTGCTGCCGGTCTCGCGCTATACAGGCAAGGCGGCTGCGATGGGGTAGTGGCGATTGGCGGAGGCTCTCCGATCGACCTGGCAAAGGGCGTGGCGCTGCTTGCCACGCACGATGGTGAACTTGAGCGTTATGCAGCGATCCTGGGCGGGCTGGCACGCATCACCGGCGCGGTAGCGCCGCTTGTGGCCATCCCGACAACGGCGGGTACGGGGTCCGAAGTTGGACGCGCGGCACTGATCACACTGGATGACGGCCGGAAGCTCGGATTTATCAGCCCGCACCTCATCCCGCGCAGGGCGATCTGTGACCCGGGGTTGACGATGGGGCTCCCCACGGCTCTGACGGCCTCGACAGGGCTCGACGCACTGTCGCATTGTATCGAGACGTACCTTTCCCCCCGCTATAATCCGCCTGCCGAGGCAATTGCCACCGACGGCTTCCAACGGATCTGGAAGGCTTTGCCTGTCGCTTACGCAGACGGCGCGAACGCGGAGGCGCGGACCGAACTCATGATGGGTGCCCTCGAAGGGGGCATGACGTTTCAGAAGGGGCTTGGCGCCGTCCATGCGCTTAGCCATGCATTGGGCGGTCTCAAGGAGGCTAAGCTCCATCATGGGACGCTCAACGCCATCCTGATGCCGACCGTCCTTCGGTGGAACGTGGAAGTTCAAGCCGTGGCTCAGAAGGTCGACTACCTCGAGCGCCTGGCGGGACTTGAACATACAACGCTCGCAGATGCACTGGACGGGTTGAACCGTAGTCTTGGCATTACGCCCAGATTGTCCGAACTGGGGGTTCCCCGGCACGTCATCGATTGGGTGTGTGAGCGAGCCATTGCAGACCACAGCCATCCCACAAATCCACGTTCGCTGACCAAGGAAGACTACGCCGCGATCCTTGAGACCGTTTTCTAGGCTGCGAATGCCCTCAAAGGAGGAGCGAGGAGGTAATTCCGTGAGACCGATTGTGATCGTAACGGGCGCAAGCCACGGCATCGGTGCCGCAACGGCGCGGCTGTTCGCCGTTGAAGGCTACGATGTTTGCATAAACTATCTTTCGGACGCTGCCGCTGCATCCGAAGTCGTTGAGCACTGCAAGGCCGCAGGCGCCCGCGCCATCGCGGTACAGGGAGACGTGGGCAAGAGGGAGGACATCGAGGCCCTGTTCAGTGCCTGCGACGATGCACTGGGGCGAGTGACCTGCCTGGTCAATAATGCCGGGATCATTGGGAAAGCCTGCAGAATCGATGAGTTGCAGCCCGCGGTGCTGGAAAACACCTTCAGGACCAACGTCTTCGCCGTCATGTACTGTATACAGGAAGCCGCGAAACGCATGTCCAACCGCAAGGGCGGCAGAGGCGGGACGATTATCAACATGTCTTCGCTCGCCGCCTTCCTCGGCAGCCCGAACGAATATGTGCATTATGCCGCAAGCAAGGGTGCAGTGGAATCCATCTCCATCGGCGCGGGGAAAGAACTGGCGCCGGAGGGCATCCGTGTGAATGCCATACGTGTCGGGACCACCAACACGCGGATACACACACAAGGCGGAAACCCCGAGCGACCAGCCAGGATTGCGGCGGCAACCCCCATGGGGCGCATCGCGGAGCCTGAAGACATCGCGCGCGCGGCCCTGATGCTTGCGTCTCCTGGCGCGGGGTTCATGACAGGCACCCTGATCACGGTGTCCGGGGGGCTCTGATGCTCCGCGGTCGGGATATTCCGCTGGGAGTGCCAGGCTGGCCTGGCACTCCTGCTGAGACCAGTCGCGCCCCATCCACGGGCATTCATTCCAGCTCAATTGCCGCGCGACGCCAGTCAAGCACTCTGTAAGGTGCCTCGTCCGCGTTCGATACAAGTATCAATGCCTCGAAAGATTCGCTGTAGCCGGACCGCAGGGTCGTCCTGAGATCGACGCGCCAGCTCGGTGCCGGCTTCAGTGTGTTGAAGGTCACCCCCGCCAGCGACTGATCGAGTTGCTCGCGCGACAGACGGCCGGCGTGGAAATCCTTGATCGCCTTTCGCACCGACGGCGGCAGGCCAGGAATGTCGCCCAGCAGTCCATCATCGAGCGCTTCCAGGCGAACGCCGGCCAAGCCGGAGGAGACGGTGACATAGGGTTCGATGGCGATGGCCATGTCGGGCGTTATTCCCGGGAAGGCGGCCAATTCGGAGACCGTCTGAAACAGCTTTGTGTCGTTTCCAGCCTGCTGCGGAGCGGAACCGGCCGGCTGTCCGTTCGGCGGAGTCGGCCGGGCGCGGTGGTCGATGATCTTTGTCGCCAGATCCTCCGCGGTTCCGGGAGCGGCGCCGGCGGCTCGCAACGCGCCAACGATCAGCGGCCGCTCGGCGGTGTTGAGATCGATCCGCAATGCTTCATTTCTCGCAGAGATGGAAGCGACCCCGGCCGGCAGGGTGATCGTGGACGAAATCTGATCGCTCAGCTTGCCCACACTGTCGGGCGGGCCAGCGCGGATCTCGGCCGCGGCCTGCGACAGCCCGGCTTCCGCCAGAATGCGCGCCGACGCCTTGTCTTCCGTGACGCGCACACTGGCCACGACCCCGGTCATCTGCACGCGAAGTATGACGGCAAGGAATCCCAGAAAAATCATGATCCACAGGACGCTGACGAGGATTGCACCTCGCCGGGTCGTTGCCGAGTTCATGCCCACTGCCGCAAGACCCATTTCGGCCCCATGCTTCGCCACGAAAGGTGACGCCACGATCGCGTCGAAATCAAGACTTCGCTCCCCGGCTCAAGCAATGTGATCACCATGCGGCGGGCAGCCACGCCCAGATGATGACCAGTGCCGGCGCGAGGAACGTTCCGAACGGAACGCGCGCCGCGGCACGGAGCGGGCGGCGCAAGCGAACCGCGCGGATGATGCTGAAGATGAAAGCCGCGACCGAAGCAAGCAGGATCTGGGCGCCGACGCCGGCCAGCCCGGCCAAGACGGTGGATACACCGATCAGCTTGATGTCGCCGAAGCCTATCCCGTCGCGGCCGCGCAGCCTCCCATACGTGACGTCGAACAGACACAGCAGGAGCATCAGGACGCCCCCCGGCCCGATGCGCCAGGCCAGCGCGGCGAAATCGCTCGCCTCGAACCACCAGTCGGCGAGCGCGACGACCAAGATGCCGGCCGTGTAGCGGTCAGGAATGAGCAAAGACGCAAGATCATGGACCGCGATTGCCGCGGCCAGAAGGCATAGCGCAAGCGTCGACGCGACGACGAATGCGGGGCTTCCGATGACAGCGGGCACGGTAGCGGCGGCGAGCGCGACTGCGACGGCGGCGGTAGACCGACGCCGCGCCCTCAGAATCTTCATTCGATCATCGTCTTGGCCGGCCGCCGCAGCGGCACGTTTCTGGATGGCTCGTTCATCAGCCGCAATTGCGACCGCATCTCCTCCGCCACATGTTGCGCATCCATGCCGTCCTTCATGACCTGAGGCCGGATCAGGATGATCAGCTCCGTCCGCGTCGCGGAGTTCTGGTTGCTCCGGAAGGCGTCGCCGATGACGGGCAGATCGCCAAGCACCGGCACACCGTCGCGGCCGCGCTGCTGGCGTTCGCTGATCAGTCCGCCGAGCATCACGGTCTGGCCGCTGGTGACCGATACGGTCGAGCTGACCTTTCGTTGCGATATGGTCGGCGTCAGGGACTGGGCCTGGCTGCGCTGGACCGAGCTGATCTCCTGTTCGATGACGAGGCTGATCGTGCCGTTCCCGGTGATCCGGGGTAGAACCTTCAGGATCACGCCGGTATCGCGGAACTCGACGTTGTTGACGACCGGCGCTTCGGGATCGGTGACGGACTGCGCGGTGCGGGTGACGATCGGTATTTCATCACCGACCTGCAGCAAGGCGGGTTTGTTGTCGAGCACCACCACCGAGGGCGAGGAAAGCACCTTGACCTCGGTAACGCCGCGCAGCGCATCGATGACAACGCGCGGCTCGGTGTCGGGGCCAAGCAGCAGGTTGAAGCCCGGAAGCGTTCGCGACAGCACGGCCTTGCTGGCTTCCTGGAACAGGCCGACCGATCCGTGGTTGCCGCCCACGCCGATATCATTGGATTTCAGGAAGAACTGCACGCCATAGCGCAGCTCGTTGGTCAGGGTGACCTCGGCTATCGTCGCTTCGATAGCGACCTGCTCTTGCGGCCTGTCGAGTGCGGTGATCGCCTGTTCGATCAGCCGTTGCTGGTCGGGCCGCCCGTAGATGAGAATGGTGTTGTTTTCTGGGTTCGCGGCGATGCGCACGCCGCTTTGCGACCCACCACCGCCCGGAATAGGCTGGTCGGTTTCGCCAGCGGGGGCCGGCAGGCTATCCGCCATGCGCTGATCCGGCGTCGCAGTGGCCGCCTGCGAACCGTTTGCGCCCTGATTCTGGCCGTCGGCCTGCGAGCCGGGCGGAAACTGCGAGGCCGGGTCTTCCGAAGCCGACGATGCCGGGGCGCCGTTGAATATTTCGTTGACCATCGATGCAAGGCGCCGTGGCTCCAGGTGCTGGACCTTGTACACCCGCAAATTGGAGGCAGACGCGTCGATCCGGTCGAGCCGCTCGATCCAGCTCGCCGCGCGCTGCAACTGGTTGCGCGTCTTCGCCACCACCAGAATCGCATTGCTGCGCTCGATCGGCTCGACCCTGATCGTGTTGCGTCCGCGACCGCCCTCCCCGATGTCGAGCACGCGGGTCAGCTCGGGCATCATGGTGGCCGCGCTGGAATTGTTGACAGGGAAAATGCCGACTGACTGGTCGGCCAGCCAGTCCTGGTCGAAAGAGCGCGCTGCTTCGATCGCCGCAGTCCGCTCCGCCGCCGTCCCCTGGAAGATCAGCGCGTTGCGGCTGGGATCCTCGCGCACCATGCCGGGACGGGCGACGAAGTTTTCGAGCAGCGGCAGGATCGTGCTGGCGGAAACGTTTTTCAGGGGAAACACCGTGACGGCGTAGCCAGGCTGGATGGTGGTGCCCGGATCGAGTTGGGCGGCTCCGAACGCTTCGTTCGCAGGTATCAGCCGCAGACGGTCGCTTTCGCGCATCATGGCCACGCCGCTGCTGTGCAGCGCGGACTCGAACATGGTGAGGATTTCCGCGGCCGGCGTAGGCTTCGACGTCGTGATCGATACCTTGCCCGCGATTCTGGGGTCGAGCGAGTAGCTGATCCCCAGCACCTCGCCCAGCACCGTGCGGGCCGCGACCTTGATCTCGGCCTCCTCGAGGTTGACCTCGAACTTTTCGCCGCTCAGCCGCTCGAGCGACTTGCGCTCGCCGGCAGTCAGCTGCTGTTGGTATCCGTAGTATACTTCACCCTGCCGGTTGTTCTGCGTGCGGCCGAAGCCGAGCCTCGACAGAAAACCGCCGCCGGAAGGTTTGCGCGCACTCAAATCTGCGTTCGCGACCTTGTCCAGGGCATCCGGCCGCGCGGCAACGTCTCCAAGATAATCACCAGTGGAGGTACACGCGGCCACTACCGCCAAGAGGCAGGCCGCCGCGCCCCTGCGAACCCACACGGAACAGGCATTTGGGGCACTGCCTTGCCGACCTACGCTCACCTACACACCCAACCCAAGCCTACGCCCGGCGCCTCGGGAAAGTACCGTTCTATGACGCTTGAAAACCACAAGGCACGCTTTCTGCTTCCCGCTTGGACACCGTACACCTCGTCGACCTCGGTCAGCCCGAGGTAGGTGAAGAACTCGAACTTATGCCGCGATTCGACATGGACCTGCGCCAGCGGCTGCAACTCCTCCCGCGTCAGGGCCCCGCCGACGTCGTCGTTGAGGCCCTGCTCGCATGGGGGGCAAAGCCATCGTCGAATGTTCAGCCTAACTCCTCCACGGTTGGGATTCTCAATGGAACCAGCCCGCTGGCACGGTCACCAATGCCGGGAACAGAACCAGCAGCACGATGAGGACCATCTCGGCCAGAAGGAAAGGCCACACACCTCTCAGGGCCGACCCCATTGAAACTTTGCTGATTCCGCACACCGTGTTGAGGACAGTTCCGACAGGGGGCGTAATCATGCCGACCGCGGCGGTCATGATGAACATGACCCCAAAATAGATCGGGTCGATCCCGGCCGCCGTTACGAGCGGCATGAGGATGGGTACCAGTATGGTGATCGAAGGTGCGAAATCGAGCACCATGCCGATGACAAAGATCGCCAGAACGATCATGGCCATCAGCAGGATCGGCATATCGATGAAAGGACTGAGGAGAGTAACGAGCTGGGCGGGCAGACTGGCGATCGTCATCATGAAGCCGGTGACCACGGAGGCTGCCACCAGCAGCATGATTACTGCCGTCATTCGACCGGCGTCGAGCAGCGCGTCAAAGAGCAGCCGCGGCGTCAGCTCCCGATAAACAACCATCCCTACGAACAGAGCATAGGCGGCAGCAACAACGCCGGCCTCCGTGGGAGTGAAGATGCCGAACCGCAGTCCGACCAAGATAATCACCGGCAGCATCAACGCCCAACCGGCGGTCAGAATGGCTTTCGGGATGTCCCTGCGCGGGAGTTTGGGCTGGACCGCCGACGTTTCCTTTCTGGAGACGATCCACCAAGTCACCACCAGGCTCAGCCCCATCAGGACCCCTGGCACGATTCCGGCGAGGAATAGGCCGACGATGGAAATGTTTGCGGTGACGCCCAGGATGATGAATCCGACAGAGGGCGGGATCACGGGGGCAATGATGCCCGTCGCCGCCATCAAGCCCGAGGCGCGACCCATGGTGTAGCCCGCATCGCGCATAAGAGGGATCAGCATGACGGCAAGCGTCGCCGTATCCGCGATTGCCGATCCGGAGAGGCTGGCCATCAGCAAGCCCGTGCCGATCACCACGTAACCGAGGCCGCCACGTATGTGACCGAAGAGCGCCAGGGCCACGTTCACGATGCGGCGAGAGAGGCCGCCGGCATTCATGAGCTCGCCGGCAATGAGAAAGAACGGGATCGCCATCAGCGGATAGCTGTCCGCGCCATTGACCAGCCGCTGCGCGAGGATCTGAGCATCCAGATTTCCCATTAGCAGCATCATCGCAACCGCCGACAGCATCAGAGCGAAGGCAATGGGAATCCCGATGCCCATTGCACCGAGGAGGGAACCTATGAAGATCAAGCCGCTCACGGTGTTTTCTCCGAAGCAAGCGCGAGGGGCACGACCGGGAGCGGCTCAACATGCACCACCCCCGACCAGGGGGCGGGCAGGATGCCGCGCAGCGAGCGCCACAGATCAAGAAGGAGGATCAGAGCCATCATGATGGCGGCGGTGAGCCCCGCGGCGTAGATGGCGCCGACGGGAATTCCCGACAGCGCTTGGACGTTGCCCCATTCGATCACGGTGAGTGACCAGCTGCCTTGTGCCAGGAGCCAGCAGCACCAAAGCATCAAGCCATATGAAACAAGAAAGCAGATGAAGCGCGCCCTGCGAGGCAACCGGACCACCAACGAGTCGACGCCGAGATGCGCGCCCTTGGCTAGGGCCACCACGGATCCCATAAAGATGATCCAGACGAGGACCACACGTGAGACTTCAACGGCAAACGGGATGCCTGAGCTGAAGCCGTACCGAAGCACGACATTAGTAAAGATCAGGAGGCTGATGACGGCCATGCCGACAACGACGAAGACGTCAAAAGCCTTGAAAAGCCACTGCAACGGTGTGGTCATAACTGCTCCCAAAAAGACTGCGCGCGCATGCAACGACCCTCGCCCATTCCGACGAGGATCCGGAGACCAAGAGCAAGGCGCTTCCAGCATGCTGGCCGGGCATGGACGCCCAATCGCTTGATGAAAGCCTGTCCTGCTCATCCGGCCGAACAGCGCGCAAGGGGTAAAGACAACGATCCCTCCAACCAGTATGATAGAAGGTCTCGAGCGAGCTCCCGGTGTCAGACACCTTCCACGACGGCCAGATGTGCCTTGGCATGCTTCTCGCGGGCCTTGATCGCCGTCTGGTACTCTGGAGAGTTGTAGCAGGCGAGAGCGGTCTCGTAGTCCTTGAACTCGATGACCGCCAGGCGGTTCGCGTGAGGGCCCTCCATGACCTGGCTCGTTCCCGCGCGAACGACGAAGGACGCCCCGTATTTGTCGAACGCTGCCTTGTTCAAGGCAATGTATTCTTTATAGCCCTCATGGTCCGCGATATCGACCATTGCAACCCAGTATCCTTTTTTGGTCATCTGCTTCCTCTCCCACAGAAATTCCCATACCCTCTCGCGGAAGATACGGACGTCCCGATGCATTCAAATTCGCCACAAGTGCGTTTGCCGTTGATCCTCCTCGATCACACGGCTAGAACCGAAACTACGACGCTGACTACAATATGGACAGCTTGTCCAAAAGCGTGTAGTACCACCATGTTTCGTTGTCAAGCTTGCAAGGAGATGCGCCATGGGCCTAAGTGAGCTCCAGGACGAAGCCGATGAGAGAGCTTCTACTCACGTGCAGGGAGCGGCCTCGTTCTCGAAGTTCATCACGGTGCTGCAGATCATCGCGGATGCCCCTGGAACCTTGGACATTGCCCAACTGACAAAGTGCGCGCCATTTCCCCGGGGGACGGTCTACCGTCTCGTTTCGGCGCTCACGGCGGAGGGACTCATCACACAGTCGGGAGAGGGTGGAACGTTCCGCTTGGGGCCGCGCCTCCTCCAGCTTGCTGCCAAGACCTGGGAGGACTCCGACTTGCGGACGATCGCCAGGGATTTTCTGGTTTCGCTCCGCGACGCAACCGATGAGGCGGTTCACCTTGCGGTGCCCAGCAACAACCGGATGGTCTACATAGACAAGTTGGTGGGCTCCAGCAGGGTTCAGATGAAAACCAGCATTGGCGGCCAGGTTGAACTTCACTCGACATCCGTGGGTAAGGCGTGGCTGTCTGGTCTGCCAGACCAGCGGCTGTTGGAAGTCATCAAGAGCCTGGATCTGAGACGCCATACCGCCAAGACGTTCACGACACCCGAAGCGCTGTTCGATGAGTTGAAGCGGACGCGCGAGCAAGGGTTCGCGTTCGATGACGAGGAGAACGAACCGGATATCCGCTGTCTCGGCAGCCCGATCTTCAATCGTTCGGGGGAACCGATCGGAGCGGTCAGCATCAGCATGCCGGTGTACCGGCACGACGCTCGGCGCCACGAGCTCTGCGCAAGGCTGGTGCGTCAAACGGCGAAACAGATCAGTGGCGAATTGTCCAGGATGGTGTAGCGCCGGGCGCGCCACCGCGTCCATCGCCACCATCGACGTACCGCTTTAACGGCATCGCTATCATTCGACGCTGAGGAAGATGGCTGATCCAACAGCACCGAAACAGCCTTGGGGGCCGTTCAAGCCAGGTCAGTCCGGAAACCCGGCAGGCAGGCCCGAAGGGGCCCACAACAAGCTCGTTGAAGCATGCCTCGAAGACATGCTCGCGGATTGGGAGGCCAACGTGCCAGCAGCCATTGGCAAGAAGCGAGAGAAAAAGCCAGACGCACACCTCGAAATCGCCGCTTCGATCCTGCCGCGAGACTTGCCGCACCAGATCGACAAGCGGCAGCCCTTCGTCAATGCCTTCGCCCACCGCTACAACCGTCACAGGGCACACGACGCTCTCGACGAATCAACTAAGCCGAGTATCTCAAGACCTTCAGCGGCGCGCCCCGCAGGCCTCCTCACATGTCTTGAACCAGGACATCCTCCAGGATGACACCAAGCGAACTCACTGTGCCGGAATGGCTGCGACGATCTCAGGCGATAGCCTGGGTGACATTGCTTGGCATGCTCTTCCATATCGCATTTGCTTTCGGACACATCGATGGCCCGACGCATAGAAACGGCTTGCTCTTATCCAGCTTCGAGCGGTCGCTCGCAGGATCCGGAGAAGGGCCCGCGTCGGGGCACCACGACGACAAGTCCCAGGGCCGTTGTGACATATGCATCATCGGCTCCATGGGAGCCGCACTGCCGGCGCCTGCGGCAGTTCATGTCCTTTCCGAGCTCACCTTCTACGCGATCGACTGGGTCGCGACTGCGGCGCGCCCGGACCCCAGAGAACTCTCTTCACACTACGACATCCGCGGCCCTTCGCGAGCTTGAATGGATGGCTGAACTGCCGCTTCTCGCGGTCGCGCAACGCGCCGACACTTGTTATGGCGGCTAATGACCATATCGATCTGGAGAGACAGAGATGGGATTGCATCACCACACCGGGACGTTGTTTGCCGCTGGCATGTTTATTGTTATTTCGACGGCGCACGCAGAAGAAGATCGTCGAGAGCTTGGACCACATGTCCATGGACACGGGACATTGGCGATCGCTTTCGAGGCCAACAATGTTGAGATGGAGCTCGCTGCCCTTGGCATGGATATTGTCGGGTTTGAGCACGAAGCTGAAACCGCGGAGCAGAAGAGCGCCGTCGAGACCGCGCTCGCCGACCTTAAGGAACCCTTGAAGCTCTTCGCGATGCCCGACTCCGCAGGGTGCACCGTCACCTCCGCCGACGTCAAAGTCGTCACGGAAGAACATGAGGACCACCCTGCTACCGCGGAGGCTGGTGAGGCCGCGGGTTCTGAAGAGCACGGGACCCATCACACCGAGTTCCGAGCAACTTATGCTCTCGCCTGCGCGGATACTGCCCAGGCCGCGTGGCTCGACTTCCCCTTCTTCGATCGCTTCGCCGGATCCTGGAAACTCGGCGTGACGGTCGTCGATGCCAATGGACAGACCGCTTTCGAGGTGTCCCGCGAGGCGCGCTATCTGGAGAGATGAGATGAACGCGGACGCCGCGACGGACGCCGTGCGCTTGCACGGCGTCGAATACAGGTGGAACGCGCGAGACCCGTTTTGCCTCTCAATCGGCGAGTTCGAAGTTTCCCGCGGTGAGCGTCTTCTGCTGCTTGGCGCATCCGGTAGCGGAAAATCGACGCTCCTCAGCTTGCTGACAGGCATCGCGTTGGCGCAAGCTGGGCGCTTGGAAGTCCTCGGGCAACGGCTTGACGAATTGAGCGGCAGCGGGCGCGATCGGTTTCGGGCGGAACATTTTGGCATCATCTTTCAGATGTTCAATCTTCTTCCCTACGGCGCCGTCATCGACAATGTGCTGTTACCGCTCAGCTTCGCGCCGGAACGTCGCGCCCGCGCAACGGCCGCGGGAGGCGCGGAGAGCGAAGCCCGGCGCCTCTTGTCGGCCCTGGGACTTCCGGCGGATATCGGGCAGCAGACGGCGGCCACCCTGAGCGTCGGTCAGCAGCAACGCGTCGCGACGGCGCGGGCGCTCATCGGCTCCCCCGATATTGTTGTCGCCGACGAGCCTACATCGGCTCTCGACGACGATCGGCAGCAGGATTTTCTCGACCTGCTGTTCGGCCAGATCGAGGCCACAAAGGCAACTCTGATCATGGTCAGTCACGACCGCCGCTTGGCGCAGCATTTCACGCGGGCGATCCAGCTCAACGACATCCTTACAACGTCGAAAAGCCGAGCCCGGGCATGATTGTCGCACGTCTCACTCTGCAATCGCTGCGCAACCGCTGGATCACGGTGTTGCTGACGATCCTTTCGATCTCCGTCAGCGTCATGCTTCTGCTCGGTGTCGAGAAGGTGCGCAGTGGCGCGCGAGACAGCTTTGCCGGGACCGTGTCTGGTGCGGATCTGGTCATTGGCGCCCGATCGGGTGCCATGCAGCTCCTTCTCTACTCGGTGTTCCGCATTGGCAACGCGACCAACAATGTCACCTGGCGCAGCTACGAAGACATCGTTTCGCGCCCGCAGGTAGCCTGGGCAATTCCGCTTTCACTTGGCGACAGCCATCGCGGCTTTCGCGTCATCGGGACGACTCCGGATTACTTCGAGCACTTCCAATATCGCGGCGGCCAGGCCTTGACGTTTGCCGCAGGCGCACCCTTTGACGACCTGTTCGATGTCGTCCTCGGCTCGGATGTTGCGAGCCGGCTTGGCTATTCCATCGGCGACAAGATCACTGTCGCGCACGGTGCGGGCTCCCTTGGGCCGCAGCATGACGACCTCCCGTTTCGCGTGTCCGGCATACTGGCACGTACCGGCACGCCGGTGGACAAATCCCTCCATGTCAGTCTCAAGGCTATCGAGGCCATTCATGTCGACTGGCGGTCCGGTTCACGGATCCCGGGACAAGTTACACCGGCCGACCGTCTGCGGCAGATGACCATTGCTCCGAAGGCGGTAACCGCCGCGATCATCGGCTTGAAGTCGCGCCTGCAAGTCATCGGGTTCCAGCGCGGCGTGAACGAGTACAGGGCCGAGCCTCTTTCGGCTGTGCTGCCGGGGGTCGCCTTGCAGGAGATGTGGGGACTGGTCGCCACCGCCGAGACCGCATTGCTTGGCGTCTCCGCGATGGTCGTGGTGACCTCGATGCTCGGCTTGTCGGCAATGATCCTGTCGACGCTCAACGAGCGACGGCGTGAGATCGCGATATTGCGCTCGCTGGGGGCAAAGCCCGGCACGGTTGCAGGACTTCTTGTCGGAGAGGCGACACTGCTGACAGTAGCGGGAATCGCAATAGGAACGGCGGCACTTTATGCGGTCCTGGTGGTGGCCCGCCCGCTTGTTGACAGACAGTTCGGCATCGACATCGGCATTCAGCCCCCATCCGCAACCGATGCCCTGTTGTTATTGGCAATATTGATCGGCGGGATGGCCGCCGGGTTCCTGCCGGCCTGTCGCGCCTACAGGATGTCACTCGCAGATGGCATGATGGTGAGAACATGAAGACTTCCGGATTCCTCGGCAACGCGAGGTCGATGTTGCGCTGCATCGCTCTCATCCTGGCCGTTTTGGGCGCGGGCTGCGGCGCGGCATTCAGCGAGGCCGCAACCCAGCTGAAATGGGAGATGCTGATCCCGCCGACAGAACCGCTGGCAAATTTCCCGGACGAACTTCCTTTTGAGCAGCAGGAGGCCCTGAGAAATGTCCTATACTGGAAAGGTCACCCGTCGGGCGAGTTGAGCGAAGAGTTTGCCCTTCAGCGCGACGAAGCCAAAAAAAGGGTCGACGCCGACAGGGAGAAACTTGCAAAGCAAGGCGTCGATCTTGATGCGCTTTACGAACGATACGTCGCCTGGGCTACGGAGATCGAGAGGCGTGGAACCCTCACCGAGAAGAAGTTGGACGGGGCGCAGGTAGCCATCGCCGGCTATCTGCTGCCCCTGGATTTTAACCCGGACGGTACGACGGAGTTCCTGCTGGTCCCCTATTTCGGTGCGTGCATCCATGAGCCGCCACCGCCGCCGAACCAGGTGATCTACTTGAAATCCACCGCTCCGTACGCGCCTGCGGCCCTGTTCGAGGGCGTGATGATAACCGGCACGATGCGCGTGCAGTCCGAAAGGAAAGACCTCTCCTTTGTGGACGGTTCAAGCGAAGTTGCTTCGGGCTACGTCCTGGAGAGCGAAAGCATCGAGCCCTATCAAGGCGAAGGTGGCGGGCAATAGTGGCCAGTCCTGCGGAGGCGATGCCAACCGCCAGTCCGCGGGTCAGAGGCAGGCACGGACGTGGATGGATGCGCTCAGCGAAACCCGGTGACCCTGAGCACCTCCGCCGGCGAGGTGAGACCTTGCCCTGCCTTCCTGGCACCGTCATGCGCCATCGTGCTCATGCCCCGCTCCAGCGCGAGCGCTTCGATCCTGGAGTGGTCTGCTCCTTGTGAAGCGAGCTCGATGATAGCCTCCTCGAGGACCAGGATCTCGAACACGGCGATGCGGCCTCGATACCCGGTGCCGTTGCAACGGCCGCAGCCCACTGCGCTGAACACTTTCTGGCCCTGGGAGAACCCGACGGCCTGGTAACGCGAGTCGGAGGAGAAAGTCTCGGCCGGAAGAATTCCTTCCTGCTTGCAGTGATCGCAGAGCCGCCGCAACAGGCGCTGGGAGATGATGCCGCGTACGGCGCCGACCAGCAGATAGGTCTCGACACCCAGGTCGCGCATACGGGTGAAGGCCGCCGCCGCGGTGTTCGCGTGGACCGTGGTGAGAACGAGGTGTCCGGTGAGCGCTGCCTGGACGGCGGCCCGTGCCGTCTCGCCGTCGCGTATCTCGCCGACCAGGATCACGTCGGGGTCCTGTCGCACGAACGTCCGGATCGCGGATGAGAAGGTGATGCCGATCGCCGAGTTGATCTGCGACTGCACGATGCCGGGGATCTGGTACTCGACGGGATCCTCGATGGTCACGATCTTGCGGCCCGGATCGTTTAGCTTCGAGAGCGCGGCGGCGAGCGTCGTCGTCTTGCCGCTGCCGGTCGGGCCGGCGACGGCGATCATTCCGTGGGTGTGCTCAAGGAGCCGGTTCAGCGTCTGCCGTTCCTGGTCATCCAGGCCCACGCCCGCGAAATCGAGCAGGACGCTGTCGCGGTGCAGGATGCGCATGACGACGGTCTCGCCATGGATGGAGGAGAGGGTGGCAACGCGCAGTTCGACTTCGCGGTCGCCGATGGGAAGGCGCATCGCACCATCCTGAGGCTTGCGGCGCTCGGTGATGTCGAGGCCGGCGAGAACCTTGATTCGCGACACGATCGCATCGCCCATTTCGTGCGGCGGCGGAGGCATGATCCGCAAGACGCCGTCGATACGGAAACGCATCACGAGCCGTCCGCGCATCGGTTCGAGGTGGATGTCGGTTGCCCTCAGGTCGAGCGCGCGCCGGAAGATGTCGTCGACGACAACCACAACCGGCGCGCCGCTCGCGAGATCCCGCAGGCTTGCGATAGCCGCTTCGGAGGTTGCTCCTTCGCCGGTGGCCTGGGCAACGTCCTGGGTGCCGGAAAGACGTTCCAAGCAGGATTCCAGGTCGGGTGCGGGAACCACGCAGACCTCGACGTCACCGTCGAGAACGGATCGCAGCGCCTCTATCGGGTCTGCGTCTCCAGGGTGGAGAACCCCTATGACGGCGCTCCCGTCAGGCGCCGTGAGCGGCGCGATCCAGTTCTCCACAAGAAATCGGTTTGAGAGATTCTGCGCGACGGGCCTGTAGTCGGCGAGTTGGTGCCGGTCGAGAAGCCGCACGCCATAATAGGACGACAGGAAGCCTGCGAGGGCATCGGCGTCGACGATCTGCGCTTCGATCAGGCGGTGCAGGTCGGAGGCTCGCGAGGCCGTGCTCTCACCGAAAAGGCCCCGCGTAGCCTCGCGGCTCGCCAGTCCGGCACCGGCCATGGACGACAAGAGCGAGTGTAAGTCTGTAAGCTGTGGGTTCATTGAACGTACCTGTCGCACTTGACCCTTGAGCACAATGGACGCCGGCTTGCGCATGCCGAATCCGTCTGTCGGTTTAGTCCGCAGAGCGGTCTGCCTGACGTACGATTCCGGACCCGGCGGTTCCCCGGAAAGCTGCGCCAGACCAGAAGGCTGTGCGGTATGGGTGTCAAGAGCCCGTGCCCTTCTACTCCCACCAGACGGTGAACCGGGTGCCACACGAGGTAGCGATTGAGAATCTTTCGCTACACCCACATATCGCCGCCAATATTGCGGAACCCCACTCGACCAAGGCAAGCGTCACGCCCGCCAGCAGCTGGTGGGAAATCGTCATGACCCATGCGACCGTGACGATCGTAGCCGAGGGCCGCAGACTGCGCCGCGTTGGAATGAGCAGGCTTGGAGTGGCTGGAGCCCTTCCCGCTTCATCGCCTTGCCGGGCGTATCAATCTCAGTGATCCATGGCCTTGACGATTTCCTCGGTCATCTTCTTGGCGTCGCCGAGCAGCATCATGGTGCCGTCCTTGT